>PKXS01000015.1 GCA_003132425.1 Gammaproteobacteria bacterium | reverse complement strand
CGTCGTGATCGAGCTCGCGACACGGACCGCGCCTCAGCATGTCTCGAACATCAAGTTGTTGGCGCGCGCGCATTACTTCGACGGTCTCGCGATCATCCGCGCACAGGACAACTACGTGGTGCAGTGGGACGATGAGAGTCACGGCCGCTCCCTGCCGGTCGGCGTGCGTCCAGCCGTCGAGTTCACCGTCGATGCGCGCGCCGCGGCGCGCTTCGAGCCGCTGCCGGACCACGATCTGTACGCGCCGCAGGTCGGCTTCCTGGACGGGTTCCCGGCAGGGCGCGATCCGCGTACGCACACCGTGTGGCTGGCGCACTGCTACGGTATGGTCGGCGCGGGTCGCGACGACCCGGCGGAAAGCACCGGCGCTGAGATGTATGCGGTGATCGGCNNGGTCGATCGCAATGTCGCGCTGTTCGGACGCGTCCTCCAAGGGATGGAACTCCTCTCGACGCTGCCGCGCGGGAGCGGCGAGATGGGCTTCTATGTCGCCTCGGAACCTCCAACACCCATCACTTCGATCCGGATAGCTTCGGACGTGGCGCAGTCCGAGCGCACGCCGATCGAGGTGCTGCGCACCGGGAGCGCGACCTTCCGCTCGGTGCTCGCGCAGCGGCGCGACCGGCATGAGCCGTGGTTCAAGCACAACCCAGGCGCCATCGAGCTATGCAACGTGCCGTTGCCCGTGCGCACGCCTATCGGTCAATAGATAGAAAAGGCCGCGGCCAAAGACGCCGCGGCCCGACCCAGTCACGTTCCGCCGAAGCGATAGCTCAGGTCGATGCCGGTGGTGCGCGGCTGGCTCACCGCGACCCGGTTGAAGGTCGGAATATTCTCGGCGGCTTGCGTGACGTTGTTGAGGAGCGCCCGCTTATCCGCCACGTTGTTCACGAAGAGAACAGCCGACCAACGTCCCGCTTCCACACCGGCACGAATGTTGGTGAGGTCGTAGGACGGCAGCTCATTTATCGAGTAGGTCTCGTCGGTACGGCTCCCGGTATAGGTGTTGTCGGCGCGTGCCGTGAGCACCAATTCGTCCGTCAGCCTATGTCGATAGGCCGCCGACACGGTGGAGGTCCACTGCGGCACGTCCTGGATGGCCGTTCCCGGGCTGAATCCCGAATCGATGAGGGTGGCACTCACCAACGCCGCATGCGTGTACCCTACATTTCCCGACACCGTGAGTTCAGGCACGACGATGGCCTGAATCTCGAGCTCGCCACCGCGCACATGTGCATCGCCCGCGTTCACCGAATAGACGTAACCGCATTGGGAGAGTGCGTTGGTTTGCTGCACTCCGCTCCATTTCTCGAAATAAAGCGAACCATTCACGGTCACGCGATTGTCGAAGAGGCGCAGTTTCTCGCCCACCTCGTAGCTCCAGATGTTGTCCGACTTGAACGATATGGGCCCGTTGACGAAGGCCCCGTTGCTGCCGTACTCCGTCTGCAGCTGGGCTTCGCACGAGGCCGGTCCCGAGGTGGGCACGGGGCCCGTGCCGCCGCCGGGACGAAAACCCTTCGAGGCGGTCGCGTAGACCATGAGGTCGGGCGTGAACTGATAGGACATCGATGCCTTGGGCGTAACACCCTGATCTTTCTCCGAAGTCTGAGTCACAACGGTGGCCGTAAGTGCACCGAACTGGTCGAGGCTGACCGGGGCGTTGTAATGGTACCGGCGCGCGCCAATGGTGACCGCCCAGGGATCGGTGATGTTATAGGTCACTTCGCCGAACACGGATTGCTGGTAGATCGGCATCGGGCTGAAGTAACTGAACAGATTGTTCGAGCCGAATAGCGCAGCGCCGTTCTGCGACGGGAATACGATGTCCCAGGCCGAATGGAAATCCTCGTAGTAGTAACCAAGCAGCCACTTGAGTTTGGAGTCTCCGACCGAAGAAACGCGTAGCTCCTCGGTGGTCTGATGCGACGGGTTGTACTCGATCGCAGAGGCCGCGCCGAGTCCCCCTTGCGCCGCGGTGTACCCGGAGACATACGCCGGCCCGAGGCCGGTGGTCCAGGACTCCGACGTGTCCTGAGTCAGCGGCTCGTTTCTCGACCAATAGGACGTGATCGAGGTCAACTCCAGGATCGGCGTTGTGTATGTGATGTTGAGCGAAGACAGCTTGAACACGTCCGAGTAGGCCTCGGAAACATCGAACGGCTGGTAGTGCGCGTCCGTGCCCGGATTGCTGTCGATGTACGGCAAGCCGCCCGATTGCATGTTCTGATAGAAGAACGACGGCGTGATGCTCAGTCCGTCGATGGGCTTGAGCAGCAGGCTCACTCGAACGGTGGTGCGCTCGACGTCGTTGACATCGTGATAGTCGGCCTCCACGGGCGCCGCTAGGACATTGCCGCGCGTGGTCCCATTGTTCAAGGGAAAGGCGCCTGGCTCGATGACCACGCGATCGATCCAACCCGCGTCACGCGCATAAGACCCGACGATGCGCAACGCCGCGAGGCCCCCGCCGAACGGCAGATTGATCATGGCATTCTCGGCATGGTCGAAGCCGCCATGGTCGGTGTCGCCAAAGACCACCTCGGCCGAGGCGTCGAAAGCCGTGAGGTTCGGGGCGTTCGGGACGACCTTGATGGTGCCGCCCATGGAGCCCGATCCGTATAAGGTGCCCTGGGGTCCGCGCAGCACTTCTACCCGACTCAAGTCATAGAGGGCCGGAGAGATCACGATCTTGCCCTCGTTCGATGCCGAAGGCGCTGTGAGGGACACATCGTCATAGTAAAAGCCGACCGTCGGCGAGTTGCCGCCCGTCGAGGAAATACCGCGCATTTCAAACTCGGTCATGCCGGGACCGCTGGTGCGGATCGACACGCCGGGAACCGACTGCACGAGGTCTCCCAGGTTGGTCAGTCCGCGATCCAGGATGTCCTGGCCGGAGATGGCCGTCAGGCTGATCGGCGTCTTCTGCACGGTGCTTTCGCGCTTCTCCGCCGTGACGATGATCTCCTCGAGCTGCGACGAGTCGGAATGCGACTGCTGAGCAATGCCCACCTGCGCAAACATCCCGCTCACGAACGATAGGCCGAGCGCGACAACGCGCCCCATTCGATAGTTATTCATGAATCTCCCTTAATGCCTGTCTCCCCCAGGCGTTAGTCAGTATAGCGGCGGAACTAGCGGCTGGACAGCCGCGGTCAAACGCCTTATGCGAAAACCATCCTGAGCAGCGACGAATGACCCTTATCTCAATCGATCGCTCGAAGCGACGTGCCGCTTCCAGTGGACAATAAACGCCTTGGTGTTAGCAGGTGGTGACTTCATGCCCTTTCCCTTGCAGAACGGCGCGCGGATGCCCTCGACAGCGGACGATGATTGAGCCGAAAAGCGTAACGCAGCCCTTCGGTCAGCAGCTGACTTGAGGTAAGGGTTGGACTGTTTCAGCTTCATGGCGCAAACGATACGCCGGCGATGAGCGTCTACGTCGAAAATCCCGCAAAATGGTATGCGGAGGTGATTAAGCCATGAACGCAGAAGTAGAGCCGATCGATGGTGGCAAGGCAACACTTGCCGAGTTGCGACGTGCCGGAATTGATGCGCTGGCGAAGGCGTTGGGTCCGGTGGGGATGGCGCGCTTTCTGCAGCAGTTCGACTCCGGTCAAGGTGATTACACGGCCGAGCGTAGCCGTATTTTGGGTTACCCCTCTGTCGACGCATTCATGGACGAATTAGAATCCCGACGTACGGGCCCACAGCTGAAGTAATCGCGTGTCCGTATCGTGATTGTGGAATACCGAGAAGCGACATCTACATAATTCAGGCGCTTAGCCCTGCGTAACTGTACGGAATACTCCACGAATCGTGTGGGAGAACCCGTGTATAATCAGCAGCTTGAGGTGATTTAGAGCTTGGATTGAAAATCCGCGTGTCGGGGGTTCAATTCCCTCCCNNGGCGGCGGAGCCGCCAAGATGGGTTGGTAATGAGAAGGATTTTGGATGGATTTGGGGGTATGCGAGCCAAGGGGTAGGGTGCGATCGCCGCTGTAAAGCGATAGTAGGCGGTCGGATATTGCCGAGTGGCACAAAAAAATGGCGAAATTGGGAAACCACGCTCCAGTGACCTTACGCGGATTTGGTTGCCCTCAATTGGTCAAGGTAGTTTGCCCAGCCTTGCATCATTAACTTCCTCTCCGCGAGGTATTCGGCGTGATTGTAGGCGGCGCGGACTTGATCGCGTTCGCCGTGGGCGAGTTGCCGATTTTCCCGGGAGCGAACTGTGCGATATCTCGCGATTCGCGTTGTTTGCATCTTAGACAAGTACGTCGACGATTGTTCGGTGGTCGCGACCGATTGGGGCGACGAGGATCAGAAAGGATTTACTGGATCCAAAGTCTCCCTGCTGCCCGCCCCGGCCTCGACCGTCCCGCCGACGTGTCGCTCGGCATCGATACCGAGCCAACAGACGGCGCTCATCACCGCAAAACCAGCGCCGATGAAAAATGCCGTATTCCACAAATGCAGTCCCGACAAGTAAGCGACGATTGGAATGCCGATAATGCCGCCGAGATTGCCGCCGGTGTTCATGAAGCCGGTGACGGCCATGGTGTCGTCACCGCCCACGGTCATCGCGCATCCCCAATAGCAACCTTCGGTCAATTCCACGCTGGCATAGCACGTTGCAAGGGCTGCCACGGCCAAATACGCATTGGTCATATAGAGCGCGACCAGGAGTAAAAAACCGGCTGCAGGCATTGCGATGAGCGGAATCAGTCTATAGCCCCAGCGGAATCCGTAACGAGCGCAGAGTGGGCCCGCAACCACGCCGCCAATCCCAGCGCCCACGGCAGCCGCAAGCGGCGGAGTGGTCGCTAACCAACCGCTCTCCAGCACAGAAAAATGACGCTCCTGAACGAGGTACAAGAACACCCAATTGGAAAGCAAATAAAAGACGTAATTCATGCAGGCGTAGGAGACGAACAACAGCAGCGCGTTGCGGTCTTTGAGCACGCACCAGATGCGCGCGCCAGTAATAGACGCAGATGCCGCAGCGCTGCTTCGAATGCCGATCTCATTGAGTTCCGCTGCGCCGACCGCGGGGTGCTCGCTCGGCGTATTGCGTGCGTACCAGGCCCACCACCCGATTAGTCCTAGCGCTGGCAGCGTCGTCCAGATCATCGCCCTCTGCCAACCGGCACTGGTCATCAGGTAGGCGATCAGGGCAGGCGTGAGCGCTGCACCCAACTGCATGCCCATGGTCTGTAGTCCTTGCACAAACGCCCATCGGTTCTGCGGAAACCAGGCGCCGAAAACGCCGGCGGACACCGGGAAAATCGCCGCTTGCGCGACCCCCAGCAGCAACTGCGCGCCGAGCAGCGCGACAAACAAAAGCTGGCCGCTAAAAATGGATGGCGCGATGGGGGTTGCGATCATGGCGAAAAAGGCGACGAGCCCGATGACCACTAAGGTCCGCCGCGCACCGAAGCGCTGGCCGAATATGCCGCCGGGCATCTGGAACAAGGCATACCCCAGAACGAATGCCTGTTCCAGCCATCCGATCTGCAGCTGACTGAGATGCAGATTCGGCATGATCTGCTCTGCAGCGATTGTTATGCTTTTCTGCTGCACATACGCGAGAAATCCGAAGCCAAACAGGAACGCAAAGATGCGCCAGCGAATCCGGATCAGCGGGGGCAGCGCGGTTCTATTCAGAATGCGCGCGCGCCTTCGTCCACCAGATCGCTGTCGCGAACCGCTTCGACGATTCGCGACATGTTGAATATCCGCCTTCCCTCATCGCCGATGTGCAACAGCGGCAGCAACGCTTGGTAAACCTTACGCGGGCCCTTCCCCACATCCTCCGGGGCGAGATGGCGGCGCGCCATCGCCCACACGGCAATGGCCATTTCGAGGGCGACGGTCTCCCAGGCGCGATCGATCAGCACTTCGGTTTGAGTGACCGACAGCGGCAGAAGACTAGTGACATCCTCGACGCCGTCCGCCGTTTGACCCACATAATGCAGCACCACGGGCGCCGCAGCCGTCATCAATGAGCCCATCCGGGCCGCGCCGATGTAATTCAAATTGATCGACAGGATGCCACCGTCGGGCGCGCCCTCCTCGGAAAGCCCTACCGGCAGCCCCGAGAATGGCGGCGATTGCAATTTCAACGCACGTTCCATGCTTTGAATGGCGACTTTGGCAAGCGCCTGGCGCAGCGTGTCCATCGCCAGCGCCGGGAGCAGCGACACCATGCTCGAGGAGGTGAAAAGTTCGCCGGAGTCGAGATCGACCAAGGGATTGTCGACAGAGGAATTGATTTCCGCCTCGACTTGCGCTTTTGTCCAGGACCAGGCCTCGTACGCCGCACCGTTGATTTGCGTGATACTGCGAAAACTCAAGGGATCTTGCAGAAATCTCGCCTGATCGGGTCGATGTAGTCGACTGCCCGTCAACGCGCCGAGCAACGTGCGTCTCGAACGCGCTTGGCCCTCGCCGCGATAACCCCCGGCCGCCGGTTCGCTATGCGCCCGCAGTCCGCCGCGCAATCCTTCCAAAGCGGTCGCCGCGGCCACATCAAAGGCACGCAGCAATCGCTCAACTTGCACCAGGACGAGAGCGCCGGACCCGAGCGCAAAGCTGTTGTTGTCGATCAACGAGACGGATTCCTTGGGAGCCAAATTCATTCGAGTGGTCAATATGGGTTCGCGCTCATCGAGCGATATGCCGAGCACGGCGAGACCAAGTTGCGAGAGAGGCGTGAGGTCGGCCGTACCGAATGAGGTGTCTTGACGCACCGTCGGCATCCGTGGAGCTTCATACAGCTCGAGCAGGCGCTTAGCGAACTCGGGTCGCACCCCGGTACGACCCCCCGCGATATTGTTGATCAACACGACGAGTGCGGCCCGCACCGCCCGCTCGGATGCGCACGGGCCAGGAAAGTCCGTCGCTTCGCTGATGACCATGCGATTGCTGAAGCTGGCGAGGTTCTCGGCGGCGACGCCCACATCCTTCTGCGATCCAATTCCCGTATTGACACCGTATATGGTCGCTCCGGCAGCGAGTTGTCGCTCCACGATCGAGCGCGATGCGGCGATTCGCCGCCAGGATTCCGCGGACAAAACGACCGCGCCCGCAGACCGGGAAAGCTCTGCTATTCGGGCGACAGTTAGCCCCTTTCCATCGAACACATGTAGCGGTTGCATCGCCTGCCTGAACCCCGAGCGGTAGCTTTACAATCTATGGATGACGATCAGGCCAATTGCGACGTTATGCCAGAGTACACAAGCCGAATCTGTTGATTGCCGGAAACTCTTGCGAGTCCAGCAGCTTACGCCGCGGGTATGCATCGAATTCGCATTTGCGCTGAGAATTACTTTAGATAGACTAAATCCTGGAGTTGTCTGTGGAGAGCGGCTTAGCGGGGCCAAAATCTTTCCTTTGATGAGCGTGGGGCGATGTTCGCTCTGCTCGCGCATCACGAGCGACTGGGCGAAACGCGGGCCGTCTCGGGGGCTTCGAAGCGCCGCGCTTCCCCCCTCAACCACGTATGAAAGGCGGCACCCATCGGTTTGTCCAGAGCGGAGCTATTCCAGGCGAGAAAATACGCTTCAGGGAGCGGAAGGTTCAGGTCCGATAGACGGACTAAGCTTCCGGAATGGAGGGCGCCTGCAACCATGGAGTGCTGCGCCAGCACAAGCCCGCGGCCCTCCATCGCTGCATCGATAGCCGCGCTCGACAGAGAAAAAGTGAGGTCGCAGCGCACGAGATCATACGCCACACCGACGAAGGTGAACCAGTCCCGCCAAGTGGGCGTCGCGATAAACTCCGCGCCCCAGTCAATCCACAGAAGTGGAAATTTCAATAGATCATGCGGTTCCATCGGAAGTGTGCGGCCCGCTAGCAGCGAGTGGCTAGCAATGGGGACCAGATAGTCAGTGAACAAGTGGGCGCAGCGCTGGTGGAGACGTCGGCGGCTACCATATGAAATTCGAAAATCGGCTGCCCCGTCCTCGAGGAGCGGTTCCGGATCGACACCCTCCAACAGTATGTTCGCCTCCGGGTTGAGTCTTTTCCATTCGAACAGTAACGGGCCGAGCCACTTGTTTGTCAATGACGGTAGTGCGCTGACGCCCAAATGATTGGACCGGCGGGCGCGTTCGAGGTCTCGCATGCCTTTACGCAGCAGATCCATGGCGCCCGAGGCATGCGAGAAATACATCGTTCCCCAGCTCGTCAGTTCCACCCCCCGACCGTGCCTTTGTACCAAACGGAACTGCAGGAACTTCTCCAGCACGTGGATCTGCTGCGTGATGGCTCCCGGAGAGACCCCCAGTTCTTGCGCCGCGGCCGTCACACTCCCGCAGCGGCCCAATGCCTCGAAAGCCTGAATTGCCCGAAGCGGAGGGGCCCTAGTCAAGTGGTCCCTGTGCAAAGAAACAAGTTCTGGAGGCGAACCATAATTTAGTTTAGCTAAAACAGTCCTCAGTGCAATGGCGATTACAGAGGTCAGTCGGGACCTACACTCCGTACCTTAGCCAAGGGAGTTTGCGGTGTTCTTGAGAAACGCCTGGTACGTGGCAGCGTGGGACCACGAAGTCACGCGTGGACTGCTGCCGCTTGAGATTCTCGGCGACCGAGTCGTTTTGTATCGGACGGAAGCGGGAGCGCCTGTTGCGCTCGAGGACGCGTGCCCGCATCGCAAGCTGCCGCTGTCGATGGGACGAATTATGGGCGACGAGGTCGAATGCGGTTACCACGGCCTAGTATTCGACACGGCGGGCCGTTGCACGCGGATGCCTGGGGCGAGCAAGATTCCACCAGCCGCACGTGTGCGAAGCTACCCGGCAATCTCCCGATACGGATTCGTCTGGATTTGGATGGGTGCTGCCGGCGAAGCCGATCCAAACCGCATTTTTCCCCTCGCACATTATGATGATCCTCGCTGGGGCAGGAATCACGGCGGTTGCATGACCGTCGAGTGCAATTACCTCTACGTCACGGACAACCTGCTCGACCCCTCCCACGTCTCCTGGGTCCATCGCACCTCATTTGGAAATGCGGCTTGCGAGGAGGAGCCCGTCGAGGTAACCGTGTCGGCGGAGGGCGTAACTGCCGCCCGGTGGATGCATAACGCCGAAGTGGCACCGTTCTATCAGTCGCTTGTGACGTTTGCGGGTCGCTGTGACCGACTGCAACACTACGAGGTTCGCTTTCCGAGCCACGCCATCATCAAGGCGGTGTTCGTTCCCGTGGGAACTGGTGGCAAAGGTCGGCCAATCGATGCGCAGGCGCTGGTGATGGACTCATACAATTTTATGACACCCATCAACGCCGAGAGAACCCGGTATTTCTGGCTTCAGATGCGCAATTGCTACCCGGGAGATGAGTCCATATCTAAAGCAATGGACGATGGCGTGCGCGCGGCCTTCGAGGAGGACCGCGTAATCCTCGCGGCTGTCCAGCAAGGATTTGACAACAAGGTGACCCCAAATATCGACCTTGCAATCGATCGGGCACCGCTGCTGTTTCGCAAGCGCCTCACTCAAATGATTGCAGCCGAGCAACAGCTCCTCGCAAGCGCCGGTTGAACCGAAGCGCCCTCAAGCGGCCAACAAGAACACCCTTTATGTCCACCACAATGACTCCATCCGTCCGACAGATCCGCACAGAACTCGCCTCACTGATTCAGATCCCCCGACAGCAGGCCAGGGCGATGTCGGCCGCGTATTACACGGCGCCTGAGTATCTCGAGCTCGAGCGCGAGGAGCTGTTTCGTAAGCAATGGATCTGCGTGGGTCACGTGGGTGAAGTGCCCAGCGCCGGCGACTACTTTACGACCGAACTCGTGGACGAACAGTTACTGGTCGTCCGGGACTCTGGCGGGACGATCCGCGTATTGTCCAACGTCTGTCGACATCGCGGCAATATCGTTGCGCGATCTGCGGGTCATGCAGCTCGGTTCGTCTGTGGTTATCACGCCTGGAGCTACGACCTCGACGGTCAGCTCCTGGCGGCGCCGTTGATCGAGGAAGGTGTCCACTTCTTCGACAAGCGGAACTGTCGCCTACCGCAATTCGCCAGCGAAACCTGGCAGGGCTTCATCTTCGTCAACTTAGATGGTACCGCGGCGCCTCTCGCGACTGAACTCGCAGCGACGGAACCCTATATTCGAAATTACCACCCGGCGGACCGTCACTTTCTATTCGGCGCCGAGGAGACCTGGAACAACAATTGGAAGTGCCTCGTCGAGAACTTCATGGAGGGTTATCACCTCAGCCCGTTGCATGCAAACACGCTGCACGCCATCACGCCGACGACTTTGTGCGAGAAGTTGCCCAACCAGCCGGGATTTACCGGTTATCGCTCGAATTTTCATCCAACCTGTCCTGAACGAGGCCCTTATCACGAGGACCTCACCGCGCAGGAACGGCGGTCGGATGTGTTCTATTGTGTGTACCCGAGCTTTGTCGTTGGCTTCTGCCCGCACTTCACGCTCTACATGTGTTTGCGCCCTTTAACGGTCGACACAGTGGGTATCCGTTGGGGAATTACCGGCGTTCCGAACGATTCAGAGTCGCCTGTCGTTAAGGACTATATCAAGCTGTGTAAGGCCTTCTGCGAGGAAGATCGAGCGACACTCGAGTCGCTCCAAAAAGGCCTTAAGAGTCGTCATTACACCCCCGGACCGCTCGCACCGGACAACTTCGAAGGGACAATTTGGGACCTGCTGCAGTACATGGCGCGGCGTCTCGGCGCCGGCGATCAGGCGGCGGCAGGCGGCAGCGATGCATGAGCTGATGCGGCCGACAGAATCGCCGGCTGTCGAATCCGATGCACCGAAAGTCGAGTGTGCTTCCGAACGGCTCACGGTAACGTTCGAGCGCGCCAACCTCGTTGCGGAGTGGGATCCGACCGCGCACTCGCTGCTCGATTTTGCCGAGCAAAGCGGCCTTTCGCCTCCTTTCTGTTGTCGTGCAGGTGTGTGTGGTACTTGCCTCAGCACGATTAAGCGCGGCGCAGTCGCGTACTTCGAGTCCCCGGTGGTCGAGCCCGCCCCCGGCGAAATATTGCTCTGCTGTTCGAGACCTACTGAGTCCGTTGTTATCGATATCTGACGCGAACGCGAATCAAGATGGAAGCCTCCATCGATTATCTATAGGGAGAGAGAACAAGTGGAACCCAACCCGAAGCTTACGTCGGCGATCCTCACCATCCTTTACATGCCTGCCACGGCAGGTTATGCCGCAGAAGCCGCAATGAGCAGTTCCGATTCGGCATCCGACGGGATCGCCGAAATAGTAGTAACGGCGCAACGGCGTACGGAGAATATTCAGAATGTACCGATCATGATACAGGTGTTGAGTGCTGACACGCTGGCGAACCTGAATGCCGAAACCTTCGATGACTTTGTCAAATATGTCCCGAACGTGACGAGTAACGGTGTGGGTCCTGGCCAGAGTCAAATCTACATGCGCGGTCTTGCAACTACCGCAATAGGATTGCAGTCGGTTGGCAGCACAGGAAGCTTTCCCAATGTCGCTGTGTACCTCGACGACCAGTCGGCCCAGCTGCCCGGCAGAAATCTCGATGTCTACGCCGCGGATCTTGAGCGCATCGAAGTGTTGGAAGGTCCCCAGGGGACGCTATTCGGTGCCGGCGCGCAGGCGGGTGTCATCCGCTACATCACGAACAAACCAAAACTCAACGTCACGGAGGCTGCCGTCAACGCGGGCTACGCGACCACGGCCCATGGTGACCCGAGCTCTAACGCAGATGCAATGCTGAATTTGTCGCTTATACCGGATACGCTTGCGATCCGTGCGGTGGTGTACGATGACGCGCGCGGCGGCTACATTAACGACGTCCCCGGAACCTTTAGTCACGAGCCAACCGATTTGGCCATTGTCCAATATTTCGGCGGCGCTGTGCCGCCCAATAGTCAGTCAATCAATAACAATAACATCGTCGGTAACGCCATCAATCCGGTTGTGTACAAGGGATTGCGTGTGTCGGGATTGTACGAGATGAACCCGGACTGGAACTTGTTGGTCACACAATCCTATCAGCAAATGGAGGCGGACGGTGTTTTCGCGGAGATGCCAATTGGGTCCAACGCACAACCGCTCCCCGACTTGTCGGTGCAGATCTACAATCCGTCTTACGACAAGGATAGCTTTTCAAACACGGCCTGGACACTCACGGGGCGCCTGGATGAACTCAAGCTCGTGTACACGGGCGGTTATCTGGTCCGCAACGTCGACCAGGTTCAGGACTACACCAACTATTCCCGTGGGCAGCTGGGAGCTTACTACCAGTGCCGTCTGCCGGGAACAAACGGCATCAATGATCCGGGCCAGTGCTTCTCGCCAAGTTCATACTGGCGCGATGTCGAGCGCAATACGCATCAAAGTCACGAGGCGCGCCTCAGCACGCCGGATGACTGGCGAGTACGAGCCATCGGCGGTGTTTTCTGGGAGCGCTTTCAGATGCAGGACAGTAACGATTGGTTCGCTGAAGCACCAGGCGCTGGCTTCAACGTACCGTTGCAACCGCCTCCGGGCATTGTCGGCGTGAATAACCCAAATCCACGCGCTCTGGGCGTTGACTTCTATGACGACATTACCCGCGGCTACACGCAAAAGGCGGCCTTTGCATCGGTCGACTTCGATATCATCCCGAAGAAGTTGACGGTCACAGCCGGGACCCGCTGGTATTCGATGAACAACTACGAAGAGGGCGCGGATGGCTTCGGCTACGGCTGCCGCCTGTCGCCGACACCGGCAAACCCCACCTGCACCAATACCACGACGAACTTGGACACAGTCGTTAACAGTGATGGCACCGTGGGGCTTCATAAGATCTACTCGGGCTTCAAGAGTCGCTTTAATGTCAGCTGGAAGGTCACCGACGACGCGCTCGCGTATTACACGTGGTCACAAGGATTCCGCCCGGGCGGCTTCAACCGCGGCCAAGGGATCGTCCCCGCCAGTTCACCGCTCTTCGGTAAGTGGACCGTCCCATACTCCTATGCGCCCGACACGTTGACCAACCAGGAGATCGGCTGGAAGACTGAGTGGCTCAATCATCGCTTGCAGTTCAACGGAGCGGTGTACCGGGAGAACTGGAAAAATGTACAACTCAATGTCTTCAATGCCGTTCTGTTCGGCAACCTGACTTTCGGGACAAACGGCCCTGACTACCGCGTAAATGGTGTTGAGTCGGAAGTGGTCTTCAAGGTGATCAAGCAATTGACAATCACAGCCTCTGCCGCGTGGAACAGCAGTGAGCTCACCAACAGTCCGGCGCTGATCGGCATCAACGGCAAGCCGATCCCAATCAATCTGGAACCGTTCGGAACGATCGGCAGCCCGCTTGCCATGTCGCCCCCGTTCCAAGGCAATATCCGCATCCGGTACGAGTTCAAGCTCAACGACTATGACGCGTTCTGGCAATTAGCAGGCACGCATCAGGCCCATTCGTACTCGACGACCGATCGCGTGACGACTGATTTGCAGGGAAATTCGATTGCCTATGAGAATGCGCCGTTCTCGACCATGGATGGATCCATCGGTATCGGTAAAGACAAATGGACCACACAGTTTTATGGCGAGAATCTGACCGACACACGAGCCCAGCTCTTTTCGAGTTATGCGCAGTTCACCAAGATGACGACCGTGAACCGTCCGCGAACGCTGGGCCTGCGCATTGGGTATAAGTTCTGAACGGCGGAGGGGTGCTTAACTCAAAACTACGCAAGTCGCGGCTGAGTGCGGGCTGAGAAGAGCATGCGACCCCCTGGAACCGCTTAGTTATGGCATCTGTAGATTCCCTTATTGCGCATGATAAGGGCAGTTATCGTTAGTGATAGGCTAAATTGACGCCTCTGGAGCCTCAGGAGCCATGAATGGCTAGTACGGCCGACGTAACGGATTCCCTGGATGGAGAACTGAAACCGGGTCTGGTATAGGCCCCAAAGCAGCTAGCTGGTAAGCTAGCTTAATCAGAGGAGTGTCATATGCGAAAAGTCGGGGCGTTTGAGGCGAAAAACACATTGGGTTCACTGCTCGATCGAGTCGAGAACGGCGAAGAAGTGGTGATTACGCGTCGTGGAAAGGAGGTCGCGCGGCTGGTACCCGCTGCAACCGGCATTGATCGCGCACGAGCAGAAAACGCGGCGAGAGGATTGCTGGAGCTCAGTCGCGGCCTGACATTGGGCGGCATTTCAATCAAAGACCTAATCAATGAAGGCCGTCGTTGAGCTTCGTTCTCGACAGTTCGGTTGCACTAACTTGGTGTTTTGAAGACGAACGCACCGAGGCGACATATGCGCTGCTGGTACGAGTGGTGGATACGGGCGCAGTTGTGCCGGTGCTATGGCCGCTCGAAGTATTGAACGCGCTTGCCATGGCCGAGCGACGGAAGCGAGTCGAGCGTGACACGCGCCATCGGCTCGCGGGTTTGCTGCGTGAGTTGCCAATTCGTGTGGATCTCGACAGCGCTGCCGTCGCCTGGACCGATACCGCAGCACTTGCTGATCAGCATGAACTCACCCTGTATGACGCCTCGTATCTTGAACTCGCCCGACGTCTGAGTCTTCCCTTAGGCACTCTCGATGGCGCGTTGCGTAAGGCCGCAGCGGCGATTCATGTGCCTCTGCTTGGAAAATGAGCATGGCGGGCGGCCTTTCTCGAAATGACACTACGTACATTCAAATTCATCGTTGAACGTCACTCCGACGGCTATCTCGCGTATCCGTTGGGGTTGACGGGCGTTGTGATGGGGCAAGGTGACTCCTTTGAGGCCGCGTTATATGGCGCGAAATCCGCGGTCAGGGCGCACATCGAAGCGTTTGGAGCGCAGACCTTAGAGGATGACTATGAAGTCGACGCGGCGTATGTAGCGGAGGCCTGTGTCGTTGTCGCTAAATCGCGCAGGTGCGAAGGATGATTCCCCGTAACACTCTCGTGGGCACGGATTCCGAGGGGTCCATAAACAAAAGTGAAGCCGAAGGGCCGGTTGCGTTTTATGAGCGCCTGGATGACTGGTCATCAATGGCGAAAAGAGCATTCGCGGCCAATACGCTGCGGGCGTGGGAGGCGGATTGGGGAATCTTCACTGCATTCTGTGTGAGGTATCGGACGGCGTCTATGCCGGCGCAGGCGAAGACAGTGAGCGACTTTGTATTCGAGTGTCTCTCGCATCAAAAAAAGCCGGCGACGATTCGGCGGTATGCGTCGACGATTGGGCGGGCACATCGCGCCGCCGGCGCTGCGGATCCCACGAGTTCCGAATCGGTGAGGCTTGCCTTAAAGGAGATGTCGCGTAGCGTTCCCGCGCGACAGGTGCAGGCCAGGGGTTTGGTGTGGGCGGAGATTGCGCAGTTTCTGGAATTTGCGCCGCGAGGTTTGCGCGACATTCGGGATCGGGCGTTGGTGGTGGTGGCGTACGACACGATGTGCCGGCGCGAGGAATTGGTGAATTTGCGGATTGAGGATATTGCGGATTCAGGCGATGGGTCGGGCAGTGTGCTGATTCGGCGGTCAAAGACGGATACGGCGGGCGAGGGGGCGACGGAGTATCTGTCTAGCTTAACGATGCGGTTGGTGGCGCAATGGCTGCAGGGGTCAGCACTGAAGTCGGGACCGCTGTTCGCGCGGGTGATTGGGCGCAATGGAATCGGAGAGCAATTAACGGCGCAGATCGTGACGGCGGTGCTGCGCAAGGTCGGGCAGTGGATCGGATTGCCGGCGGAGGAATGGAAAAGGATCTCGGGGCACTCGTGCCGGGTCGGCGCGGCGCAGGATTTGCTGGCGCTGAATATCGATCTTGCGTCGGTGATGCAGGCGGGGCGGTGGAAGGATACGCGGATGCCGATGCGGTACGGGGAAAAAGTGTTGGCGCAGCGGGGAGGGATGGCGAGAGCTGCCAAGCAACAAGGACGAGAATAATGGCAACGCATATCATCCGAGAGGGCCGGAACCCCAAGGTATTTTCCGGGCCGCCGTGAAGCCGCCCCTGGCGGCTGCGGGCAAAACTCCTATTTTGCACGCCCCGTCCAATACCTTGGCGTTACGGCTCCTTGCACGCAGTAAGCGCTGCGCACGAGTCGTCGCTTCACGCGCGTTACGGGTCCGCGGCACGCGACGCGTTGACCGGTGTGTGACTTGACAACTTGAAGGGCGACGGCGGCGAAGGAGCAGGGGAGGGGGTAGGAGCGCTGTGGCAGGTTTTTACAGGAATCTTACAGGCGGGCCTATAATTCTGGGCATTTCCTACCGTCAGTTTTGGCGAGGAAAACAAGACTACCCCTGGTAGGAGATTCGATGACCATTTCCCGCCGCAAAATGTTATTGGGTACCGCTGCGTCCGCGTCGCTTGCCGCAATCGGCGGTTCCCTCTCGCTGATCAGCGACCGATCCTGGGCCGCACCCGCCTGGAGCTTACCTGCCAAGCGGCCGTTCAAAGTTATCGAGAATGAGTGGATTCCGATGCAAGACGGCGTGCATCTGGCGGCCCGAATCTGGATGCCGGAAGGAGCTGAAGCCCATCCCGTGCCGGTGGTCTGGGAATACCTTCCTTACCGCTTATGGGACGACTTGCGGTGGCGCGACGATAAGACGGGCGAGAACCTCGCGCCCTATGGGGTCGCCTTCGTGCGGGTCGATATCCGCGGCACCGGAAACTCCGAAGGAGTCATGGTCGATGAGTATGACGTTCCCGAACTGACCGATGGCGTGCAGGTCATCGCTTGGCTCGCCAGGCAATCGTGGTCGAACGGATCGGTGGGCATGCGGGGTATTTCCTGGGGTGGAATCAATGCGCTGCAGATCGCCGCCATGCAGCCTCCCGAGCTCAAGGCGATCATGCCCATGGGATGCGTCGTCGATCGCTATACCGACGATGCTCATTATATGGGCGGCGCCTACGGCGAACAGAATATGGGGTGGGGCACGTCCTTCAAGGGCGACATGGCGGCTCCTCCGGATCCGCAAGTCGTTGGCGCGCGCTGGGAAGCGATGTGGCGTCGGCGCCTGGAAGCGACGCCGGCAATCCTACGAACTTGGTCGACGCATCAGCGCTTCGACTCCTACTGGAAGCGCGGTTCCATTGCGACCGACTATGCCGCCATCAAGTGCCCGGTCTATGTAGTCGACGGTTGGGGCGATCCGTACTCGAATATCATCGGCGAGCTTCTCTCTAACCTCAAAGTTCCGCGTAAGGGTCTGATCGGCCCATGGGGTCACATCTTCCCGAATCTCGCAAAGCCCCTCGGGCTTGACTGGCCGTATGAGGAAGTGCGCTGGTGGCAGCAATGGCTCGAGGGAATAAACACTGGGGTCATGGATGAGCCCATGCTTAGGGTCTACATGATGTACAAGGCGGACTCGGAGGCCTTTCCCGACGAGGTGCCCGGCCGTTGGGTAGCGGCGGATGTCTGGCCCTCTCCGCGCACCGCATCCTCGAATCTTTACTTCGACGCCGGTGGGCGGCTGTCGCCAAATCCAAAATCTCGCGATCACGTCAAGTATGTCGGCGACAAGATCGTCGGATTGACCAAACCACAATGGGTCTACGGGCGCCCGACCGAGTTCGAGCAAAGCCCGGACGATCGCAATTCACTGCTGTTCGATTCCGCGCCTCTGGATCGCGATCTGGAAATCCTCGGCTATCCGACCGCGAAGATCCGAATCAGCGCCGACGTTCCGGTCGCCCAGATCGCGGTCCGCCTGACGGAGGTGACGCCGGACGGAAAATCCTGGCTGGTAAGCTATAACGTGCTCAATCTGACTCGCCGCGATTCGATGGAGCAACCCACCGCGTTGAAGCCAGGCGAGTTCTACGATGTCGAGCTGCCTCTGTACATGATCGCGCATCGGTTCAAGCGGGGAAGTCGCATTCGAGCTGCGGTCTCGGAGAACCTATGGCCGCTGATTTGGCCCTCGCCGCAGATCGCCACGCTTCATATCGCACTCGGCGCCTCGCACCTCGTGCTCCCGGTGCGTCCCATCCCTGCAAGGGAAGCGCCGTTCGCTATCCCGATCATCCATGCGGGCAGCGGAGAGCCCAAAACCGCCGGCGGATATAGCAACGGTCTGCACTGGATGAAGACACCACTGACAACCTCCAACCGTGCGCAGATGCCGACACGTGATGCGACGGGACGAATCCGGTACGACAGCGAGGGACAACCGATCACCACATTCATCTCGGCTGTCGGCACCACCACCACGACCGCATCGAGCCGGATCATCGAGGTTACGGAAGGCGAACCGACCAGCTGCCGCATGAAATTGGACCACATGAATCGCTGGAAACGTGGCGATTGGGACTGCACCATCCAGTTCGGTGCCGACTTGACCGCGACCGCTGAAGAGTTTCATCTGACCGAGTGGGTCGTGGCTAAGAAAGGCGACGTAGAAATATTCCGCCGCGAGACGCCCAGCACTATAAAGCGGGATCTTTTGTAGGGGAGACGTATGTGTGGGCGCGAGTAGGTGGAGATGGCCTCCCCTTGATTTGCGTGCCGAAAGTGCCGGTTGGAAACGCGGAGAATCATAGAGTGCGGCATTCACAAGCCGCGGATTTTCCGCAACTTTCTGTTCGCTCCGGCCCCGAGATAGACACGCCCGCCTCTGCCGACAGCGCATTGCATTCACCATTCCGATCGGTGAACATCCTCTGGTGGCCTTTTATAATTCCTATCCCTCCAGACGAGCGACGTAGAGCTCAGTACCCAGACGATTGCGTCGCACACAACAGCGTCGCGCTGAGCGCGACGAGCAAGTCCCAGAAAATTGCCGGGTGCCCTGCTTCTCTGTGCTCCCCATAGCCGGCTAAGTACTTATCCTTATCGTGGGGGGATGTGCTTTGCACGAAAGCGGCGGCCTGAGTCGCCGCAGCTGCGGCTTTAATAACTGATGTTGCTGCGGTTGCATTTTTGTCTGGCATGGCCACACCTACTTATGTTGCTCGCCTCCATCCGAACATATCATGGGTTTCCAAAAGCGCGTGACCAAGCAAGCTTCCCTTCCGGGCAAGGAACTCACTGGGGCCGCCTTGGTCTTGATTAATGTGCGCCAAGCTTACGTCAGAGCGGAATTCCTGCGAACGTCGCTGGCCTTTGTGCTGCTCGCGGCGTCGGCACCGGTGTTTGCCGGCTCGCCCCCGGAGACCGGCATCGCCCTGACCGAGACCACGACCGGAGGCCCCGCAGCCGCCGATTCTTCCGATATCCCACCTGAGCCTTCATCGGAACCAACCGCTCCTGCCTCCCCCCCGCCCACGGGCAACCGCTTCGCGCACGATGCGTGGGCCGCCCGTGAGCTCACATATCGACCATGGTCGGTCCAGGCAGGCGGTGGCAACAACATCGTGACCGGATCGACCGGAGACTACATGCACGGCGGCGGAGACGCTGCCGCCGGGGTTACGTGGTTTCCGAGCTCCGCACTACCGCTGGGTTTGCGCTTGGATGGCAGTTACGGCTGGTTCACGCCCGGGAGACAACTGCTCGCGTTGGGTGGAGTGGGTTACAACAAAGGAGAGCGAAACGTGTACGGCGGCGATCTCGACCTGCAGCTGGACTTTGGCCGCCTGTCGCCGAGACAGAAGGCCTATCTACTGGCAGGTTACGGAGAGTACCGCGTAGGGACCAGCCTGCAAAAGCTGTCCGACGCGCCTCGTGTATGCGGCAATCATTTCTGCGGCACGTTCCCCACCCTTCTGGCGTCAGAGAGCGACACGAGCGCGTGGGAACCCTCCTGGAACGCGGGGATTGGATGGGCCATGGCGCTGAATGCCCGCACCTCGATGTTCGTCGAGGCGCGCTACCAACGCATCTTCACCCGCGGGAGCAGCACGCAATTCTTCCCCGTTCGAGTGGGGTTACGCTTCTAAATCGCGATCAGCAGGAAGTGATCGAGAATCAGCGCTGCCAACAGCAGCATCAAGTACGTGATCGAGAACTTGATTTCCGGGCACGAAATCAAGAAGAGCCTCGAGGTCTACCAACATCTGTCGCTCGAATCGGTCGACAAGGCTTACCAGGATGCCATGCAGACCGTTGGAATCTGAGCCGGACGGCGAAGGAGCAGGGGAGAGCGTTTTAGATTGAAGACTTGCGCCAAACGCTCGCAAGCCACGGTTGTTGATCGCACGGCAATCCGGTGGGCCGGAAGTAGTGTTCGAGTTCCGTGAAACCCGCATGCGACAGGTAACGATGCCAGGCGTCTAGGTCGTGGTACGCGCCGTAGCGCTCCCCGTTCCAGCCCTCGCTATTCTCGCCACGCGGATTGGAGCTGAACAGCACGCCCCTCGGTTTCAGTGCGGCGTGCAGGTGTCGCAACACGCGCGGCAATTCTTGCGTCGGCACATGAAACAACGACGCGTTCGCGAAGATGCCGTCAAAATGCGTACTTGGGAGGTCAAGAGCAAGGAAATCCTGTTGCCAAATTTCGCACCCAGTGTCGGCACGCACCATGGCAGCAAAGCCGGCCGCACCGTCCAGCCCAATGGCCGTGTGGCCGAGCGCCGCCAGAGTTCTGAGGTCGCGCCCGGGCCCGCAGCCAAAATCGAGAATCGTGAAGGGCGGCTCGCCTTCGATATGCCGCAATAGCGCAGCTATGTTCTGGCTGACGTCGTGATCGTGCGTACCAGCGCGAAATTCTTCCGCGCGCTGCTCGTAGTACGCAAGTGTCCGGGCGGTGATCTCGCGCAAGTCTAGCGGTTCAACTGGGTAGCGCTGGGTCATAATCTTCCGGCGATTGAGAGCCGCACGTAACGCTGCTTGTACCACTGGGCGTCCAAAGCAACGCGCGTTGAGCTTATCAATTTTTTGCTATTGCAGCGCCAACACGGTTAATAACTGATCAAAAAGGGGCCCTCGCGGACCCCGGAGAAGTTGGCGCTATGGTCTATTTGTTGTTGCGGTTGTCGTCGTTGCCGTCGGGCGACGAAGGGCAGGGGAGGGCGTGCGCGAAGCAATTGAGCGGAGTACGTTGAGCATTCATTGCGTAAATCAGGCCCGTACCGTTGCCGCGAGCTCTTTACGCTCACTCTCGGTCAAGTCCCAGTGCCAGTCATGACACTCGACGAAAGCGCGAATCGGTTTGTTGTTGTCGAGTGCGTCCACAATTTCACCTTTAGTCCGCTGGGATGTCCGTTCCTGCTTACATATCGGACAGTGCACGGGGGATCGGATGAACACTTCAGTCACAGCACTCTCCTTGAGGAATACGGTGCTCCAGGATTCTCGGAGGATATCTGACTTCGGGTCAAGGCGAGATCGTCGCGCGCACCGTGGCGGCCGATCTTCCCCGAGGCCTTCAGGAGCTTCTCGACCATGGCATGCAAAGTATCGAGAGTTGTTGCTTCGATTTCATGATCGTGCTATTGAAATATTCGCGGAAGTCGAAACGTTCTCTGTGGCGTCGCGTAACCCACATTGGGGGTAGCATGAAGCTAATTTCGTCCTTGATTATCTGTCTGGCGCTATCAGCGTGCGCTGCAGATTACGTGTCGCAGCTTTCTGGACCCAATTACGGTCTGCACGTCTTGAATTCGGATGAAAATGTGGATTCGCGTCTGTTGATGAACGGTGTCTATGCGCCCAAGCCGTTTGGCGTAAGTCCGTATGCTGCGACCCCCTATGCGCCTTCGTGCTTGACGGCTGAATATCGCTGTTCACCACAAGCGCAGTCGGCGTGGTCCTCCTTCGAGCCGTAGCTGTCGGGATTCTTGTTCGTTCGATGCAATATAAGCGGCCGACGGGGACGAAATTTACTTCGCTATCGCTGCTGGCGAACCACTGGCGATGGCGGCCTGACGGATCGCAATGAACGCCACGAGTCGCACAGATCGGAAATCCGGGGATGCTCGGGTAGCGGGTATCTCACGATCGCCGCTCCTACGGCTTCCTATTCGATTAAATTTTCTCGGCCAAGAAAAAAAACCGGAGCTTCTGCTGTCTGCGGCATCAGACTGCGCCTGGTCAGGAGCGATAGCAAAAGATCAAAGAGGAAGACTTGACGAAGAACGCCTCGCTCAGGTTCAATCAATCAGCAGATCGTTCCACTTATCGAAGAAAGAATTTTGTCCGAACTACCTGGGCCACCGCTGATTTCTTAGATATGAACATACCGGAGGATATGATGACTCCACCTTCGGTCCCTTGTTGTTGTTCCGCAATTTACTTGCCGTTAGCGTGCTCGCCAGCGTCGACACCGCGAGTGCAGCGGATACGCCTGATACCGACAGGCCCGCCGTCGCCGCAGCAGAACGATTTCGGGCTCCGTCCGTGCACGTTCGGAATCACTGCGACCTTTCGGAACTGAGGATTTTGACAATCGACCTCAAGCGAATCGGGTGCGACTGGGGCATCGCGGGGACTGCCGGAACCTTTTCGGAGATGCTGAATGACGCAGCGAATCGCTCGCGGGCGCGAGTTGCAAACAGGTGCGAAATCGCCGCTTCCCGCCTGCGCTGCTCTTGAGCAGATGGCAGACGATCTCTCTATTTGGTCAAGAGGACTTTAGGGACTCTATGGGCACTAGCTCGGCGAATCCGCTGCCGCCGTATCAAACCGCAGGCGCCGAGCGCTTTGAGCGGCCTGACGTGCACGCCGGAGATCGCCTATCGGGCGCAAGCTTCGCGTCACGATCAGCGGCCATGGGATGTACCGGCGCCGCTGGCACCGCTCATCCACTCGCCACATTGACAGCCATCGAGACGCTGAAGCGAGGCGGCTCCGCGGCGGATGCGGCAATCGCGGCTAACGCGTGCCTAGGATTTTTGGAGCCGACCGGCTCGGGGTTGGGCGGTGATTGTTATGCCATGGTCTGGGATCCGCAGCTTAAGAAGCCCGTCGGCGTGGCCGGGTCGGGCCGTTCGCCCAAACACTTGAGTCTCGAGATCGTGCGCGAGCGCTCGAAGAATGGCCTCATCGCGCCCTACGGCGCGATCTCCGTCTCAACGCCGGGCGCACTGGACGCTTGGTGGACGCTGCATCAGCGTTACGGCAAGCTCAAATGGTCGGAGCTCTTTCAGCCCGCGATCCATCTATCCGAAAACGGCGTACCGCTGCCGCAGATTATCGGCTTCCAGTTTAAGCGTGACTTGACTTTGTACCTGGACCCGAGTTCTGGAGTGGAAGAGACGGCCAATGCAATACGAACATACGCGCCCGGCGGCCATGCGCCCAACGAAGGCGAGGTGTTCCGCAATCCGGACCTTGCGCGAACCTATCGCATGATTGCCGAAGGGGGCCGCGACGTATTTTACGAAGGTCCAATCGCACGAACGATCGAGGCGTATTTCAAACGCATCGGCGGCTGGCTATCCTGTGAAGATCTGCGCGAGCAGCACGCCGAATGGGTGGACCTTCTCGTCACCTCCTACCGGGGAGTGGCCGTCTATGCAATGGGCGCAAACACCCAGGGGCTCGCCACGCTGCAAATGTTGAACATCCTCGAGAACTTCGATCTGCGTAGCATGGGCTTTCAATCGGCCGCCTCGATTCATACGCAGGCGGAAGCCAAGCGCTTGGCGTATGAGGACCGTGCACGCTACTATGCAGACCCGCACTTCTCGCAGATCCCTATCTCGTGGCTGAACTCCAAGGAATATGCGGCGGAGCGCGCGAAGCTCATCCGGCCTGACCGCATCCTGCTGCCGGTCCATTCCGGCCACGCGCCAAGCCACGGCGACACCACTTACTTTTCCGTCGCGGATGTGAATGGAATGATGGTGTCGATGGTTCAGTCCAACTACCGAGGTATGGGCTCGGGCCTGGTCGCCGACGGACTGGGTTTCATGTTCCAGGATCGCGGTCAGCTATTTTCCCTGGTCGATGGTCATCCGAACCTTTACCAGCCGGGCAAGCGGCCCTTCCAGACGATCATTCCGGGATTTGCTGCCAAAGGGAGTGAGCCGTGGATGTCCTTCGGCGTCATGGGCGGCGACATGCAGCCGCAAGGCCAAGCCCAGATCATTCTCAACCGAGTCGACTACGGGCTGGATGTACAAGCCGCAGGCGATAGCCCGCGTTGGCACCACGAGGGCTCCTCGCAGACTATGGGGGAGGACCTTCCCGGAGTTGATCCTAGGGGAGTTCTTCGCCTGGAGGCCGGCGTGCCTGAAGCGTCGCGCCGCGCCCTCATCGAACTCGGCTGGTCCATGGGCGCATCCGACGGCGGCTTTGGACGCTATCACTGCATCGAACACTGCATGAGCGGCCCGAACCGGGTGTATGCGGCCGCGAGCGATATGCGGGCTGACGGAATCGCGCTCGCCTATTAGCCACCCATGACTTACTGTCACGCCACGAATAGGTTCGAATGAAAATTATGCAAACCACTCGAATCTGCCGATTTCTTAGACCCGCTCCTTCAGTGCGGTCTTTCTGAGGCAAATGTGGGAGCGCTTTCGCTTCTACTGCACGCAGGCACTGATGGTTACTTACATGATGAAGAAGCTCGGCTTCGAGCCGACACTCAAGCTAGTCTGAGGTGGGGAGCGACCGAGGATCGCGTACTTTCCATGTCAAAACTGGCGCCCTGGGCGCTGCCCCGCACACTTCGCACAACGTGTTGACTGTTACAGACGGGTTAGAATTCCGTAGGATTCGTTTCAGGAGTCGCCGCCGTGCATGAATCCGAGGCCGACAAGCGCAGAACGGGAAGCCGAGCCCGCCGAAGCTGGGATGATTGAGCCGCTCGATCCGCGAGACCGATTCACGCTGCAGGCGGAAAGAGATTTTCGAGCATCGGTCCGGCCGATCTACAGGAACATCAGCGCCACCGACAGGCGGCCAATGCACATCGCGAGTTGCCTGCTTCTGAACGTCGACGGCACACCGATCGTGTGTACCGCAGCGCACGTAATTGACCATCTCAGAGAGACTCCGCTGTACGTCGGCAGATCCATAGGGGCGGGGTTGGTGCCGATTATCGGCGGCAGGATTCGGGCCATTGTCCCAAAGTATCAACTGGACCGAAAATCGACCCCCAGGTCACACCGATCGTGGGGAAGATCAATACCGGGAATTGGACTGCCACCGGCGCCAACCGGCCAAAAACTGGTCACTGGTGCACAGAAATTGATTGTTCAAAAGCGCTCAGGCGCGGTCCGCGGTAGGCTGCGCAAATGGGCGCGGAATATTTCCTACAGCGCGACTGTCCGCCGTTGAGTACCCACCAAAGTAGGCAGCCAATCTCACTGGATACAGGACACGGTTACGATAACTGCACTGGGCGTAGTTCAGATCTCGTTATGTGTCTTTTCTCTTGCGGCGGCCGCAATTCTCATACCAATTGTCCGATACCAGATATATCGTCATTTGCGCCGGCATCATCGCAAGGCTTTTGATCGATTGGCAATCTCTGGCCCTTCATTTTTGTGGCGAGAGGATCGCGACGCAGAGAGTACGGCATTCGAGCAGTATTTGTCCTCGGGAAACACGAGCCACTAAAGGATCCGCAACTGAGTGCATTACGGCGACGCGAGAGCCTAATTTGGCGGGCGTATGGCGTGAGTTTTGCACTCCTGCTTATTACTTTCTTGGTGTTCCGAGCCGACCCCAACGGAGTATGGGCTTTCCTAGTCGATCTTGCCCGCTATTGAACCTTTCCGAAAGCGGTCACTTGCGAACGGCAGTTCAGCGCACAGGGCTGACGATCACTCGGTCCCACTGGTCCTCCTAGCGTCTCACGGCGCACGCGCCTGATAATTGGCGGTTATCACACGGCCTCTGTCGACTCCGGCCCGATTGGTTACAGGTTCTGTCTTTAGTAGCAAACTTCAAATGGCACTTGAGGGTAACTTCTTTTCCGCCGTTTCTGAGATGTTCAAATTCCTAGCGTCTTGTGAACTAACTCAATTCCCGATTTCGGAATCGTCAACGCCGTCACGGGATAACAGTGTGGGTAAGTCGCTCAAAAATCCATACAAGCGTAGTAAATTTACGGACTACCTCGTTTGTTCAATTCCTGCCTGCGCTATCGTGATCCTGTTGAATTCGCTGCGCGCGTCCGTTTATTGTGTGCTTTTGCCTGGGTCAGCAACTGGCTCCAGTCATCCGGCGGATTCCCATTCTTGAGCATACGTCGGAACGTACGATAGGCGTCGGAGGCACTCTCGTACGCGCGTTTGGTATTTTCGTCGTTGACCCAGGCGTAAATGATGATGCGGCTCTCGAAGTGGTAGCGAAAGAACAACCGATACTGCTGGAAGAACTTTGCTCGGAACCAGTGCTTGTACTCATCGCCGAGCGTTGCCCCTTGTCTATACTCGGGGCGAGTAGGCTCCTGCGGAATGACCTCGAAGGCGAGTTTTACGATGGCCGCCAGCCGCTTCGTGGAGTTCTTGCCGGTATACCCCTTCGGATCCTTGGCGCGAAGGCGCTCAACCTGCGCGACTAGCAATTCAAAGGTATCGAGAAACTGCGGATGCGCAAAAATCGACCAACCCTTGATGACCAAGGGCGGATCGGCGCCCGCGCTTGTCATTCGTCCTCGGGTAGAAGCGGCGCGTCGAGGTCGACTTTGACCCCCTTGACCAGCGATCGGGCACGGCGCAGCAGGGCGGGGTTGACGCCTCGAAATTGAGCCGGGTGTACTTCCATATCGCGCGCCAGGAAGGCCAGAAACTTTCCGACCACCGGATCACTCTCTTCGCCAGCCTCCGCGCGGGTCAGGAGCACCGCGCCATCCGGTCTCATCACGTATCGAATCTTGTCGCGCTTGCGCAATTTGAGCGTGCGACGTACAGCATCCGGCACCGTCGTCTGGTAACGGTCGGTCAACGTCGATTCGATTTCAAGCGAGGCCATAACGTATCCGGGAAAGTGCGATGACTAATGCTATGGTAATGCAAACGCATTACCATGTCAAATCGACGACTCGTGAGATTGCGCGCAGGTGCGGCACGCCGATTTACGAATGGGAAAATGCTAAAGTCATTGCCAAGGACCGAACGACCGTGAGAAACATCACACTAAAAATCAGGCCAAAAATCTGGTTGAATGTCCGGGGGTTCAGTTGCCGAATTCGCGAACTCAGGTGTGGGTAACAGCGAGGGTAACTCAATTCGCTGCGATTCCAGAATGCCGTAATTCATAGGATTTCGACAGCTAGTTGAATTCCCTCTCTGTCACGTGATCTTGCGGTTCTCTCCAATCACGCCAGCCGGCGTTCCCGATGCGGTGGCTGTCAATGCGGCGACTAGATAAGAGGTTCGTCCGGGAGCGATCCAATATTCCGCCCGCTCGATAAGGACGCGCAACAGGGCGAGTCGTTCGTCCTCTGGGCCCTCCGGGTAGTAGGCTCGCTGCTCAATGCTCCATAGCTGTTTTGCTTTTTGGATATCCCGAAATACGCTACCTGAACCGCACACTGCGACATACACATTTTTCGCCGGATCGGCGTATCCCAGACTCACCGTTGCATCGTGCTGCAACTCGTGCACCTTGGGACTACTCCAATCGGTAAAAAACCAAAGCGTTCGATCGTCTTCAACTTGCAGCGTTTGTACCGGCCGAGTGTGGAAGCGGCCGTCGCGACCCACAGTCGTAAGAAGTGCGACTCGAATATCTCGAATCAGCTCGCCCAACTTGACAAAGTCACCGGGGTTCGAGTTAGACATCTTCTCAAGCAGTGCGAGATATTGCTCCTGCTCTCGCCTGATTAGACATTGGTGGCGAACCGTCGTGGCAAAACCCGCGTAGGCACGTCGGGTGCCCAGGGAATTACCCGACGGCGCACAATAGGGCCCTTTGCGTGATCGTCGGGCTCAAGCGCAGCAGTTGCATCGTGAGAGGCGGGAATTGAGCTAGAATGTTGCCACACCGCAATCGCCTCTGTAATTAGTCATCTTATTGCAAGGAGTTTCCGCCATGTTGTCGACGAATCAGTTCAGACAGTACGCGTTGATTTCCATTGTGGGGATCATGCTGGCCGCCTGCTCAAGTCAGAAAGAGCCTGCGCAGAAGATGATCAGCGATATCGAAGCGGCGGTCAATGCAGCGTCCACCGACGCGGCCAAGTTCGTACCCGATCAGTTGGTAGAGGTACAGAACAAGCTCGGTGAATTGAAAGCGTCTTTCGACAAGAAGGACTACAAGGCCGTAGTAAGCGGAGCGCCTCCTGTAATGAGCGCAGCGCAAAGTCTGGCAAGCGCGACGGCTGCGAAGAAAGACCAAGTGACGAAGGGCCTCAACGAAGAATGGACCTCTTTGGCCAGCGCGTTGCCGGGAGATGCGAATGCCATTCAGAGCCGCATCGATTTTTTGAACAAGAAAGCCAACAAGAAACTTGCCGGGGGAGTCGATCTCGATGCAGCCAAATCCAGCTTCAGCGATGCGACATCGCTCTGGTCGAAAGCGCAAGCCGCGTTTGCCGGAGGCAATTTGGATGAGGCGGTGACCACTGCCAAAAGTGTCAAAATCAAGCTCGACGCTCTTGCTGCCTCGTTAAAGCTGGATTTCTCGCAGCCGGCCGCCGTGCAGGACACTACGGCCGGTAGATGACGTTCCGTGGCGGAGTACTGAGGGTCTGAGTAGCAATTGAGGGTAAGCGTCCAGCCTGGGCACCTAGATTTTTGGACTCAACTATGCGGACGTCGTTTTCGTCGAAGCAAATGTCGGCGTTCGAGCAAGGTCGAAATTCCCTCATTCAGGATAGTTAGAGATCTCGATCAGATTCTGGTCAGGATCGCGGATATAAATCGAACGGATCATGCCTACTAGAATCGTGATCCTGGGCGGAAGTGCAATTAACCTCCACGGATTTCCACCTACAGCGACGCCTATTACGGGTCCAATATGAGGGTAACTTTATTCGGGTTCTCGGAAATTTCTTTAAATTCAGTATGCTAAGGACGGCCTTCAATTCCCTCCCTGTCAGATCTTCGCCAATCTCTCGACTGTGTCAGGATACCTTTCAACCATGCGGATCAATAGTGCTGCCTGCGCGTTGGGGCGCGCGCCCTTGCTCCCAGTTTTCGAGAGTACGTACGTTGGTGCGCAGATATTTTGCAAACAAGGCTCGAGATAGGTTCATACGCTCACGCAGCGCCGATAGCTCCTTTGCGGACATTTTTGGTGTGGCCTTAGTTTGAACGACATGGGTGCGCAGAGTACGCTTGCTGGTTCGCTGGTCGGCCAGCGCAACAAAGCCCTCTGTCAACTCGGCCATCAAATTGCGCTTCTTCTTCATACCTGCTTCCTCATCTTCAATTCGAACTTCAAAAGACCTTCCAGCGTTGCGCGATCCTTTTTCGATAAATCGCTCAGCTCATTCTTGTCGTACAGCGTGAAGAGCCAGAACTCCAATCCACGGGCCCAGTAGAAATATATAACCCGCAGGCCGCCCCGCTTGCCCATGCCGCGCCGCTTCACCGATGATTTCAATGCAGCGCTCGGTCGCGCGCATAACGATGAGCGCAGCTTGGAATTGTGCTAAAGACACCCCTTGCAACATGGTGCGCACTTCGCGAGCGCGGAACATGTCAATGGGCT
>PKXS01000143.1 GCA_003132425.1 Gammaproteobacteria bacterium | reverse complement strand
CGGGGATATCCAATCGCTTACGCCGATTGAGCTCAGGCTGATCACCCGGGCACATGTGATTGCCTGGCGCAAAAATCTGGACACCCGGAAGCTCGCGCCGGGATCTATCCGCCGCAAACTGTCTGCTATCTCCTCTTTATATGAGTACCTGACCGACCAAAATGCCGTGCCGACCAACCCGGTCAAAGGCGTGAAGCGACCTAAGGTGGACAGCTACGAAGGCAAGACACCGGCGATCGCCGACAGGGAATCCCGGCAGCTCATGAACCTGCCGACCGACAAGAGCCTCAAAGGCCTTCGCGACCGGGCGCTGCTCGCCACTCTTCTGTATCACGGGCTGCGGCGCGAAGAACTCTGCCGCCTGAAGGTCAAAGACATTCACCCACGGCACGGAGTGCCGCACTTGCGAGTCCACGGCAAGGGCAACAAGACCCGCTACATTCCGCTGCACGCCGGCACGCAGGAGCTACTCAACGACTACCTTGACGAGGCCCGACACGCCGCCGACACCGAAGGCGCCCTGTTCCGGCCCGTCAGCAACAACCGCACTGGCCAGCTCGACAACACCATTACGCCCGACGGCGTCTACAAACTCGTGCGCCGCTATGCACTGGCACTGGGACTCAAGATCGGAGCGCACGCATTGCGCGCCACAGCTGCAACGAATGCCCTGGATCACGACGCTGACATCGCCAAAGTCCAGGAGTGGCTGGGACACTCCAATATTGCGACCACGCGCATTTACGACCGGCGTAAAATGAAACCGGAGGACTCGCCTACATTCAAGGTGAGCTACTAGGTTGCCGCCGGCCCGCACTCGCCGCCGTGCGGCATGAATTCCGCAGCCCAAACCGGAGATCTCATGTCGGAGTCGCGTGAGTGGATCATTCAGAGGTGTATTAACGCCTTCAAGAATCAATGCCAGGACTGGCCCGGGGGAGCATAAGGAAGTGTGGGGTTCTGAGCCGCTGCGGGTACTGGCTCACGAGCGTTGTTGCCGACCAGATCGGGATACCATCGGTTCAAACAGCGGCCTGAGCGTACCATCGAGCGCTCGCGTCCGAGTCTGCAACAGCAGGTGTGCGCCGCGCGGCGTCCATTGCATTTGCTGATGTTTCGCGAACCGTTTGCTGATGACCGCATTCACCTGGTCTCTGGCAATTGTCCCGAGGACCCCACACTTCCTTCTGCTCTCCATTAGGTACCTTTGTTGGAATTTAACCCAATTGCACTTTTTCCAGCCCCGGCGGTCAACCCCGCTTGCTTGTAGCCGTTCTTAGAAGGGCATAGGCTCGTTCCGAGGTGATGTCATGCTGAACAAACTGCTCATCGGCGCCGCCCTCGCACTGTCGCTTGCCGCGTGCGCGAGCACGCCACCCTCTCCCGACGCCGCGAAGTCCACCGTGGCCAGGACGCAGCCGCCCGGGTGCGCCGGTACTACCGCCACGAGCCGACCGGATAACCCCCAGAGGTGCGCCGGCTTTGGCAGCGTGTACACCAAGGACGACATGGATCGCACGGGGGCGAACACCCTCGGCGACGCCCTGCGGTTGCTCGATCCCACGGTCAGCGTGCGCGGTCCGTAGCTGAGGGGGGCGCGAGGTTGGGGAGACGGCGCGGCTGCACGGAGCCCACCTCGTCGACTGCGCCGATGCCGAGGAATCTCGCCGTTTCATCGTGAAGCCGCACCCGTGTCGGCGATCCCGGCACTTGCGCCATCACCCGCTGGCCCTTGAGTACACGCTGCGTCTCACCTGCCGCGAGATGCACCGCCGGCAGGTCACCGAGTGGCCCGTCCGCGGGTAGCAGCGCCGCCCACGCGCCGCGCTCGCCAAGCCCGGCCGGGGATTCGAGGCTGTGCATGGGCTCGCGCTCGAAAGGCTCGACGTACAGGGGATAGGAAGCATAAAGGAGAGCATATTCGAGCAACAGGAGATTGAAGTCTTCCGATGGAATATTGATCTATGGCGGCCCTATGAAATCACCGCAAAGTCCGCCCATATAGAAATTGCTGACGGGCTACGTAGGTCAGTTCGGTTGACCGACCCAGATGTGTATATGCTCTGGCGAAAGCCATTCGTAGACTTAATGCCTTTCGATGGGACTCCGCTGCCGGAGGCCGATCAGTTACACGCGCGCGTTCAAATCGCAAGGTGGTTAGACGCATGCGTTTCAATATTAAAATCTCATGGTCGGATTCGACTGATTGAGCCCTTTGCAGATCGACGATTACCGAAGCTCTTTCAACTGATTGAGGCTCGAGCGCATTTCAATGTACCCGAGTCTCTTTTTAGCATTCGATCGTCTCCTAGCAATTTTGGGCCGCGCGTCGTGGCGAAACAGGGAGGGAATTGAACAATACGCGGAAAGCCTATTAATTACGGCATTCTTGTATGACCGAAAACTGAGTTACCCGCGCTGTTACCCACAGCTGATTTTGCGGAAAACGGCCACTGAACCGCGGACACTCGGCTAAATTTCCGCCTGAATTTTGTGTCCTATTTCGTATCGTCGTTCGGATCCTTGGCAACGACCTTTCCATGGCGAGGAGGCGGACTCTACGCGCGGTAAGCCGGAGGTCGGCAATATGCGGAAGAAAAACCCGCTTCGGAGGCATCATGATTAAAGAACACGACTGCGTCGTGCTGACGAGCGATCTGCCCGGTGAGGGTCTGCTGTCGGGGGATGTAGGAACGGTTGTCCACATCCATCGCAATGTTTCCGCGTACGAGGTGGAGTTCGCCACCCTCACCGGAAAAACGATCGCGGTCGCCACTGTACTGTCATCGCAGTGCCGGCCCATCGGCCACCGCGATATCAACCACGTGCGCGAGGTGCACGCGGCCTATTGGACCGCTCGCCGGACCCGTTCAGATGGACCGCGATACGTCGAGTACCCAGCCGGTTAATCGTACAATGCGCGCTATGAGCATAGAGGACCGTGTCATCGTCAGTGCAGCGGAATTTGACCGCAACGTCGGCTTATATCTGGACATTGCACTCACTAAGCCCGTCACCATCACAAAGAATGGTCGCGAATGGACTGTGCTGCTGTCAGCCCAGGAGTATGCGCGCCTGAAGCGCCGCGACCGCCGGGTCATTGCGGCCGGTGAACTGTCGGAGCGTCAAGTCGACGCAATTCGCAACGCTCGAATTCCGGACCGATTCGCCGATCTCGATAAAGAAATCAAAGACTGAAGGCCGTGCCGTTTCCCCAACCGTACGCCGGTCTTTTTGTGCCTTGCCGGGCAAGAGAGTGGCAGCGCCACGAAGAGCTGTGCGCCGTGCGAACTATCACGGGTCGTTGGGTTTTGATGATTTCCTCTCCGCCTTTTGCAGATAATGATCGTTATGAGCGCAGATGACACCGTCACCGCCAGTGTATTGCGCAATTGACATCGCAAAGAATGAAAGAAGCAGCGGCAGCCGTGTCGTTCGCGCTCAGCTTCAGCGCTGATTGAGTTCGCACCGTGCCACGCACCATTGCGGAAGCCGACTGGAAGCTGCTGAGGCGCATACACCCGCTTGCGCTCGAACGCTACTGCGAACGCGTACTTGCCGAGATCGAGCGCGTGGTGCATAACAGCACCCAGAGCGCTCATCAGCGCTACCTCGAAATCTTCAAGATCATCGAACAGCGCGACCGAGAAATCTCAAGTATATTCAATGATCCAAGGCGCTCCAATGCTCTGACAATGCTGGCGCGAATTCGCGCGGCTGGAATTCTCACAGAGGATGAATTCTCCAGCTTGAGTCCGGAAACGCGCAGTACCGTTGAATTGCTGCTGCGCGCTCGGTGAGTCTTCGGTATGACCACACGCTCGCGATTCGCCACCTCCACTGTCATCTGCTCGGAACGCCCCGTTCCTTGGCTGGCCTCGCAAGGTCCCTTGGCCTACAGCCCCGAGGAGCCACCGGCGACAGATTATTTTTTCCAATACAGCTGGATTCTCCCCGGAATTTTCGACCCGAAAATCAATCTGCGCGAGCACCGTTACTTCGGCAGTCGCCTCAAGAGCAGCGCGCGCTTTCTCTTCGACTTCTGGGGAAACATCCGCAAGGGGAATGGAGCTGCTCGGCAACGATACTCTCCCTTTGGTATTTTTTCTGACATCGAAGTCAAAACGCCGGTAGCCGTATATCACCATGTCCGAAAACCGTACGATACGGCGGGCTCGGTGCTGATTCAGCACGGCAGTTATCAATGGATCTCTGATCAGGATCAACCCAATATTGATTGCGGACAGGTCCTGCTCTATCGGGGTATCGCGGAGAATACTGCTTTCCGTTGCTTGCAATTCCGACTGGAGGAGCTCTCCCCTGCTAATCGCGACATCTTGCGAAAGTACCTGGGTGTCCAGGCGGCGATGCTGTCGGATTCGGTCCTGTCCTTCAACACCATTCACGATCGCGTCAATCGCTGTGAGACCGACGGCCTGCGGCACGCCACGTGGCTAGGCGACGAGGTGGCCACCGCAGCTGGACTCGATATTCACTCCGCCGGCTTCGCCAATGAGCTTTGGCGCGCAGCCCAGCAGTCGTATTCCCTGGATCCTCTAATGGGGACGCAGAAATTCGGTCCCCACTACGTTGTGCTGAAAACTCCGCTGAACAACCTCCGGATCACGACGTTCTTCGCGGGCGAGTCTGAGGTGAAGATAGTCGATCCGAGCCGGGTCTCCGTGGTGGAGACGGTTGGGTGCCAGATCGAATTTATCCATGCTATGAAGTGAGAGCGGATATTTTTCGCCCGTGATCACAGAACCAAACGAATTTTGATCGCCCAAAACTGCAACAATCCGTTACCCGGGTGTTCTCCCCAGCTCATCCGAAGAAGCATGCATGAGCATCCTCGGATACGAGTGACGCAAACTCTGCCACGGATTTCACTTCCGGTCTTGGTTCGTAGCTGTGCCACTTCAGATCGCGACGCTGCCAGAACACGCGCCAGATACCACGCGCTTTGACGTATGTCGCCTTCGCTACAGCTGATTCGAGTTTCTTGTCGGGAGGTCCCGACCAGACAGCTCGGATCTCGAAAATCTCAACGCTTTGCCCGGACACACGAAAGGCAAGATCCACCTTCGAGCGAATGTGTGGCGGGGGTCGACGCTGCTGCATAAAGGCATCCATCGCCCTGCGTACTCGCGCCAGCTCGATCTCGGCGAGCGCCACGGTCTACGCTACTTTCCGTGACCAGCGGCACGTGCGGCACGAACCGGGCTGGACTTCGGACCGACTATTCAGTATTTTACGGACAATAACACCTAAAATAGGGTAGAATACGGACATTTCCACCCTTCCGAGCACCCGAATGGCCTCCATGGCGGACACGATGCCCGAACTCGTCCTGGTCGCCGAGACCGATGCGGCGGCCGCCCGGCGCGCACGCCGGCTGGCGGCACAGGGCACGCTTAAACGATTATACCCGAGCATCTACACCTCGAATGTAGACAGTCCGCCGGAATCGATCGTTCTGCGGCACTGGCGGACGATCATCGGGCATCTGCTACCGGGCGGCGTGATTTCGCATCGTTCGGCATTCGACAGCAGGCCTTACGAGGGCAGCCTCTCCATCACCCGCGGCAAGACCCGGCGAGACTTGCGATTGCCGGGATTGACGGTGCATATCGTGCCGGGGCCCGGCCCCCGACTTGATCCTCCCGCACCGGATTCGCGCTTCGGCGAGTTGTATCTGGCGAGTGATCCGCGGCGATTCTTGGAAAATCTCACGCGCGGGCGCGGCTGGAGCGATCGAGTGCTGCCGCAGCCAGCCCTCGAGGCGGCGCTCGACCGCATTCTGATGGTCGGCGGTCCGAAGCGCCTAAACCAATTGCGCGATCACGCGCGTGAGATCGCCCCTGCCTTAGGGTACGACGCGCAGTTGAAGCGCCTGAACAGCCTCATCGGCGCGCTGCTTGGTACGCTCGAGGGCAAAATCTTGACCGCCAAGCAGGCCCTCGCACGGGCCGCCGGCCGTCCCTACGATCCTCACCGGCTGGAAATTTTCGACGCGCTCTTCACCACGCTCAATCAAGCCGCGTTGGAAAACATCCAGGATCCCGCGCCCGCCGGCGTCGCGCGCGAGGATTTCGCCTTCTTCGAGGCGTACTTCTCCAACTACATCGAGGGGACGACTTTCGAAGTCGAGGAGGCCGAATCGATCATCTTCGACGGCAAGATCATCGAGAACCGCAATGAAGACTCGCACGACATCTTGGGCACCTTCCATGCGGCGACGACCGCCCCCTGGCGGGATCGTCCGCCGCAAAGCGCCGATGAGTTTCTCGTTTGGTTGCAAAACGTCAACGCGCTCGTCATGCAGAAGCGGGCGGACAAGAAACCGGGAGAATGGAAAGAAAAAGCCAACCAGGCCGGCAACACTTACTTCGTCGTTCCGGAACTCGTCGTCGGAAGCTTGCGGGAAGGATTCGAGCGGATTCGCGCCCTGTCCCATCCCCTGGCGCAGGCCATCATGATCATGTTCGTGGTTGCCGAAGTGCACCCGTTCAGCGACGGAAACGGACGCACGGCGCGGCTCGCCATGAATTGCATGTTGAGCGCGCGCGCGCTGAGCCGAATCATGATTCCGACGGTCTACCGAGAAGACTATCTCCTGCCCCTGAAGGCACTGAGCCACAACCGCATTGCCGAACCGCTCATCAGTGCCTTGAGCCGCGTGCAGCGCTGGTCCGCGGCCTTCGATTATTCGTTGTCGCGACCGCAATTGCGCGAATCGCTTGCGCGCTCGAATGCATTTCAGGAGGATCTGCGCAGCTACAAATTGCTCTTTCCGCCGGCGAGGCCGGCCGCTTGAGCCGCAAGCTGCGGTGGCCAGTACTCACAATCTCGACGTCACGTGAACCACTCTGGGCGCCTTGAGCGACCGGCGCCAGCCCATCTCGGGCTCGCCGTTGATAGGGCGTCAGAGCTTAGGCGACTACTCACCCAAATTTGAGGGCCGGATTGACGATTCCGAAATCGGGAATTGAGTTCGTTCACCGGACCAGAGGAATTTCGACATATCAGAATGACCGCAGACCAGGTTACCCTCAGCATTACCCTCAAGTAATTTTTTTTGAGTTCGGTTTGTCCGCGTAACCATTCGGCTCTTTAACAACGGCTCTTCTATCTTCGCAAATCCGACCGACGTACCGGCAGGGAGGGAATTGAACCCCCGACACGCGGATTTTCAGGCACAAACTTCGCGGGCTGACCCCGCTATTTTCCCCGCATAAGACACGATTTTCGCCAAACTTACGCAAAAACTGATCGAACGGCGAAATTTATCAGCAAGCGATCAAGTTGTATAAGTCCCCCTTCTGCACAAGGGTAATTTGGCGTGTCGCTATGCGCTGGCCTGGGCCTCGCCGTTGAATTTATCCAGAACCATGACCGCCTTGGATGCCGCCTGGTTCGGCGCTAGGTGGGCATATCTCAATGACGTGATCGGAGACGCATGGCCCAGAAGATTCTGGATCTCCACCAGACTCAATCCAGCCTGCACAACTCGGCTGGCAAAGGTATGTCGCAGCGAATGCAGCGTAATACCCTCAATCCCGCATCGTTTACAGGCACGCACGAATGCACCCGGCGCATACCTGCGAGCAGTTCCGCTTTGCGACTCGAAGACAAACTTCTGGTTTTCCCTTCGATTCTCGAAGCGACGAGTCAAGACCTTGTGAACGCGAGCCGTCATCTGCAATGTCGATTCATTGTTGACCTTCGATCTGTACAACGCGATGGTCTTGTTCTTCAAATCAATACTTTCCCATGGGAGGCCAGCAGCCTCACTGTACCGGGCTCCGGTATCCAATAGAACAATGACGAGGTCGTACATATCCCGTCGGAATGTATAAATGTCATCCGTAGTCAACGCTCCAAAACCGGCGAAGTAATTCTCTGGATCAAGCGCCGCCAGCAATCGGACTTCTTCCTCCCTGGACAGATAGCGCAAGCGGCCCTTGAACGGCCTCAACTGGTTATCCTTCTTGATATCCGGCAGCGACAAAGCGGGCACGGGATTGCCGATTTTCTTGTTCAGTTTTATTGCTTGATTGAGCGTAGAGAGCTCATGAAGAATCGTCGCGTTCGAACTTCCTTCTGATCGCCGCGCCATTACAAGATGCTGAATATCGCCCATCGATATCGAGTCAAACGCACGGTTCGGATCCAATCCATGGACCTTGATCTCCCTGCGCTCCGTCGACGCACAACGAATGCCCTGTTTGAACCCCATGAGCTTATTGCAGTGATTCCTAATGTTGTTGTTCTCTTTCGAATAGGACATCGACTGGATGTACTTGTCGAGGGCGACTTTGATCGATACCGACTTCAATAGACCAAGCTCCGCCTGCTCAATCAGCTCTTGCAACTTCTTCGACTCTATTTTCGCCGCCAGCGTCTTGTTGGGTGTTCTGGTCGAGAAGTAATGTGCTTTCCCCTTGTATGTGAATCGCGCGTACCAATCCTTTGACTCCGTAAGCGATCCATCCCGGATTCGAAACTTGTGTTTCACTAAACTCATGTCAATCTCCCCTTTCGTATTATTGTTTTTGTATCGACCCCCCACCATCCGATAAAGTTGTGAAATTAACAACAGTGAGTTTGGATTCACCGTTATTTATGCGCGATTTCGTCACCCGAAACAAATCAATAATCCGTTGGTTGGGAATTACCCTCTGGCTCATCCAAAAAAACACGCATGCGCATCTTCTGAAACCAGCGCCGCGAATTCCTCAACGGTTTTCACTTCGGGCACTGGTTCGTAGCTGTGCCACTTCAGGTCCCGGCGCTGCCAGAACACGCGCCATACCCTTCGCGCTTTCACGTATGTGGCCTTCGCGATCGGCGATTCGTGTTTCTCGTCGGGAGGTCCCCGCCAGGGAGGCCGGACCTCGAAAATCTCGATACTCCGTCCAATCACACGGAACCCAAGATCCACCTTCGCGCGAATGTGCGGAGGCGGTCGACGCTGCTGCATGAAGGCGTCCATTGCCCTGCGTACTCGTGCAAGCTCAATCTCTTCCAGGCGCGCTCTGGCGAATGATGGATCGCGCTCGATTCGAGCAACAACCGCTTTCTTGGAATCGCGAGTAAGCGCCATGCGCATTTCCTCTCTTGCTTCGCAGCGTCATGCAGACCTCGATATCCTCGTGCGTTTATGGCACCCTTCGGGTGCCACCCGAGATTACAGTGCCCACGCTGATGCGTGCCGCCGTGAATTTAGTTTGTTAGCCGCCGATCACCTTGAACTCACCGGGGCCAATCGACGCCAATGCTTCTTGAGCCGTTACCATCAGCGGCCGTAGAGTTTCAAGTCGATTGTCTACAGCTTGGATTACCAAAACTGCCAATGGCAGGGCATCGATGCGCTGCTGGAATTGGAGATTCCGATCGACAGTAAGGAAACAGTCAAACTCAGCGGCAGCTCTTTGTAGCAGTTGGCCATTCTTGATGCCCGACCATCCCATCTCCGCAACCGTTCGAACAGCATGGGCGGTCAGTTCTGTTCTGAGCCGCTTCGGGACGCATTCGTCAAGCAACACACGCATGAGCGAGTGCCAAGTCTCCGGCTTGTTGAATTGCCGTCACGGCGAGCTCGCGTGACACGCTCGGGAAATCCTCAAGAAATTCATCCAGAGAATCGCCGCCCTCAAGATAGTCCAGCAGCGTCTGAAACGGCACGCGAGTTCCGGTGAAGCACGGCGTGCCCCCCATAATCTCCGGATTGCTCGAAATAGCAGCTTGCATAGGTGGATACCATACCGCAAGAACGACGGGAGCAGCAAATTCGAGGCGTCTTTGTCAGGTCCCAACCGGCGGCGAGGGCCAAATTCCTTATATCAGGACTACACCCGGAACCTACGAATTCTTACCCAGATACTATTGGTGATAGTCGGCGCTGAATTCAGTTCCTATACGGAAATAACGCGGTTATCTTGTCGGGGCCAGTCAAGCGGTCGAATTTCCGTAGACATTGACGTCGACCACGCGGTCGTCCACCACGTTGTATTATCGAGATCCAAAACCGCTCGTACCCTGAGCCGTGGTTTTTCATTACCGAAGCTCGATTGTGTGACGCAGTTCGTCTTTCTGCTTGGGTAATCAAGCATCAGATCGGTTTGGAAGACAGCGCATTTAGCGACAATCATTTTGTCTATGACGAATTCTCTGTGCCCCCACTCGATGGACAGTTCGCAACCGAGCGTCAACACGGTGAACTTGTGAATGCTGTAATAAAATTTCTTGCTGTTGCGGCCGTAACCGCGCTTGCAGCGTGCGGCGGAGCCNNCGCACCAATAGCGGAGAATCGGCCGCAACTAATGTTGTAGTGTTGATGCGCTGTCGGCTCGATGCCACCCCCTCCTTCAAGAAGGCCTGGCACTCGGACTATATGTTTCAAAGTTTCAAATACAACGCCGGGCTTCAGAAGGTGTATGAGAATGATGACAAGGCGATAGACGCAAAGATCACGTCGGCCGATATTAGTTGGGTTACCGTTCGTGACCCTAGAGGCGAGGGATTCACGACAAGAGTAATGGAAAAAGCGACTGGCGATCTGCGTGAGTTTTTCACGAACGCACGCGGCGAGGCAAAACAGAGTTCCGGTGTCGGGGTTTGTGCGGAGGAGAAATCCGCCCGGTGGGCGGCTCTGGCGAACGAGGCAGACGCGAGCCGAGCAGCCGCGACTGTCACGGGTCCATATGTCACTCAGGGTGCACTCGCGTGTATTTCATTGGCCTCTTTCAGTCGCGGCTTAGTGGTTCGTCAGTGGAATAACGCACCGCTGCCGGGCGACTGCGAAGTTACCACTGACGAGCAAACTTCCGTCACGAACGTGCGGCGACTTCCCTATCCTTACGCGGTGCTGGCCACAGTCACGTCAACAGGACAGACTGGTCTTTTCGAGGCGGACCACGTACATGAGGCAGCCGAAGTGGTTAACTCTACAGCACCTTCGACACAGTCCGACTCGAGCGGAGCGGTTTCGGCAGCCACGACCGAAGTTCCTTACAACGCGTCGCGACTGGATGTGCCTGCAGGTACGGCGGGCGCACGCGCAGGTCAGACTCCGCAGGCAGCGGCGGACGCGTCACTGTCGAGCGTCGATACGGGTGGCGAAACCGTGCGGGCATTCTATTCGGCATTAGCTCAAGCGAATGGTGCAAAGGCCAACTCGTTCATGACTGTCGAGAAGCGAGCCGCGCCCGCGTACCAACCGGACGCGATCGACACATTCTACGGTCACATGGCAGAGCCCTTGACGTTACTTAGCCTAAACGCCTCGGGCTCAGGGGAATACGACGTCCGCTACCGTTACCGAAAGCAAACGGCCGTCTGCAACGGGCACGCGATCGTTACTACTCAGCAAACCGAAGGCCGTGTCCTGATCGCAAAGATCCGACCCCTTGGGAATTGCTGAACTGAAGGCGTTCGCTTACTCGGTAATTGGGCAATTACGTGGTCGTGATTAGCCGATGGGTAGATTTCCGGTAGACGACCCGGCATCGGAAAGCATTTCACGATGCGGTCGTCCATTGCTGGGATTGTCATGACCTCTACCGAATCTCTACCGATCGAAATCCGGGCGACGTCAGGCCTCTGATTGCATTCTGTTTTCTGACTTACCGTGAGATTATCAGTAATAATATCTGGGTAAGCGCCGGAGGGGCGCAAGGGGAGTTCACTGCAGGGGCGATTTGAGGTAGTGATGGGCAACAGATTCTAAGATGAAGACTTCTAAGGACGTGAACTCCCCTTACTCCCCTCCCGAGCCCAGATCCTTTCGCGGACTAACGTCGAGCTAATCACGGCCGATCCAATCTGGAAGCTGAAGACCGTATTCTCGGGCCATCTGCTGATTGAAGTCCTCTCGCTCAAGGATCTTTTCCCTAACCAAGGTTACGGCCTCGTCTGGCGAAACAATTCGAACCCGACCTTTAAGCTTGTCGCGATTTCCTAGAATTCCACCAGGTTGACTCTTTGAAGCACCATCTGCCGTAACAAGAATTGCTTGGTATTTGGCAGCCCCAGCGACAATTTTCACATCGTTGCGCTGACTATCCGTCTGCGCTCCGTTAGGAAACAGAGCCTCCTCGAATGATCGGTATATTGGATCACCCGATTCGAGCGCGGGAGTCATAGTATATATTTGCCGATTTGCCTTCCGGTCTCGCTGACCGTCGTTTCCCGCTTTCGCTTCCGTTCGCGCAGTTCCCGACATATCGATCAAGATCACGCCATCAGAAAACCATTTCTCAAGTTGATTGACCGCAGGGAGCCTTTGTCTCGCATTAATAAGGTTTGCGTCAATGTGGAATACCGGAATGTAAAGCAGACGTCGCTTCATCTCCATTTAAGGGTCGCTCGCTATAAATCTGTCACTGTACAACTCGCAGACTTCCCATCGATTATGTTCTTGCCAAAATTAATGCAGTGGCTGACAGCCTCCTTCTCGGTTTTGAACGTATTGCCCGCACTAAACTGACGTTCGGCACGACTGTGGCCATGATCCTTTGAAATCATGAGCTCCATATTCCATTCGCCCGAATCGATCAGCTGCTTCGGTGCGGCATGGACGACGTAGCCTTTGTACTTAACTTTGCCCATTAACGGCTCCAATTCGTTTACGCGACCCGTTGCGATAATTCCTTCAGTCTCTCGCGAGCCCTCTGAAGACTTGGTGATTGGCATGCCGCTCGACTCGGATCCCAACTACTTCGAACCAATTCGCATAGCCGAGTGTTATACCCAAGGCCTCGGGAAGCGATCGCTCCGTTCGACGGAAGAAGATCTTCGCGGACTGCACGCGACGCCCGTCGTGCAAGCCGAAGCAGTGTTGCCTTCGGGTCGGTTAGCGAATCAGGGGCGCGAGGAAGGACATTGGCACCACCCCCGAGCAGCTGACGCATCGCTTGCGCGTCCGCGAGTAGCCACGATTCCACTTCACGTACTGCCACGCGGAGTAGGAGATTACGCTGACGTCTGGGAACAGGCAGCCAACCGGAGATCAGCGTCGCTGGACACACCACCTGATCTAAGTCCGTGATCACGAGGACTGGCAACCGACGAGCCATCTCCGCGAAACTGCTCATTCGTTTCCTCAGATATCCACGCCCGCCGCCCCGAAGTCGCTGAACTACATCAAGGCCTGCATCAGTTACAAGACGTTCGCCAATTTCTTCGCTTAGAGCGTCTTCTGTAGCCAGAACGATCGCAGTCATTACCAGAGCGCTAACTGTTCGACCGTTTTCGGGTGTGTCTTCGGAAGTACAACCTCCGCAATCGAGAGCCCAGACCGCAGCGATAGGCTCTCCGTTTCGTCGACCGTACGAACCGCCGTACCCTCTGCATCTGGTTCAAGGAGTAGAACTCCTCTGGCATCAATGCCGGGGTTACTCAACAGAGCCTCGCTGTGGGTGCTGATTAACACCTGGCGAGGACGTCTCTTTTTGTCCCGCTGAATTCTATCTAAGAGCCGAGGGATTTCTCGAACAATCGCATCGTTTAGAGAAAGCTCCGGTTCCTCCAGTAGCAAAAGCGAATCTCCCTCCACGAGTACCCAAAGGAGCCCCAACAGCCGAAGCGTGCCATCTGAGAATTGCTCTTCTCGCTGCCAGCCTGCATGCGGCCTGTGGTGTGTGTACATCGCTTCAAGATGGGGCCGCCCAGATGCTTTGTCCTGGGTAAATCGTAATTCTCGAAACTGCGGAACGGCTAACGCCAGTGCCTTGCCAATTCGATTGAGCCTTGAGTCACGAATTTTCTTAGTGGTCTTAGCTACGCGCTCCAAGAACCCTTGACCAAACGGATCATCTTCGAGGCGTTGGCCACCAATCTGGTCCCCATATTTCAAGAGTTGTGGCACCAGATGGAGGTAAGTAATCTGCCCGAAGAATGTTGCCAACTCTCGAAATTCAGCGTTGACTTGAATCTGCTCAAGAGCAGTCTGGGTCAAACGCATCGGATCCTCTTTGTCGGGACTAGTCGGTCGGTCTAGGACGGGATCGGGCTTTCCCTTCTTCCAGACTTGCTCCATAGACACTAAGGTTCTCTGAGCGCCTTTCCCTTCCAGCTTAAACCCAAGTATGTACCGCCAATCCGGCGACCGTTGACCATGGTTTTCGGCGAGGTGAACCTCTATGCGGACTTCTGGATCACGTCTCGCGTGTAGACATCGAAGTTTCTGAATTCCACCGCGATCCGCAATGGCCTTTTGGAGTCCGCCGCCCTTTGGCTTACTAATGTCGTGAAGAAACCTAAAGACGTCAAGCAAATTTGACTTTCCGGTCGCGTTTGCTCCGAGAAGATATGTGCGGTCGAAAAGCGGAACATCTATCTCGCGAAAATTGCGCCAGTTCTTCAGTGCGAGGTGCGTAACAATCATGATCTCGGTCTCGCATCAACTGTTGTGTTTGTGTTGGAGCGGCAGATGTAGTCGCCTCTGAGGCGCTCCGCGGTTGACTGAACCCTGTAACTAATCCGCTCTACTGATTATCCACAGGCCGCAACCGAGGCGCCCTCAAGATATTGATTCTACATGATTTTCACTTTGACCCGATATTTTCCCAACGAGTATCGGGTCTAGGTACTCATTCACTGGTGACCGCTTCGCCGCGACTGGAGGAATACGTACTCTTGATGCCATTCGAGATACCTCCGCTGCCACTCTGCAAATGCTCCGACATTAACTCGCTCACTGGTGCGAACTCCCATACGCTCGAGGGAGGGCGTATGAGCTACCGGGGATATGAGCACGTTACCTGTCCCTTCGAAACCGATAAATCCACGGTCGAACAGGTGATCTATGCTCGGCGTAAGTAAGAGCCCGTTCTCACCGTCGAGTCGTTCCTCGTTAGAGGAGTCCCGCCAGGGTTTGCAGTGGCTCGCCCGCAAATGCTCCGGGTTGGTAACTCCCGTAATGCGACATCGTTTTTCGACAAAAGATACACGTTGGCGGAATAGTCCTTGGCCACGTCTGGCTTGAATGACGGCTTGGCGCTGCGTTTCCGGCAGCGTTGCGTCCCGCTCAATCGTATCGCGGACGTAATCTTCCCATGTCGAAACATCACGAGACGGCGTGTCGACTGCTGTGTCCGCCTGTACCCAGCTGTCTGCCACTCCAAGCGTTTGCCGGGCCTCTGATCCAATCAGCTCTCGCAGAGCCTCGAATAGGGGCGATGGAATCTCCGTGAGGTAGACAGCTTGACTACCTCGGCCATCCGCAAGCAATGGTGAATATCTGCGGGGGAGACGGGGACGAAGAATTTCCATGTGATCAGCTGGCCGCACGCGATTACCGAGTTCGGCGAATCGGACTTCAACCTTCCAACCGACCGCATCCCAGTTCATGCCGGCAGAGCCAAACTCCGCTGGCTTTGGACATTCGTAGCAGTGAGATCGCGCAATGCCTATTGCAGCAATGCGAGTGTCCGCGAACGAAAGAACGATATCTCCGGGTGACACCTCGCGCATGGACTCGTAATACGGATTGATTCCGCCGTTCGACTTTCGCTTGGGAGACCACAGATAGCCGCCGGCAATCTCGTGCCGGTAGGTTTGATTCTGGTTGACCCACCAGTAGCGCATCAGCTGTCTCGGTTCCTCGGCGGCACATCATATCGCCCTGGACTTTCGGCCACCTTGTCCAACGGCACCGCACCAATAGAAGATTTCAGTCGGCTCCGGAAGAAGCGCTCTGCAGCCTTGTCAATAAAGTAGACGTAATGAGAGGGGTCAGTTAATTTGA
>PKXS01000091.1 GCA_003132425.1 Gammaproteobacteria bacterium | reverse complement strand
CCGCCAACAAGGCCAGCGCGCCCACGCTAACGAATCGATTCGACCAGTTGCTCACCGATTTCCACCTTGCCGTAACGGCCTGGATTGAGTTGCGCCAGCGCAGCGAAGCTCTTCTGCACCCATTCGTCATAGTCACCGTCCTTGGTACGCGCGGCGTTTACCTGATGTAGCTTGATGGCATTTTCCTCGAACGGAAACGCTTGCTCCTCGAGCAACACGTCGTACTGTTCCAGTTCGTCTTTCGAGAGGTTCTTCGGACGCTCGGAACTCAACAGATCCTTCGCCAATTGCCGATATAATTCGGCGCTCTCGAAGGTCGCCGCGGTGGTCACCTCGAGGACTTGGTAATCCAGCGCCAGGCTGTACGCCTTCAGTGCCGCTTCCATGGCCTTGCGCTTGTCCGCCAGCGATTTCTTGAGCGGCGCCACCAGTTTGATGCGCATAAATTCTTCGCGCAGCGGCGCCGCCAGGGTGAGCGTGGCCTTCGCAGCCAGAGCGCGGCTGCGATCCGTGCGCGCGGCGCCCGCGGATCGATCGGCCGCAATCATGTCCTTGAGCCAGTAGTCGTGGGCACTTCTGTCGCCCGCCTTGGCGGCAATCAAGCTGAGCTTGTTGCGCGCTTCCATGGCGGGATTCAGAGGTTGCGGGAAATGCTTCACGAACGCCTCGAGCATGGCGCGCGACTTTGCGGAATTGCCGGCCTTATCGTAGAGATCGGCCGCCCGCAATGTAGCCTCACGCTGCACCTCCGGCGATTCGCCCGGCGTCTGCGCAATTAGCTCGAACTCGGGCGCCGCCTGCCCAGGGCGGTTCGATTCCGAGTACGCCACGGCCAGATCTCGCGTGACGTCGGCCTGTAACGGGCTTTGCGGAAAATTGCGCCTAAAGCCCTCCAGCACCACGATCGCCCGGTCCCATTGCTTTTCGGTGATGAGCAGCGCCGCGGCATCGAAATCGGCATTGGCGCGCACTTTCGAGGTCGGCGCCAATTGCGACACGCGCAAGAAGTCATCCACCGCGGCGGCGCTGTCGCCGGCCTTATTCTTCAGCTCGCCTTGCTTATAAATCGATGCCGCCAGTCGCTCGACGATCGCAGGCCGTTGCGGGTCGTTGGGCGGCATCAGCGCCTGCACTTTGGTGTATGCCGCCTCGGCCTTGTCGAATCCGCCTTGATCGAAGCGCGAGTCGGCGATCACCGTCCATGCGATTCGTTGCTTAAGAGTATCCACCGGCGGCTGCCGCGCCAACAAAGATTCCGAGGCCTGCAGCGCCCGAGGATAATCCTTTGCGCTATATAACTCCGTGGCGGCATGCGTCAGGACCTGGGCGCTCTCCGGATGCAGCGGAAAGGTTTGAGCGAATTTCAGCGAGCTCTCGATGTTGCGGCTATGAACCGCCGCTTTCGCGTCGCCCGACAGCGTCTCCTCCTGCTTGCCATAGGCGACGATGGCCGCGTATCCCGCCGCCGCCGCCTTGTCGTGGTTGCCGTAGCCGTAAGCCGTATTTTCGTATTCCTTTGCCGCGTCGAGATATTGCTTGCTCTCGAACAAGGTGTCGGCGAGCAAGAAATTGGTGACCGCAGAGCCAGGATCGTCGGGAAAGGAGGTCAGATAGCTGCGATACCATTTCGCGGCCTCCTGGTAGTCGGCGACGTTATTGCTGCGCTGTGCCTGGGCATGGTAGTACTGCGCCACGTCCTTGAGATTTGTCTTCAGCACCGCCACGACCTTCGGTTCCGTCTTGGGGTTGCGGCCTTGCCAATACGCCGTGCCGAAACTATAGTTCTCGACGAACTCCTTTTTCCCCTGCAGCACGAGCTGCGGGAAACCGCCTTTGGCATACGCTTCGATCGCCTGCATCTCCAGCAGCGGCGCGTTCTCGTTGTTGCGGTCTCGCGCGACAAACGCGCGGTAGGTGTCCGCCGCATCCGTGTAGCGCTCTTTCTCGATGTACAGATCGCCGAGTCGAGAATAGAGCAGATACGTGTACGGTCGCGGCAGCCGCCCCGGCGGCGTGCGGCGCGCGACGAACTCGTCGATGGTTTTCGGACCGTCAAGATAGGAGAACGTGATCGACATCACCCGAAACGTATCGTCGACCAATTCCCGAGTGGGACGGCTCAAGGTATCGATGTCGATCAACCCTGCGGGATTGCGCTTCGACACCAGCACCGTGTCGAGCACGGCCGCAAAAGAGTCCAAACTGCGTTCGTTTTCGCCTTGCTTGAACAGCGACCAGCCATGCTTGTAAAGACTCTGGCTGTAAAACGCGGAACGCATGCCGATCTGGATCACCGCATCATAGGCGGCCTGCGCCTGCGGGTACGCCTTGGCAGTGAAAAGCAGTTCCCCGCGGCGAAACTGGACCTCGTCGAGGTAGCGGCTTTTTGGGTAGTCCGCCACCAGCCGATCCAGGGAGGCCAGCGCCTTGTCGGGCTGCGCGTCGAGTTCGTAGGCGCGTGCCAGCTGGTAGAGCACCGAATCATTGCGCTCATAATTCGGATAGGTCTTCAACAGGGCCGTGTACAAGGTGATCGCCTCGGCGACTTGCAAACCGTCGTTGGTCACGAGTTCGCGCTCGATGCGCTCGGACTCGGAACTCTCCAAGTGTAAATCACCCAGACGGCGCAGGGCTTCGGCGCGCAGCTCCGCATCGCCCGCGTTCAAGTCGAGAAACCGGCGATAACTGTCCATGGTCTGAGTCGCGTCCACGCCTTTTGGCGGGTCCATATTGACCGTTACTTGCTGCCCCTCGAGATCTTTGATCGTCGGCGGGCTCTGATTTGCGGCACTCGCGCGCGCCGGCGCCGCGATCAGTGCCAGGGCGGCGGCGCAGCTGCCGAGTACCCAGCTGGCGGCAGAGCGCGTCATGGCTGCGCCTTTGGCTTGCCATTCGTGGCCCGGTCGTAAATCGCTGCCAACTCATAGCGAGCCTGGACCTGGTACGCCTCGAGCCGCCGCTTCTGATTTTCCAGCACGTGGATGGCAAGGGACTGCAGAAAGCGATTCTGTTGTTCGCTGACGTCTGTTAGCCGCCGCTGCATTCGATCCATGCGCTCGCGCACCACGGCGACCCGCGCCCCGAAGCCGCCCGTATCAATCGGCATGCCCAGGCGCGCTTGTTTGACCAGCACCGCGCGCTTCTGCGTCTCCTGCAGCGCCCCTTCGAGTTCCTTGACCGAGCGCCGTTCGTTCCAAAGGCGCGCTTTGAAGCTCTCCGACAAACGCCAATACATGACGCCCTTCATCAGGCGATGCTTGTCCCGCATCTCGGCAAGGTCGGGATCGTCGGGATGACTGGCGAGGTAGTCCTCGATGCGCTTCAAGCGCACCCAGGTTCGCTGTTCTTCGGGCGTGCCGAGCGCGGCCACATCGTTGGACTTCTCGATCTCGTTGATCCGCGATTCAAAGTCGACGCGCTTGCGGTTCAGGGCGTCGAGATCGGTCGCGGCCATTACCGCATCGGCCTTCGGTACGCGCTCGGCGTACGCCTGTTCGCGCGTGGCAAGCATATCGTCGAAGGCCGACACATTGTCGCGCCACATTTGCAAATTTCGGCTCATGAAGCTGAGCTCGCGGTAGTCTTTCAGACCCTCCTGGAAATCGTTGTCGGCCAGCAGCTCGTATAGATACCGAGACTCGGGCGCGTCGGGCAACGTCTTGAGCTGCCAGTACCACGTCGCGGTGTCCTTCTTGTCCTCGCCCAGCAGGCGGTCAAGCAGATTGCCGCTGCGAATTTGTTCAATCGAGTCGTCGATACGCTTCAACTCGTCGTCGAAGGACCCGATAGCCGACTTATAATAGTCGGCGGCCTGTCCGCTCGCGCCGAGTTGATTGTAGGCATAGGGCACGGCGATGTACGACTCCTGCACGGCGGAGTCGAGCAAATTGCGTTTATGCAGCGCGAGCCAAGGCACCAGCGCTTGCTTGAACTGGCCGGCATTCGCGTCGGCCCACCCCACCCCGAGCAGAGCCTTGCTCGAGTACGGGCCCTCGAGACGCACTCGCTCCAAAATGGGCTTGGCCTCGGCGGCGCGCTGGGCTTGGATGAGGGAATATCCCAAGGCGAGGTTCGCCTTGTCCTTGAGCGCCAACAATTCCTCGCTGCGCGTCACCATGCGGCCGACGGAATCCAGGATTGGCACGGCATCGCCAAGCCGTCCCTTGCGCACCAGCGCCACGCCCAAATTGAAGTTGGCGTACGCCGTCCAGTCCGGCGGACCGCGCCAACTCTCGAGAGTCGCGATGGCCTCATCGTAGCGTTCTTGCCGCATCATGATTTGCGCCAACAGCATGTAGCGCTCGGCATTGATGCGAGGCTCGATTTTGCCCGAGACCTTGCGCAGAGCGCGCTCGGATTCCTGCAAATAACCGCGCCTGTACCAAACCTGTCCCAGATAAAACCAGGCCCTGTTGCGCACTGCCTCCGAGGCGTTGGCCGCCAGTAGCGCGTCGAATATTTTGCCCGCCTCCACGTGCTCGCCGAGCGACAGGTACAAACCGCCGAGCAGCAGTTCCGCCTCGCCCTCGGTGTGTGGTATCCGGTTCAGCTGCTGCGCGGCAAGCAACCTCGTGATCGCATCGAAGTAGTCGTCTTGATAGAAATAGAAGAGCACGTCGCCGTAGTCGAGGTCCTTGACCTCGTGCGGCGGCAAGCCATCGGGATCGGGCTTGACCGTAGCCGCCGGCGCGAGCGCCCACGGCAGCGCCAGCAACAATCCGCCGAGTAGTACCGGCCCGAACCTGTCAATCGCGCGCTGCACGCATCATTCCCAGTCTTTGATCGTGAACTCTGGTTGGTGCTTCGAAACACGATCCGTGATCTTGAGTTCTAGATATTTAGCGCCGACTCCCTTATCGAAATTAATCGTGGCGCCCCGCTTGTAATCGCGATCCATGGGGCCTTTGCCGGTAAAGAACGCCACCAATTCATGTTTGCCGGCTTTCAGATTGCCGAGGTAAATCTGCTGAACGCCGCCCTTGAAAAGAGCGTCCGCCTCGCGCGCCGTGTACAGATAATTTTTTACTTCCTTGTTGTCGATCTTCACGGTCACAGAATCCAGGGCGAAGAACGTGCCGACATCCATCGACACGTACAACGCAACCTGGGTATTTGCAGGAAACAGCAACTCCTCTTCGAGTACGAATAAGTCCTTGTTCAGATCGATGACGTCCTTCTTCAGTCCCTGCACCTCTTGATCCAGCGTCTTGGAGTCGGCCGGCGGCGCATCGGCGCCCGGCGCGGAGGACACCTCCGGCGCAGGCATCGCCGCGGTGGGTGCGCGCACGGGCACGG
>PKXS01000117.1:16304-18709 GCA_003132425.1 Gammaproteobacteria bacterium | reverse complement strand
AGCGGATCGACCGCGGGATAAATGCCGAGCGAAGCGATTTGCCGCGACAGCACCACTGTCGCATCAAGGTGCGCGAAGGTGGTGGCCGGCGAGGGGTCGGTCAAATCATCCGCAGGCACGTACACCGCTTGAATGGAGGTGATCGAACCGGTTTTGGTGGACGTGATGCGCTCCTGCAGCACGCCCATTTCCTCGGCGAGCGTCGGCTGATAACCCACCGCGGAGGGCATGCGGCCGAGCAGCGCGGAGACTTCCGTCCCCGCCAGGGTGTAGCGGTAGATATTGTCGACGAAGAACAGCACGTCGCGGCCCTTGCCTGAGGCCTGCTTCTCGTCGCGGAAGTATTCGGCCATGGTAAGGCCGGTCAGCGCCACGCGCAGGCGATTGCCCGGCGGCTCGTTCATCTGACCGTACACCATGGCCACTTTGGAATTGGCGAGGTTGTCTTTGTCGATGACGCCCGACTCGATCATCTCGTGATAGAAGTCATTGCCTTCGCGGGTCCGCTCGCCGACCCCCGCGAACACCGACAGGCCGCTGTACTGCTTGGCGATGTTGTTGATGAGCTCGAGCATGTTCACGGTCTTGCCGACGCCCGCGCCGCCGAACAGACCGACTTTGCCGCCCTTGGCGAAGGGCACCAGCAAATCGATCACCTTGATTCCCGTCACCAGAAGATCCTGGCCGCCCGCCTGCTCGTCATAAGCCGGAGCGGGACGGTGAATCGGCAGGTACTCGGTGGCTTTCACCGGTCCCTTCTCATCCTGCGGCGTGCCGAGCACGTCCATGATGCGGCCGAGCGTGCCCGCGCCCACCGGCACGGAGATCCCCTTGCCGGTCCCCTTCACGCTAAGCCCGCGGCGCAGCCCTTCCGAAGGGCCCATGGCGATCGTGCGGACGATGCCGTCGCCGAGCTGCTGCTGCACTTCGAGGGTCAAATCCACCTCATCGAGCTTCAGCGCATCGTAGATCTTGGGGATTTCATCGCGCGGAAACTCAACATCGATGACCGCGCCGATGATTTGCACGATTTTGCCGCTGGACATACTTGATAACCCTCTTTTCATGGCCTTGCGGCCACCTTTCAACGGGGTTGCTGCGCAACCCCGTACATATAGCGGCGCTGCGCGCCGATTGTACCTAACCTGTACCTAACCCGATCTAAACCGCAGCCGCGCCGCCGACGATTTCCGAAAGCTCTTTCGTGATCGCAGCCTGCCGGGCTTTGTTGTAAATGAGCTGCAGCTCGTCGATGAGCTTGCCCGCGTTGTCGGACGCGCTCTTCATGGCGACCATTCGCGCCGCCATTTCGCAGGCGACGTTTTCGACGGCGCCTTGAAAGATTTGGGACTCGATGTAGCGCATCAGAATTCCGTCGAGAATCTCGATGGCATCCGGCTCGTAGATATAGTCCCAACGCTCCTGCAGCTCGTCCTTGTCGATGGTCTGAAGCGGCAGCAGCTGCGACACCATGCTCTTTTGAGTCATAGTGTTGACGAAGACGTTGTGCACCAGCAGCAGCTCATCGACCTTGGCGTCGCGATAGAAATCCAACATGACCTTGATGGCGCCGATGAGCTCGTTGACGCGCGGCCTATCTCCCAAATGCGTGATCGAGGCGGACACCTCGACGCCGGACAAGCGGCGAAAGAATTGCAGTGCTTTGGAGCCGATTACGCACAGGTAAACCTTCGCGTTTCTCCCTTGAGCTTGGCGGATCGCGCCCAAGGTCGCCTTGAACAGATTTAAATTGAGCGAGCCGCACAAGCCGCGATCGGTGCTGATCACGACGATGCCGACGGCCTGCACCGGCCGCTCCAATGTAAACGGATGCTTGTAGTCCAGATTCACTTGGCGCAAATGGCCGATGATCTTGCGAATCTTTTCCGCGTAGGGGCGCGCCGCGCGCATCCTGTCCTGCGCCTTGCGCATCTTGCTCGCCGCCACCATTTCCATGGCCTTGGTGATCTTCTGAGTNNCCATAGCTGCTCTTTGCCTTCGACCTACAGCGTAGCGAAGAAATCGTCGCAGCACTTCTTGAGCGCCGCTTCGACGTCCTTCGACAGGTCCGGTTTGGTATTGATGCTCTTCAGCAAATCGGCATACGTGCCGCGCGCAAAGGATTGCAAGGCGGCCTCCGTCTCGACTACTTTACGGCGGTCGACTTTATCGAAGTAGCCGTTGTTTGCCGCATACAGCGAGACGGCCATCTCCGCCACGGACATGGGCGCGTATTGCTTCTGCTTCATCAGTTCGGTGACGCGCTGGCCGCGCTCGAGNNGCTTCGTCCAAATCCGAGGCGAATTGCGAGAATGCCGCGAGTTCGCGATATTGAGCAAGGGAGAGGCGAATGCCGCCGCCCAGTTTCTTGATGATGTTGGTTTGCGCGGCGCCGCCGACGCGCG
>PKXS01000117.1:0-16282 GCA_003132425.1 Gammaproteobacteria bacterium | reverse complement strand
ATGGAAATCACGTTGGTCGGAACGAATGCCGTGACATCGCCGGCTTGAGTTTCGATGATGGGCAATCCCGTCAGAGAGCCGGTTTTGCCCTTGACGCGGCCCTTGGTGATTTTCTCGACGTACTCCTCGTTGACGCGCGCGGAACGTTCGAGCAGGCGCGAATGCAGGTAAAACACGTCTCCTGGGTAGGCCTCGCGGCCGGGCGGCCGGCGCAGCAGCAGCGAGATCTGGCGATAGGCAACGGCTTGCTTGGATAGATCGTCGTACACGATCAGCGCATCTTCGCCGCGGTCCATGAAGTACTCGCCCATGGCGCAACCGCCGTAGGGCGCAAGGTATTGCATCGCGGCGGGCGTTGAAGCTGAAGCGGCGACGATAATGGTATGCGCCATGGCCCCGTGCTCTTCGAGCTTGCGCACCACGTTGGCAATCGAACTTTGCTTCTGCCCGATGGCGACATAGACGCATTTAACGCTCGTGCCCTTCTGATTGATGATGGTATCGATGGCCACCGCCGTCTTGCCGGTCTGGCGGTCGCCGATGATGAGTTCGCGCTGACCACGGCCGATCGGCACCATGGCATCGATGGCCTTGAGGCCTGTCTGCACGGGCTGCGACACGCTCTTGCGGAAAATGACGCCGGGCGCCACCCGTTCCAGCGGCGACTTCAACTTGGCATTCAGCGGGCCCTTGCCGTCGATGGGAATGCCCAGCGCGTCGACCACGCGGCCGAGAAGCTCCGGGCCCACCGGCACCTCGAGAATGCGGCCGGTGGTTTTGACCGGCGACCCCTCGGAAATGTGCTTGTAGTCGCCGAGTACCACGGCGCCGACCGAATCTCGCTCGAGGTTCAGCGCCAAACCGAAAGTGTTGCCGACGAATTCCAGCATTTCGCCGTAGCGCGCATCGGCGAGACCGTGAATACGCACGATGCCGTCGGTGACGCTCACCACCGTCCCGACATTGCCGGCCTCCGTGGCCGACTGAAATTTGTCGATCCGCGCCTTGATCAGGTCGCTGATTTCCGATGCCTTAATGGACATATCAACCCTCTAACTTCAGTTCCTATCTTGCCAATTCCGTTCCGAGTCGTTCCAGGCGGCCCTGCAATGAGCCGTCGATGACGAGGTCCCCGGCGCGGATCACCGCGCCGCCCAATAGCGTCGCATCCACCGACGTCCGCATGCGCACCTGGCGCTTGAGCCGGGTGCTCAAGGCGGCGGCCAGCTTTCCCTGCTGCGCGGCGTCAAGGGCCACGGCGGATACCACGTCGACGTCGATGGTGTTTTCGGCCGCCGCGCGCAAAGTCTCGAACTGCTGCGTGATTTCGCTCAGCAGCAGCAGGCGGCGATTCTCTGCGAGCAGCCGGATGAAATTCTGCATGCCGGCATTCAGCTTGGCGCCGCCGACACCTATGATGAAATCCGCGATCTCGGCCGCGGTCGGTTCGGGATCCTTGACCAGAGCGGCGACGCGCGGATCGGCGAGGATCTCGGCCGAGACTTGCAGTCCCCTCGACCATTCGCCAAACGTACTCGCGTCGCGCGCGTAGGCGAACGCCGCTTTCGCATAGGGCCGCGCGATGGTGGCGCGCTCAGCCACGCGCGACCTCGGCAGCCAATCGGTCGAGGAGCTCGGCATGAGTCTTCGCGTCGATCTCGCGTCCGAGCAGCCGCGAGGCGCCCTGGACCGCGAGCTTGCCCACTTCCAGGCGCAGGCCTTCGCGCGCGCGAGTGCTTTCGCGTGCCACTTCAACCTGCGCCTGCGCCAGCAGGCGCTGCGCCTCGCTCGAGGCGGTACCCTTGGCTTCGTCGACCATTTCGCTGGAGCGCTTGCCCGCCTGCTCGACGATTTGCGCGGCCTTTTCACGCGCTTCGCGGATGATCTCCTTCGAGCGCACCTCGGCTTCGTCGAGGTCCTTTTGGCCCTTGCTGGCAGCGGCCAAACCGTCGGTGATTTTCTTCTGCCGGGTTTCGATTTTCTCGAGCACGACCGGCCAGATGTACTTCATCATGATCCAGGCGCTCACGAAAAACACCAACCCTTGGATGACTAGGGTAAAGGCTATATTCATTGCCTGCTCCTAGGCGTTACTTGACGCCCAGCAGGCCCAAGAACGGATTGGAATACAGCAGCAAGAAGCCGACGGCCACTCCGATGATCGGCACGGCGTCCAAGAGCCCTGCGACGATGAACATCTTGGTTTGCAGCATGCTGGTGAGTTCCGGCTGGCGCGCCGAACTCTCCAGGAACTTTCCGCCGAGGATGCCGAAGCCCACGGCCGCGCCTAAGCCGCCGAGGCCGATCACGAAACCCGCGGCAATTACACTGGCGCTCAGGAGTTGTGCGAGTTGGGTCAGATTTTCCATTGATGTCTCCGTCAGTCTTGGTGTCGAAAAAAATCGAATCTAGTGCCGCTCCGCCGCGATACTCACGTACACGATGGTCAGAACCATGAAGATGAATGCCTGCAGCCAGATGATCAGATAATGAAATAGAGTCCATGCGACTCCGGCGATAATTTGTCCCACGCCCAGCACGTAGGTGGATAGATGGCTAAAGGTCGCGCCCAGCGTGAAGCAGGCGATGAGCAAAAAAATGAGTTCGCCGGCATACATGTTGCCAAAGAGCCGCAGCGACAACGACAGCGGTCGCACCGCTTCCTCGATGATCCGCAACACGAAGTTGATCGGCGCCAGCGGCACCTTCCAAATGCCATGAGCGTGAAACGGCGCGGTGAACCACTCGCTGAAAAACAGGACGAGGCCCTTGTGCTTGATGCCGATGTACTGGATCAAAAGGAACACGCCGATCGACATGCCGAAGGTCGTGTTCACGTCGGCGGTGGCTACCGTACGCAGGTGCTCGACGCCGAACAGATGCGCGGTGGCCGGAAACGCATCGACCGGCAGGATGTCCATGAAATTATCTAGAATCGCCACGCAGAAAATTGTTATCGCGAGCGGCGCGATGAATTTGCTGTCGCCTTGGAAGGTCTCCTTGACCATACCGTTGACCCAATCGACCATGATCTCGACGAAGGCTTGAAATCTACCCGGCACGCCGCTGGTGGCGTGGCGCGCCGCCAGTGCGCCTAAAAAGATGAACAGCAGCGCGATCAAAAAATTGAAAATGATGCTGTCGATGTGGATGGCCCAAAAGCTGCCGTGGCCCGCAGCAACGGTGTAATGCGTGAGATGGTGCTGGATATAGCCCGTCACCCCGCCCGCCGTGTCATGTTCAGCCATCATTCCAAAACGCATAAATCCCCGATCTGCATTCAAGCAACGGTCATTTGAGCCGGATCAGGCCGGCCCAATATCCCAATTGCGCGGCCAGCATTCCGATCAATAGCGGCGGCGCGTCGAGCTTCAAGCGCGCGAGCGCCACATACAGCGCGAGCGCAAACCACAACCACTTCAGTGCCACTCCGGTGTACATCGCCGTGGCGAGCGTTACGGCACCGGCGACCCCCGGCTTGAACGCGCGCCAACCCAGCACGGCGCTTCCCACCGCGACGATCAACCCACCCGCGAGTGCCGCAATGCCGGCGGACGCGCCTCTAAACACCAGAAACAGAGACGCGACGGTGAGCGCGCAACCTGCTTGCAGGAGCACGACCCGAACGACCAGCCGGTAACTCCGCGCCAGAACGCCGCTCATCGCGAAGGAAACTGGACCGGCGTCGGCACATGCCGCCGACGCGGTGCACGGCGGCGCCCCACCCTCGTTTTGCACATATGAGCCGTCGCCAGGCAAAATAGCCGCGGCATTATAGAGGCGCGTCCCAGGCACAGCAAGGCGCCGGTACCCCGGGTTGCCCTAGATCACTGGATGTGCGCCAGGATGCCTTCCAGCTCTTCCAGGCTATTGTAGCTGACCACCAGCTTGCCCTTTCCGGTGGCGCCATGCACAAAGGCCACTCTGGCGCCGAGCTTGTCCGCAAGCTCGGTCTCCAGCCGCCGAATATCGGGATCGACGGCCGCCGGTTGGACGCTTTGCGATGCCGCCGGCGCGAGCAGGCGGCGCACCAGGGCTTCGGTTTCACGCACCGACAGGGCCTTCTTGGCGACCAGGTGGGCCACCTCAATTTGTTGGCGCCGCGCGGTCAGTCCCAGCAGCGCGCGAGCATGGCCCATCTCAATGCTGCGTTGCTCCAATAGGTACTTCACTTCGTCCGCCAGCTCCATGAGCCGCAATAGATTGCTGACAGCGGCGCGAGAACGACCGACGGCCTCGGCCGTCGCTTGATGCGTCAGGCCAAACTCTTCGATCAGCCGGGTGAGGGCGCGCGCCTCTTCCAGCGGGTTGAGATTCTCGCGTTGAATGTTCTCGATGAGCGACATGGCAACGGCCGCCTCATCGGGCACATCGCGGATGATGGCCGGAATCTCGCCAATGCCCGCCATCTGAGCCGCCCGCCAGCGGCGCTCGCCGGCGATGATCTCATAGCGTTGCGATTCGCCCGGGTTGCGGTGCGCCAGGGGCCTGACCAGTATGGGCTGCACCAGCCCGCGGGATTTGATCGAGTCGGCGAGCTCGCTTAAGGACTCCGGCCGCATATCCACGCGCGGCTGGTACTTGCCCCGCTGCAGCAGATCCAACGGCAGATTGGCCAAACGGTCGCCGGCCAGCGCCGGTGGGTCCGCGCGCGGCAGTCCGGCGCGCTGCGCCAGCAGCGGGCTCAACTCCGCAAGGCCTCGGCCCAAGGACGGTTTTTTCATGGCGCCGATTATACGGGCGCCGGCGACGAATCGTCGCGGCGAATCATCTCGCCGGCGAGCGCCAAATAGGCGAGGGCGCCGCGCGACTCCTTATCGTGGAACAGCGCCGGCTTGCCGAAACTCGGCGCCTCGGCCAGTCGCACGTTGCGCGGGATCATGGTGCGAAACACCTTCGCGCCAAAGTGCTGGATCAGCTGCGCGGAGACTTCGTTCGACAGGTTGTTCCGCGGATCGAACATCGTGCGCAGCAACCCCTCGATCTCGAGATCCGGATTGATGCTGCCGCGAATCTGCTCGATGGTCTGCACCAGGGAGCTTAAGCCCTCGAGCGCGTAGTACTCGCATTGCATCGGGACCATCACGGAATCCGCCGCGACCAAGGCATTCAGCGTGAGCATATTGAGCGCCGGCGGGCAGTCGATCAAAATCACGTCGAAATCCTCGCGGATGGGTGCCAACGCTTTGCGCAGCTTGAACTCGCGCCCCGCGATCATCGTCATCAGCCTCACCTCCGCGGCCGTGAGATCCTGATTCGAGGGCATGAGCATGAATCCGCCGTACTCTACGGGAACCAGCGCTTCCGCCGCGCCACAGTCCCCGATCAGCACCTCGCAACTCGTGCGGGATTGCGCGTTCTTGTCGATTCCGCAACCCATGGTCGCGTTGCCCTGCGGGTCGAGATCGATCAGCAGCACGCGCCGTTTGGTAGCCGTCAAAGAGGCCGCGAGATTGACGGCGGTGGTCGTCTTACCGACTCCGCCCTTTTGGTTTGCTATAGCGATGACCCGCTTCATGTTTTGCTCGATTTGGGCCTGGCCGCACAGAGTTCCACAAGATGCCGCTCCTCGTCCAGCCCCGGAATTTTGAGCCGGTGCACCGCCAGTACGCGAAATGACTTCGGCAAAGCGGAGATTTCCTCCTCCGGACGTTTGCCCTTCATCGCGAGCAGCCGGCCGCCGGGGACGCACAGATGGCCCGCGTACGCCACGAAATCCGCCAGCGATGCCAGGGCGCGCGCCGTCACTGTATCGAAAAGCTCGAGCGGCCTATAGGTTTCGGCGCGTGCATGAACCACCTCGACGTTGCCGCAACTTAGGCGCTGCGCGGTTTGCGCGACAAATCGAGCTTTTTTCCCCGTCGCTTCGATCAGAGCAAAGCGACGCTCGGGATTGACGATCGCCAGCGGCAGGCCGGGAAAGCCCGCGCCGGTTCCGACATCGGCGATGCGCGCGCCGCGCAAATACGGCTGCAAGCTCAAGCTGTCGAGCAGGTGTTTACGCAGCATTCCCGTTCTGTCGCGAATCGCCGTGAGATTGAATTGACTGTTGGCAAGCTCGAGCTCATCGACCAGTTGCAGCAGCTCGCCGCACTGCGCCGGACTCAACGCCACTCCGATCTCGCCCGCGCCCCTGGTGAGAAGCTCCCGTTCGGACTGCCTCATGGGCTCGATGCGCCGCTTTCGAGCGTGATGGACAATGGCACGCGTCCGTCCGATTCCACCCTGAGCCGGGCGCTGAATTCGATGCTGCCTTCATGGCCGTTGCAGGCGCCGTCCGTTGCTCCGGGTGCCGCCGGATTCTTCAGCCAATCCCCGCACGCTCGAGAGAGCACCTGCGCGGCAGTAGCGGCTGGCAGCTGAAGCGTGGCCTCGATGCGATACAGGCGGTCGTGCCTGAAGCACAGCGNNTGGCCGGCAAAACTTGGGTTAGGCCCGTTCATCGCATAACAGTCCTGCTCCACGGCAGCGCCTGCGCCCTGTGCGGCGTCTTGGAACAACAGCACCTCGTGCAGCGCGGCAGGCATGTCCTTCAGGACGCTGCCGAACGGCGCCGTCACTAAACCATGCCAATCGTCAGTGGGATCCGCGGGTTGCGCGTCCGCCACCGCGGGCGGTGCGGCAGCCGGCGCAGCGGTCGGCGCGGAGGTCTTGCAGGCGGGCAAAGCCAGCACTAGCGCGGCGCCAAACGCCGCGCGCGCCCGCAAGGCTACGAAACCGCGCGCGACAGCCATGCGTCGAGCCCGGCGGCATTCAGCGTAACATCGCCGTCCAGCACCGCGTGCCGCCGCGCGCTGTCGCCGGAAAATCCGTGTTCATTCAAGCGCTCCGATAAATGATCGAAAATCCGCGCCGCCATTTGCGCCGCACGGTCCGGCGCGCAGGCGGCGGCGCGGGCGATTCGCACGAAAGCGTCGATGCCGGCATGCAGTTCCGAGCTCAATTTTTCAATATGATTTACCCGGCTGTAGTGCGTGAGATAGGCGGCGCGCGGCTTTAGCCGCTCGATGCGCGCCACCGAGGCGTGCAGCTGTTCGGGATCGAATTGCGTCGGTACCGTGGCCGGAAAGATGAATTCGCCGGCGGCGGTGTCCAATTCCCGGTAGCTCACGCCGAACGTATCCCCCGTGAATATCTCGCCCGCATCTCGATCGATGATGCAAACGTGGTGCAACGCATGCCCTGGAGTATGAATGAATTCGAAGCTGCGCCGTCCCAATCGGACCCGATGGCCGTCCTCGACCGCAACGATGCGCTGCGCGGGTATGGGTGCGATATCGCCATAGTGTTCGGCAAACATCCGCTCTCCGTACACCGTTTTGGTGGCCGCGATGAGTTTCGCGGGGCTGATCATGTGCGAGGCGCCGCGCGGATGCACCAGAACTTGCGCGCGCGGCAGCGCAGCGGCCAGCCGGCCGGCGCCGCCCGCATGATCCAAATGAATATGGGTCAGGAATATGTAATCGACGTCGGCCACATCGATATTCTCCCCGGCAAGGGCGGACAGTAGATTCGGGACCGAGAAATGAGTGCCCGTATCCACAAAGGCGGCGCGGCCATCGGCGACGATGAGATGACTGGCATCCGCCCGCGGCCGCAAGTATTCGGTGTCGACGGCGAAAACACCGTCGCCCACGCGTTCGTATATTTCACTCATTCAAACCGATGCCAATCGACGCGTAACCTCTTCAAGCTCCGCCGCAGCGTCCGGATCTTGCGGCCGATCGAGCTCCAGTGCGCGGCGCAGCGCCTGCAATGCGGTATCCTTCGAGCGTGCGAAGGCTGGCGCGTATTGCGCGCGCCAGTCCGCGATAAGTTCCGGTTCCAAGCAATCGTACTGGCGGTCATGAAGGACGGCGTCGAGCACCATCGAGCACAGGGCCAACTGTTGCACCCGCGCCCATGACAATGTGGGCGCCGACACGCCCTCGGCGAAGCAGCGGCGCAAGTAGGCGGGCGGAACCGCGCTCGCAATATCGTCGAGCTGATCGCCGACGTCGTAGGATTTTAAAAGATGCTCGAAGCATGCCATCGTTCGCATTATCCTCGCCGTAGGAGGACATAGGAATAATGATGCGACTTTATTTGAAGTTGTTGGCGCTTGCGCCTCTGCTCTGCGCCTCTGCGGCCGCGACCGCGCGCGCGGAGCCGCGCGGACATCTGATTTCGGACAACATTCCGGACGCGCCGTCGAGTTTGACCGATAAGCTGGATGCGTATCTTAATTGGCGCCAGGCGACGCCCTTGGGCTGGTCGCCCAAGGGCGCGCTGCTGATCAGCACACGCTTCGGAGATGTCGATCAATTGCACTTGGTGGAGCGGCCGGGCGCGGAGCGCCGCCAGCTGACTTTCCTTAAAGAGCCGATCACTAGCGCCGCGTTTTCGCCCGATCCGAGCCACGGCGGCTTTGCGTACTTCAAGGATGTGGGCGGCGACGAGAATGCTCAACTCTATTATCAGCGCCTAGGCGAACCCGCCGTGAAATTGCTCACGGACGGCAAGTCCATGAACGGCGCCGCGGTCTGGTCGAATTCGGGGCGCGAAATCGCGTTCTTCTCCACCGCTCGCAGCGGCGGCACTGAGGACATTGACGTCGTCGAGCCTGAATCCGGCGCTCTGCCGCACCTGGTGGCAAGCGGTGACGGCGCTGCCTGGTATCCGCTCGATTGGTCGCGTGACGATCGTAAATTGCTGGTGTTGAAATACCTCTCGATCGCCGAGAGCTATTTGTACGTGGTGGATTTGAGCAATGGTCAGAAGCGTGAGGTAGAGGCGTCGTCGGGCAAGGCGGGTATTGCGGGCGCGAAGTTTTCCCGCGACGGGCAAGGCGTTTACTTGATTTCGGATCGCGACAGCGAATACGCGCAACTACGCTACGTGAATCTGCTGTCCGGAGAAAAGACCGTAATCTCCGGTCGCGTTCCGTGGGATATCGAGGAGCTGGCGCTTTCACCCGACGGCCATTACTTGGCATATGTCAGCAACGAGGGCGGCATAGACAAGCTCAACTTGGTCGATCTGCGCGCTCATCTAGACATGACGCCGCCCATCCTTCCCGCGGCAGGCTTGATCGGACATTTGAGTTTCGACGCCGACGGCAAACGTCTGGCGTTCGGCTTCGCAGCGACCAGCCAACCCCGCGATGCCTATGTCCTCGATGTGGCGTCCAACCGCGTCGAGGCGTGGACCATGAGCGAGACGGGGCCGGCAGACGTCGCGAAATTCGTCGCGCCGCGCTTGATGCGGTATCCGACCTTCGACGAGCAGGGCGGCCGGTCGCGGCAGGTGCCGGTGTATGTCTACCAACCGGCAAGTCCGGGCCCGCATCCGGTGCTGATCGTGATCCATGGCGGGCCGGAGTCGCAGTTCCGCCCGGGCTTCGATCCGTGGATTCAGTACGTCGTGAACGAGTTGGGCTTTGCCGTGCTCGCGCCGAACGTGCGCGGCTCCTCCGGTTACGGCAAGAGCTATTTGTCGCTCGACCGCGGCACGCAGCGCGAAGACGCCGTCAAGGACTTGGGTGCGTTGCTGGTGTGGCTGGGCGCGCAAAACGCGTTCGACGCGAAGCACGTGGTGATCGCCGGCGAATCCTACGGCGGCAATTTGGCGCTCGCCGTCCTCGTCAATTACAGCGAACGCTTGCGTGGCGGCGTTGATTTTGGAGGAATCACCGACTTCATCGATTTCTTGAGCGCATCGCCGCCGTACGCCCAAATCGAGCGCCGCGCGCAGTTCGGCGATGAGCGGGACCCCGACATGCGGGCATACCTGAGGCGTATTTCCCCGCTGACCAATGCGGAGCGCATTGCGCGGCCCGTGCTCATCGTGCACGGCAGGAACGATCCGCGCGTGCCGATCGCCGAGGCCGAGCAAATGGTCAATACATTGCGAAGCCGGGGCCGCGAGGTGTGGTACTTACAGGCCCTCGACGAGGGCCGCGGTTTTCGGAAAAAGCAGAATCGCGACGCTTACTATCAAGCGTTCGCGCAATTTCTAACCGTCGTTCGCTGACGCCGTCGACCCAGTTACTGACCCTCGCTCTTGGCGGTTCTCAGTGGAGACGGCTGGCTTGCGAAATAGGCGGCGACAATTTTGATGTCCTCGTCGCTTGCGAGCAATTTCGCCATCCCGTCCATGATCACATTCTGCCGGCGTCCGTTGCGGTAGGCAATGAGCGCCTGCTCGAGGTAATCGGCATGCTGTCCCGCCAGCAGCGGCGGTTTCGGCGTCAGCGGAGCGTCGACGCCCAAGCCGTTCGCGCCGTGACACGCGGCGCAGGCCGTCGCTTCCTTCGGAACGGCGCCGGCAACGGCGGCACTGGGTTTTACGGGCTCGGGACCCTGTAGGTAAGCCGCGATATCCTCGATATCTTGATCGGACAGCGAGGATGCCTGTGCGTGCATGGTCGGATGCGGGCGCTCGCCGGCTTGGTACTCGTGGAGGGCGGCAACGATGTAGGCCGCATGCTGATGGCGCAGTTTCGGAACGCTGTAATCCGGATAGGCATTGCGGTAGTTCGCGATGCCGTGGCAACCGAAGCAAGTGTAGAACTTCTTCTCGCCGAGCGCAGGGTCGCCGGCAGCGTGCGCGGAATGCGGCAAACTCATTCCCAAAGCCGCCGCGCTTACGAGCCACGCCAGACCATTCAATCGACAAAGCATCGAACTTCTCCGGATCGCGGGGGTAGGAATAGGAGCGCTGATGTTAAAGAGTGGACGGCTAAATTGCCACCCCTCACGCGGCCCGGTCGCGCCTTTTCAGATGCACCAGCAATTGAGAGACTGCCGCCGGCGTCAGACCCGGGATTCGAGAGGCTTGGCCCAGAGTCTCGGGACGCACTTCGCGCAGGCGCTGGCGCGCTTCATTGGAGAGTCCACCGATTTCGGCGTAGTCGATATCGGCCGGCAAGCGCAAATCTTCGTTACGTTGCTGACGGTCGATCTCCTCGCTCTGGCGCTTAAGATAGCCGGAATATTTTGCTTGCACTTCTACCTGCATTTTCACCTGTTCCGCCAATCCCTCATGGCCGCGCCAAGCGGCATCCAAGGCATCGCGGCCGATGCCCGCGACATTGCGTAAATCATCGTATGCCAGCTCCGGCCGGCGCAACAATTCAAACGCATGCGTATCCCGCAACAGCGGTTGACCCAGTCTGGCGAGCAACGCCGCATCCACGTCCCTGGGATGAACGATGAGCGACGAGAGGCGCTCGACCTCATCGGTCACCCCGTCTCGCTTGCGCTGAAAGAACGCCCAACGCTCATCATCCACCAATCCGAGCGCGCGTCCCTGCTCGGTCAAGCGCAGGTCCGCGTTGTCCTCGCGCAGCGACAAGCGGTATTCGGCGCGGCTGGTGAACATGCGGTAGGGCTCCGGCGCACCACGTGTGATCAGGTCATCGACCAGCACGCCGATGTAGGCTTCGCTGCGCTTCGGCCACCACGCTGGGCGGCCATCGGCGAGCAAAGCAGCGTTCGCGCCGGCCAGCAGACCCTGCGCCGCAGCTTCTTCATAGCCGGTGGTGCCGTTGATTTGACCCGCGAAAAATAGGCCCGCGATGTACTTGCTTTGCAAGCTATGGTTCAGATCGCGCGGATCGAAGAAGTCGTATTCGATGGCATAGCCTGGCCTGGTGATATGCGCTTGCTCGAATCCTTGGATCGTCCGGACGAATTCGCATTGGACGTCGAACGGCAGGCTGGTCGATATGCCGTTAGGGTAGATCTCATGCGTATCGAGACCTTCCGGTTCGACAAATATCTGATGCGAGCGCTTGCCGGCAAAGCGCACGACCTTGTCCTCGACCGAGGGGCAGTAGCGCGGGCCGACGCCTTCGATCAGCCCGGTGAACATGGGCGAGCGGGCGGTCGCGCCGCGAATAATGTCGTGGGTGCGCTCGTTGGTGGCCGTGATGTGGCACGGCAACTGTCGTGGGTGTGCGGCGCGCGTTCCCAAATAAGAAAATACCGGCCGCGGTTCGTCGCTGTGTTGCTCTCGGAGAGTGGAAAAATCGATGCTGCGGCCGTCGATGCGCGGCGGCGTTCCGGTCTTCAAACGTCCGACGCGCAACGGCAGCTCACGCAGGCGAGCTGCCAGATGATTGGACGGCGGTTCGCCGGCTCGGCCGCCGGCGTGACTCTCCAAGCCGATGTGAATCCTGCCCGACAAGAAGGTGCCCACGGTCAGCACCACGGCGCGCGCGCGAAATTCCACGCCGCTCTGCGTCAGCACTCCGGCGACGCGGTCGCCTTCGATCAAAAGATCGGCCGCTTCCTGTTGGAACAGCTGCAGATTCTCTTGGCGCTCAAGCACGCGACGGACGGCGCGTTTGTACAGCTGCCGGTCGGCCTGCGCGCGCGTGGCGCGCACTGCGGGGCCCTTGCTGGCGTTCAGGGTACGGAACTGGATTCCCGACTGATCGGTCGCCAGCGCCATGGCGCCGCCGAGCGCGTCGATCTCCTTGACCAAGTGACCCTTGCCGATGCCGCCGATCGCCGGGTTGCAGCTCATCTGACCCAGAGTCTCGATGCTGTGTGTAAGCAGTAGCGTCTTGCGGCCCATGCGCGCCGCGGCCAGCGCGGCCTCGGTGCCTGCGTGGCCGCCGCCGATCACGATGACATCGAATTCCGTCCTGAAGCGCATCACTCTGAATCTACTTGATTTATCATTGCCAGGGAACCTCCGTGAGGCTGCAAATACTAAGTCATATGCGCGTCAGTCCATACCTTTTCGTCGCCGCACTATTGGCGTGCTCAGGTTATCTGGCTGCGCGAGCGCAGAGCAGCGAACCGCAAATCGGCCAGCCGGCGCCTGAATTCACCGCCGTGGATAGCCAGGGCAACACACACCGATTGAGCGATTTTCGCGGCAAGACCGTGGTCTTGGAGTGGACCAACGCCGACTGTCCCTATACCCGCAAACATTACACCAGCGGCAATATGCAGAGCGTGCAGGCTTTGGCGCAAAAGGATGGGGTCATCTGGCTTACCTTGATTTCCTCGGCGCCGGGCAAGCAAGGGTATGTCGACGGACCGGGCGCGGACGCGCTCACCCAATCGCGCGGAGCTGTTCCCACTGCCGTGCTGCTCGACCCGTCGGGAACGGTCGGCCGCCTATATCACGCGAAGACGACGCCGCATATGTTCGTCGTCGACAAGAACGGCGCTTTGCAGTACATGGGAGGCATTGACAGCATCGCCACCACCGATGCGAGCGACATTCCCAACGCCGAGCCCTATCTCAAGGAAGCGATGCTGGCCGTCGTGAACACGAAGGCCGTTCCACACCCCGTCACCAAGCCGTACGGCTGCTCGATCAAGTACTAATCGAATTCATTCACCGCTTCCATCCCGCGTTCCCCTTTTCCGACCATCGCCGGAATGAAATCCGGCGCTTGCAATGACACCTTCTTCGCGAATCACCGTCATGGCATTACCCGGCAATTAAAGACGAACTGGGCCACAAATCTACCAATTCGCGGGCAGGTGTGGGGAGCGAATCCCCTACAATCTTGGCAAATCGGAGGATCGAATGTGGCGCGTGCGGACGGCTCTCGTGTTGGCGTTGACTGGCTTGTGTGCCTCGTGGACCGCGCCTGCGGTCCCGGCGGCACCCGCACAAGCCGGGCTGCCGCTGCTTGAGTGCCGTTTGCCGCATCCGCTGCGCTTGAGCTCGGTGGCCGCGCGCTGCGGCGTGCTGCGCGTCGCCGAGGATCGTGCACACCCCGATGGCGCGAAAATCGACTTAAGCGTGGCCGTCGTGCCGGCGCTCAACCGGCGCGCCGAGGCCGCACCGTTGTTTCTGCTGGCGGGCGGCCCCGGACAAAGCGCCGCGGCGCTGTACGCAAGCTTCGCCGGCGCATTCGCGCGGGTCAACCGCGATCACGATATCGTGCTGGTGGATCAACGCGGCACGGGCAAATCCGCGCCGCTGTCCTGCGACTACCCGCAAGAGTGGCAGGAACCCGTGGATCCCATGCCGGAACTGCGTCGCGTCACCTCGGCGTGCCTGGCAAAACTTGGTACTCGCGTGCGCTTCTACACCAGCGGCGCGGCGGTTCAGGATCTGGAGGAGGTCCGCCGGGCGCTTAATTTTCGGCAGATCGATCTGTACGCCGCGTCCTACGGCACCCGTGTGGCCGAACTGTACATGCGCCGCTATCCAGCTGCCGTGCACGCCGCCATCCTGGATGGCGTGACCTATCCTGAGCAGGCGATCGGACCTGATACCCCGCTCGACGGCGAGCGCGCCTTGAGCCTCATCATGGCGCGCTGCCGGCAGAGCCGCGATTGCGCGAGCGCCTACCCCGAGTTACCGCAAGAACTCGACGCGCTGCGCCGCAGATTCGGGCCGCAAACGCTTGAGTTGGCTCTCGACGATCCCAGCAGCGCTTTGCCGCAGAGGATCGAGTTCAACCACAGCATGCTGAGCGCCAGCTTGAGGCTTCTATCGTACAGCGCAACGTCGGCCTCGCTGTTGCCGCCGCTCATCCATCAAGCGGCTCTCGGCAATTTCCGCCCTCTCGCCGCCCAAACCATCATGATGGCCCGCCAGATCGGCGATCAATTGGCGAGCGGGATGCAGAACAGCGTGATTTGCAGCGAAGATGTGCCCTTTTTCGCAACGGCCGCAATCGATCGAAAACGCATCGCCGGAACCTACCAGGGCATGGAACAGCTGGATGGGCTGCAGGAAATCTGCAAACTGTGGCCGCGCGGCGCGGTGGATGCGGATCTGCACAGCGCCCTGCGCAGCACCGTACCCACTCTGCTCCTGTCCGGCGAAGCCGATCCGGTGACGCCGCCCGCGGATGCCGAGCGGGCCGCCCAAGGCTTGGTTCACCATCGGCTCCTGGTATTGGCCGGGGAAGGACATGGACAGCTCGCCACCGGCTGCGTGCCGCGGCTCATGGCCGAGTTCTTGGATAGCGCGATGCCGGAAAAGCTCGATGCGACCTGCCTCCGGCAGCATCGACCGCCGCCGTTTTTCGTGACCTTGACGGGACCCGCGCCATGATCGAGGCCAAGGCGCTGTGCAAAAAATTCGGCGCGATCGACGCCGTGAACGATGTGTCCTTTGTTGCGCGCGACGGCGAGATTACGGGGCTCCTGGGTCCGAACGGCGCCGGCAAGAGCACTTGCTTGCGCTTGCTGTACGGGGTACTGGCCCCGGACAGCGGCAAAGCCAGCATCGATGGCATCGACATTCTCGGCGAAACCTCCACGGCGCGCGCCCGGCTCGGCGTGTTGCCGCATGCCACCGGCTTATACGGCAATCTGACGGCGCGGGAGAACATCGCCTACTTCGCTTCACTGCAGGGAATCGGCGGCGCGCGTCTGAAGCAGCGCACGTCCGAGCTTGCGCAGACCCTCGGGCTTCAGAGCTTTATCGAACGCCGCGCCAAAGGCTTATCGCAGGGACAACGCATCAAAGTCGCGCTGGCGCGGGCGCTGGTGCACGATCCGAAAAATCTCGTGCTCGATGAGCCGACTAACGGACTCGACGTGATGGCGATTCGCAATTTGCGCGACATGCTCTTGGGTCTGAAAGCGCAAGGTCGCTGCATTTTGTTCTCCTCGCATGTCATGCAAGAAGTCGCCGCGCTATGCGACCGGGTGGTCATCATCGGCCATGGGCGCGTGCTTGAGGATGATTCGCCCGAGTCGATTCGACAACGCAGCGGCACGCCATCCCTGGAAGAGGCGTTCCTGCAGGTACTGGGCGGCACCGAGGGCGTCAACTAGTGCGTGCGCTGCTCACGGTATTCCGCAAGGAATTTCTGGAGAACCTGCGCGATCGCCGCACGCTGCTGTCGGCGCTGCTGTTCGGCCCGTTGTTCGGTCCGTTGCTGTTCGGCGCCATGGTGACACGGATACTCGATCAGACCGCCGTGCAATCCGACGAAGCACTGCATTTCACCATCTCAGGAAGCGAACGTGCTCCCGGATTGACCAGCTATCTTGAGTCGCAGGGCGTCAAGCTCGCCAAGGCGTCGCTGTCGGAAAGCGGCGCGCGCGCGGCGGTTCGCAGCGGCGCCGCGCAAGTGGTGTTGATAGTACCCGAGGAGTACGCCCGGCGATTCACGGCCGCGGCCCCGGCGCCCCTACTCCTGGTTGCCGACAGTTCGGACTCGCAAACACGGAAAAGCGCGGACCGCACCAGAATTCTCCTGGCGAACTACGGCAGCGGCATCGCGCAGCTTCGATTGCAAGCCAGAGGCGTCGATCCGCTCATCGCCATGCCGGTGGCGGTCAATGAAATCGACGTCGCGACGCCGGCCGGC
>PKXS01000105.1 GCA_003132425.1 Gammaproteobacteria bacterium | reverse complement strand
CCCCTGAATAAGCCCATCGTGGACTGCGACCAGGAGAGGGTAACGGCGGGATACGCAATCCTGCAGCCGCGAGTGACCCCGTCATTGCCCGCCGGGCATGAGGCCTCGATCTTCCAGAGCGTATTTTCCGGACCGAGCGGCATCGATCCCTATGCCTTCGCCGTGTCGGACGTCTATCAGGACATGTTCGGAGAGGGTTCTTANNTCCGGCAAGGGAATCTATGACGTCGCGGCGTTTGAAGCGACGCTTGCCGCCCGCGCCGGCGACAACAGCTTGCTCAGTCATGATCTATTCGAGGGTATTTACGCGCGCTGCGGTCTTGCCACGGACGTAGAGGTCGTGGAGGAATTCCCATCGCGCTATGGAGTGGCCACCGCTCGCCAGCATCGCTGGACGCGCGGCGACTGGCAGTTGTTGCNNCCGCTGGAAAATGCTCGACAATTTGCGCCGGTCGCTGCTGGCGCCCGCGGCCCTCGTGGCATTCGCGCTCATTTGGATGGGATCATCGCCGCTCGTTTGGACCCTGTTCGTGCTGGCCGCCTTCGCTCTGCCGGTGCTGTTGCCGCTGGCGCCGGTCCTGGTGCCGCGCTTCGCGGCACTCTCGAGGCGCAGCTACATGAGCACCGCCCGCGACTCTTCGAAGCAAGCGGCTGCGCTGCTTGTCTTAAGGCTTTTCTTCTTGGCGGATCAGGCATGGGTCATGGCGGACGCCATTTGCCGCACCTTGTACCGGCTGCTCATCACGAAGCGCAAACTCTTGGAATGGACCACCACGGCTGAATCAAAGGCCGGCTTATGGTCCACGCCCCTGGGTTTCTACCGGCGTATGTCCGGCGGGCTACTGATCGTCCTCGTCATCGTGCTGTTGCTGGTGCTGCTGGCGCATGGAGTCCCCGCGATCGCCGCCGCCTTGCTGCTGGCTTGGGGCGCCGCGCCCGTCATCGCACGGTACGTCAGCCAGCCGGCGCCCGCGGCCAGGTTGGAGCCATTGACGGCCGCCGATCGCCACAGTTTAAGGATGATGGCGCGCCAAACCTGGAGCTTCTTCGATACCTTCGTGACGGCCAAACAGAACATGTTGCCGCCGGATAATTTTCAAGAAGTGCCGAATGCGGTGATTGCGAACCGCACGTCGCCGACCAACATCGGCCTGTACTTGCTGTCGGTGGTATCCGCCCGCGAATTTGGCTGGATCGGCACGCTTGACGCGATGGAGCGGCTCGAGGCGACGTTTTCTACGCTCGACAGGCTCGAGAGGTTTCGCGGCCATCTCTATAATTGGTACGACACTCACGATTTGCGTCCGCTCGATCCAAAATATATCTCCACCGTGGACAGCGGGAATTTGGCCGGCCACCTATTGGCGCTCGAAGGTGCCTTGTACGAGTGGCGGAGCAGGCCGGTTTCGACGCCAGTCCGGATGAGCGGTATCGAGGACACCATGGAACAAATGCAGATCTTTGCGCGCGCCCTCAAAGATGAACGACGCAACTATGGCGTCTCGCCCGGTCAGCTCGACTCCGCTCTCGAGCACCTGCGTTTGTCCCTGCGATCGAGTGCGGGATCGGGCCCAAGCCACGACCTCGCGGCAATTCTCGCGCAGGCTGCGAGCATTCACGACATCGCGCAGGCGCTCACCGATGAGCGCGGCGAGGGCGGCAATGCGCCTCTGCTCAAATGGTGTGAAATGCTTCACGCCAACGTTTGCAGTCATGCGCGCGACGGGGCGCCGGGGGAAGAGCGAACGGAGCAATTCAACGCGCGAATCGACGAGCTGGCGCGCAGGGCGCGGGATTTCGCGGTCGACATGGAGTTCGGATTTCTGGTCGAGCCGGCGCGTCAGTTGCTGAGCATCGGATACCGCGTCGCGGAGCGCGCGCAGGACTCGAGCTGCTACGATCTGCTGGCATCCGAAGCGCGTCTCGCGAGCTTTGTTGCGATCGCAAAGGGAGATCTCCCGGCCCGCCACTGGTTTCGGCTGGGCCGTCTCCTGACTCCCGTCGATAAAAGCTCGGCTCTCGTGTCGTGGTCCGGCTCGATGTTCGAGTACCTGATGCCGGCGCTGGTGATGCGCGAGCCCGACGGCAGCGTGCTCGGAGAAACTGCGCGCCTCATCGTCAGACGGCAAATTCAATACGGCGCCGAGTGCCACTTGCCCTGGGGCATCTCGGAGTCGGCGTTCAATGCGCGAGACCGGGAATTTACCTATCAATACTCGAGTTTCGGAGTACCCGGACTTGGACTTCAACGGGGCTTGGGCGACGAGGCGGTGGTCGCGCCCTATGCGACCGCCCTGGCGGCGATGGTGGATCCAAAGGCCGCCATTCGCAATTTCGCGCGCTTGGAAAAAATCGGCGGCCGCGGCCGCTTTGGCTGGTACGACGCGCTGGACTTTACGCCGGCCCGCCTTCCCGAAGGCAAATCGATGGTGCCGGTGCGCGCCTATATGGCGCATCACCAGGGCATGATCATGGTATCCATCGCCAATGTACTCATGAACGGGATCTTCAAAGCGCGCTTTCACATGGACTCCAGGATCCAGGCGACCGAACTGCTGCTGCAAGAAAGAACACCGCGCGATACCGACATGTCGCCGCCCGGAATCGACGAAGTGCAATCCGCGCCGGAATTGCGAGATTTGGCGGCGGCGGTGCCGCGCCGCTTCAGCTCTCCTCATCACGTTGCGCCGCGAACGCACTTGCTGTCCAACGGCAATTATTCGGTGATGATCACCGCCGCCGGCTCCGGCTACAGCCGCTGGCGAGACATCGCGATTACTCGTTGGCGCGAAGACCCCACCTGCGATCCCTGGGGTTTCTACGTATTTTTGCGCGATGTCGCCAACGGCCAGGTATGGTCGGCCGGATACCAGCCTGTCGGACGGGAACCGGACAGCTACGATGTGTCGTTTTTCGAGGATCGCGCGGAAATCACCCGTAAGGACGGGCCCATCGTGACCTGTACCGAAATCCTGGTGTCCGCGGAGGACGATGCGGAAGTTCGAAGGGTTTCGGTGACGAATAATGGAAACCGCGTACGCGAAATCGAGTTGACCACCTATGCGGAAGCGGTGTTGGCGACGCCGGCAGTGGATTCGGCGCATCCCGCGTTTTCGAAATTATTCGTGCAAACCGAATTCATCGCCGATGGCGGAGCACTGCTGGCAACCCGGCGCGCCCGGGAGCCCGCCGACGCTGAACTTTGGGTTTTCCATGTCAGCGCGCTCGAGGGTGAGGCCATCGGTGGCTTACAGTTCGAAACCGATCGGGCGCGTTTTTTGGGGCGCGGGCATGAGTTGCGCAACGCCATATCGATCATGGATGCGCGGCCATTGTCGAATACGGCGGGAACGGTGCTCGATCCCGTGCTCTCGCTGCGCCGGCGAGTGCGAGTTGCACCCGGGGAAACCGCGCGCGTCGATTTTTGGACCGGCGTCACCACGAGCCGCGCACTGGCGATTGCCCTCGCCGACAAGCACCGTGACATGGCGGCATTCGAGCGCACGAAGACCCTGGCATGGACACAAGCGCAGGTGCAGCTGCGGTATCTTGGCATCGATTTCGACGAGGCCCAGCAATTTCAGCGCATTGCGAACAGGGTGCTGTATGCCGATTCGTCGTTGCGCGCCCCACGCGATATCTTGAACAAGAATCAGCTGGGGCCGGCGGCGCTGTGGGCAAATGGGATCTCCGGCGATTTACCGATCGTACTGGTCAGAATAGATGACGAGCACGATCTTGAGATCGTCAAACAGCTGCTTCAGGCCCACGAATATTGGCGGCTCAAGCGCCTCGCAGTGGATCTGGTCATTCTGAACGATCGGCCGCCGTCCTACTCATCGGACCTACAACTCGGCCTGGATGCGGCGATCAGGACGGCGCAAACGCGCGGCCACGACGAGGACGGTCCCGGACGCGGCGGAGTGTTCACGCTGCGCGGCGATTCGATGCTTCCCGCGAATCGCGAGCTGCTGCAAACGGCGGCGCGCGCCATATTCGTCGCCAGACGCGGCCGCTTGAGCGACCAGCTTGCGCGTTTGCGCGAACCGGAGCCGGTGCCGCGACGGCATCTCAAGAATATCGAGACGGCATCGCGTGCGGCTGCGCCGCGCGCGATGCCGGCGCTGGAGTTCTTCAACGGTCTTGGCGGGTTTTCGGCCTCGGCACGCGAATACGTGACGGTTCTCGATGAAGATCAGTGGACACCGGCGCCCTGGGTCAACGTGATCGCGAACCCGCAATTCGGATTTCAAGTATCCGCGGACGGATCGGGAAGTACCTGGTCTTTGAATGCGCGCGAAAATCAACTCACGCCGTGGTCAAACGACCCCGTCGGCGACATGCCCTCGGAAGTGATTTACATTCGCGATGAAGTCACCGGAGATCTCTGGAGCGCGACGCCGCTGCCGATTCGCGAGCCGTCCTCCCCCTATGTGATTCGGCACGGCTTTGGATACACCCGGTTCGAGCATATCTCGCACGGAATCTCTTTGGATCTTCTGCAATTCGTGCCGCTCGAGGATCCGCTCAAGATTTCGCGGCTCAAGATCGTGAATCATTCCGGGGAATTGCGCCATCTTTCGGTAACACATTTCTTGGACTGGGTGCTGGGCAATCAGCGCAGCAGGACGGCTTCATACATCGTCACGGAGGTGGAACCGAAAACCGCTGCCCTGCTGGCGCGCAACCCCTGGAGTACGGAGTTCCAATCCCGCATAGCTTTCATGGATATGGGCGGGAGACAGCAGTGCGTGAGCGGCGATCGCGCCGAATTCATCGGGCGCCATGGGTCCCTCGCCGAACCCGCCGCACTGCTCGGCCCCCACCGTTTGTCGAATCGCGTCGGCGGTGGGCTGGATCCTTGCGGTGCTATGCAGTGCAAGATCAGCTTGCGGCCGGGCGAAGAGACTGAACTTGTATTCCTGCTCGGCGAGGAGGCGTCGAAGGACGGCGCCGTCGCGCTGATCGAGCGCTATCGCGGCCTGGATCTCGATGGCGTATTGCGAGCCGTATGCGACTTTTGGGACGAGACTCTGGGTGCGATACAGGTAAGGACGCCGGATCGGTCCATGGACATTCTGCTCAACGGTTGGCTGCTCTATCAGACGCTGGTCTGCCGATTGTGGGCGCGAACCGCGTTCTATCAGACCAGTGGCGCGTACGGCTATCGCGACCAATTGCAGGACGTCATGGCGCTTTGTGTTTCACGACCGGCTGTCGCCCGCGAGCATATTCTGCGCGCCGCGGCTCGGCAGTTCGAAGCCGGTGACGTGCAGCATTGGTGGCTGCCGACTTCCGGCCAGGGAGTCAGAACACGCGTGTCGGATGACCGAATTTGGCTGCCATTCGTCGTTGCCCATTATCTGGAAGTCACCGAAGATTTCGGCGTACTCGACGAAAAGCTGCCCTTTTTGGCAGGCGATCCGCTGGCAGCGGATCAACAGGAAAGTTTCGCCGCCCCGGAATCGACCACGGCCACCGAGACGCTGTTCGAGCATTGCGCCCGCGCGCTCGACACCAGTCTCGAGATCGGTTCCCACGGCCTGCCGCTCTTCGGCACCGGCGATTGGAACGACGGTATGAATCGCGTGGGAGCCGCGGGTCGCGGTGAAAGCGTTTGGCTCGGCTGGTTCCTGCACTCCGCGTTGCTTGCCTTCGCACCCATCGCCGAAAGGTTTACACAGCCTGCAAAAGCGCTTCTGTGGCGTAAACACGCGTACTCCTTGCAACAAGCGATAGAGCGTGAAGCTTGGGACGGCGATTGGTATCGGCGCGGCTACTATGACGACGGAACACCCTTAGGATCGGTATCCAGCGAGGAATGCCGCATCGACTCCATCGCTCAGTCGTGGGCCGTGATTTCCGGAGGCGCGGACGCCGCGCGCGCGGTTCGCGCGATGTCCGCGGTCAATACGCAGCTGGTCAGCCGCAGCGACGGCCTGGTGCAGCTATTCACCCCACCGTTCGATCACACGCGGCACGATCCGGGCTATATCAAGGCGTATCCGCCCGGTATTCGCGAGAATGGCGGCCAATATACGCACGCGGCGATGTGGTCGATTCTGGCCTTTGCGCTGCTCGGCGATGGCGACAGGGCCGGAGAGCTATTTTCGCTGATCAACCCCATCAACCATGCCAGCACTCGAACCGGCATTCACCGCTACAAGGTGGAGCCGTACGTGGCCTGCGCCGATGTGTATTCAGCGGTGCCCCACATCGGGCGCGGCGGCTGGACCTGGTATACCGGTAGCGCCGGCTGGATGTACCGCACCGCGATCGAGGGCATCCTTGGAATCAGCCTTCGAGGCAAGGTTTTGCGGGTCAATCCGTGCGTGCCGCGCGCTTGGACGAGCTTTGAGTTCGTCTATCGGCATGCGGCCTCGCGCTACCTCATCAGGGTGGAAAACCCACGTGGTGTCAGTCGCGGAATAATTCTTGCCTCGCTCGACGGGCTGGAAATATCGCGCTCCGCCTGCGACATCAGCCTGGTCGATGACGGCCGCGAACATCGCGTGCACGTCGTATTGGGTTGATGCAATCCTTAGCGACGGGGGTGCGTACGGCGCCGCATATCCACGGATTCGGAGAGCGGTCGTGACGACGCCGGACCGGCGATCACCGATGCATATTGCGCCGATTCGTGTTCCTCGTCGTCGAAAGTCGCGCACCACGTGTCTATCTCGAGCTCTGCTATATCGCGGCTGACGCCATAGCGCTGTTGAAGAATCTCGGACAACGACTCGCGCCGGCCGTTGATTTCGTCCAAATTCTCATCGCTGAGCGCCAGCCAGCGGCGCCTTGCCAAGGGACGAAACTTAAGCCACCGCGTCTCAATCTCTTGCCATTTCATTGGAGTACTCCCTATTCATGCTTCGCTCGCAGGGCGGTAAATCCCCGCAACAAAAGCGCGCGCGCGACCGCGCTGACGGGCACCATTCGCAATAGGCGCAGTGCGAATGCGGGGCGTGCAACGAGCAGCCCGGTGAGGACGGCGCCCACCGTGCCGAGTCCGCGGCCGCTCATCAACAGCTGCATGGTCCGGCTGCGGGGAAAGGCGCGTGGCGCGCCCGACGAAGCCGGCCCGGTATCCGCAGACTCTTGGCGCTGGGGTTCCAGCACGCGGCGCAATTCCTGGCGCGATTCGGCAAGCTTGGCCAGCGTCTCGCAGCGAGCGCTGTCGTCCCGATCCATTATGGCGTTCATTCCTGCTCCGAAGACAATATTCGCTCCAGAATCACACGATCCTCGTGCCATTCGCGACGCACCGAGGAAAGAAACGGGGATTGAGCTCGTGCCACGCTCGATCTATATAGGGCCGCCAACACTGCCAGCACCAGGAATCCGCCGCCCATCCACGCGATCGCCGCAAACCGGTATGGTGTATTCCAGGTTCCGGCCACGACAGCCAAGCATCCCATCAGCACGGCAAAGAGCACGCTGACGACGGCAATTGCGGATGCCACCAGCTGCGCGGTGATTTCCCGTTGCGCTCTTGCGAGATCCAGACCTGCCAGCTCGACATATGCCACGAGATGACGCAGCAGTACCGGCGCCGCTTTCGGCAAAGACCACAGCATACGCATCGGCGCGGCCCTAGGAGCGGCGTGTCGCGACTAAACCGATCAGCATACCCACCAGGGCTGCAATGCCTACCGCCTGCCACGGACTCTCGCGGACGAAATCGTCGGCGGAATAGGCCGCCTTTTGCGCTTGCTGCCGCAGCGTGTCGGCGCTTTCGGCAATGCTATCCTTGGCGGAGTCGATTGCGCGCTGTACCTTGCCGCGCACTCTGGTGACGTCGGCATCGCTCAAGTCCGCGATCTTCGCAACGAGGTCTTCGACGTCCGCTATCAAGCTCCTGATTTCGACGGAAGCGGCCGTTTTGATGTCGCTCACCCGATCGTCGATGTCATTCTTGATGCGGTGCCCTGTCGAGCGAGCCTGCTCGGCGGTTCCGTCAAATGTCGTCTCCATGGTCTTCCTCCTATGTGTGGCACAAAACTAACGTCCGCGTCCGGACCTGCGCATGACGCCAAGCGCGAAGCCGGCACCGGCGAGCATTAAGACCACAAAGATCGGTATCTTGGCAATTCCGGCCGCGAACATTGTGATCACCTGAAACGCGGCCCCATGGCCGGCCCCGGGCCCTCCCCACGGCGATCAAGGACGCTTGCCGTTGCGCATACGTAGTTTGGCGGCGACGGACGCGGCGCGCCATCGGTTACCGGCTGCGCTTCGTGTAGGAATTCACCCACATGCTAGACTCGCCGTGCGAAGAGCGGGAATTGTTGCATGAAAATCTTGGGCGAGGAATTGAGCGCGATCGGTCGATGGTACATCGCCCTGCCTCCTTTGCTGTTGATCGTCTTTCTCACCGGATTGTTTTTCCTCGCTGCGGCCGGCCAATCCCGACTCAATGCCGCAAACGAGTACGTGCACGATTCGCAGTTGCGGCAGCAGGCCTTGAGCGAGTTCATGGCGCTGCTCACCGATGCGGAATCGGGTCAGCGCGGCTACCTGCTCACCGGCGAGGATTCCTATCTGGCCCCCTACCACGAGGCGATTCCAAAAGTCGAAGCGGCGCTCGATCGCTTGCATGACTCCTACGCGCAATCCGAGGACGGCAAAGCGAAGATCCGCGAGTTACGCGTTCTAACCGGGAAGAAGCTCGGGGAACTCGAGGATACTCTTGCCCTGTTCAAGCGAACGGGAACCGCACCGGCGGTGAACATGGTGCGCACCAATGTCGGCAAGCAATCCATGGACGCGATTCTGCGGATAGTCACCACGATGCGGCAACAGGAGACCGAGGCATTGTCCGCGGCGACGCAGCGATGGCAATACGATTGGCGCTTCTCTCGCGGCATTACCGTGGTGGGTTTGCTGCTGAACATCGGGCTGGTGCTGCTGGCGACGCGGCTTGTATACGGCGACATGCGCCGCCGCGCGCGGCAGACGACCAGCTTGCGCGATCAAAAGCAGGAATTGGAACGGCTGGTCGAGGAGCGGACTCAAGAATTGGCCGCGCTATCGACGCATCTGCAGGGCGTCTCCGAGCAGGAGAAGTCTGCGCTGTCGCGCGAGCTGCACGATGAACTCGGCGGTCTTCTGGTCGCGGCACGCATGGATCTGTCTTGGCTGCAACAGCGACTTCCGACGAGCGATCCCGGCGTCGAGCAACGCTTCAGGCGGATACATGAATCACTGAGCGCGGGCGTCGATCTGAAGCGCCGTGTTGTCGAGGAGCTGCGCCCGACCCTGCTCGACAACATGGGCCTGTTTGCGGCATTGCGCTGGCAATTCAAGGAGACCTGCCGTCGTAGCGGGCTTCGTTGCAGCGAGTCGATGCCCGAGACGGAGCTTCGGTTCAATCCCGACGCGTCGATCGGCGTTTTCCGGATCGCTCAGGAGACTTTGACCAATATTTTGAAGCATGCCGATGCGAAGTCGGCGGACTTGACCGTCGAGATCCGCGACGACATCTTCATCTTGAGAATCTCAGATGACGGCAAGGGTATCCCCGCGAATCGCCTGCAGACGATCACATCGCATGGCCTTGCATCGATGCGGCACAGAATCGCCGCGCTAGGCGGCAGCTGGGACGTGCGCAGCCCGGATACCGGCGGCACCATCGTGACTGCGTTGATCCCGTTGCCCAAAATGCTGCCGTATGAGGCCGGCTGATCGGCGCTACGGACACCCTGTCGACGCGCGATATCAACTGCGCGGCGAGATGGGTGTACCGTCGTTGGAACCAATCACTACCTCGACCCGGCGATTCAGTTGCCGGCCGCCCGCATCGTTATTATCCGCCACCGGATAGGCCTTACCATAGCCTTCAGTGTCGATCCGCGAGCCGTCGATGTTTCGCATTAGAAGCGCGGATTTGACGGCATCGGCACGCCGTTTCGAGAGTTCCTGATTGTAAGCGCTCGACCCCACGCTATCGGTGAATCCGTCGATTTCTACGCGACGCTCAGGATGATCCTTTAGGAATTGCGCCAGTTGATCCAATTTTCTTCCGGCGCCGGGATTCAATTCGGCTTTGCCGGTATCGAACAATACATCACCGAGCGTCAGCACCAATCCGCGTGGCGTCGGGGTCGCCTTCAGTTGATCGACTTCCGCTTGCAAGCGAGCCGATTGTTCATTGGCTTGAGCAGNNGAGCAGTCTGCTCGTTGGCTTCAGCGGTCTGAATCTTCGCGTTCTCTGTTTGGTTGTTCGCGTTCTCGACCTCGCGATTACGGGCGGCCAGCTGAATCTGGCTGCGTTCCGCCTGGCCGGCCGCGACCCTGGCATCGTCGGCCTTTGCAGCTGCGCGCGCTTGCGCAAGCCGCGCGTTCTGCGTGGCGAGGTAAGCTGGCTGAGCTATGTCCGCCTCCCTGTGATCCAGCGCTGCGTGCTCGGCGATGTCCAGCTGCTTCTTTGCCGTGTCTAACTCGAGTGCTGCATACCGGTTCACGTTGGGATCCGCCTCGGCCGAGTGCACTGCCGTTTCGGCGCCTTCAAGCGCCGCGTTCGGCCTAGGGGTCGATGCACAGCCGCATAAGGCCAGCGCCGCACCAATTCCAATGAATAGTTTTGCGTTCATAAACTGCCTTATTGAGTAGGTGGCGAGCTGCGCAGGGACTCTTGACGCAAGGCCTGCATGCTCGCGTCAGATTCCATTTCGGCTTTGTGCGAGCGCTGCTGCTGTGCGGTTGCTTCCGCCAGTTGTGCATCCACGTTCGCTTGCTCTGCCAATTGAGCGGCAGGTTGCGCATCGCGGTCGGCGGCGGCCTTCTCGGCGCGCGCCAGCTTGTCGCGCGCCGCCGCCATTTCAACCGGCGCTAGTTCAGGTGCGCCGGATTGCTCCGCGCGTTGGACCTGGGCCTTGGCGACGGCGATTTTTTCGTTCGGGACGGGGGTGCTGGCGCACGCCGCCAGTCCGATAACAGCTGCCGCGCAAACCGTTAGGCCCTGGGTCAATCTCGATAATTCTACAAACACGTCATTGCTCCTTAGCTGATGCCGCGATGAGTCCGCGGCACCGATTGATTTACCGCCGAGCGTTCACTTTGCGCGCGCTCGCATCAAGATCGTCAGCGAGATCGTGAATGGATTTTTGCCAGTCGCTGATTTGCCGTTCCGCTTCTTCCTTGCCTATTCCGTAGGCCTCTTGCAGTCTCCCGGCCAGTATTTCTCGATGGCCGTCTATCGCATTGACGTGGTCATCGGTCAGCTTGCTCCATTTTTCCCGCACCATCCCTTTGAACTGCTTCCAGTTGCCCTGTACGCGATCCCAGTTCACTGCTGCTCTCCTATATAAACCGGCGGATAATGAACGACGTCGAGAAAAGTCCTCGGTACCGGGAGAGAGGCAAGCCGCGTGCCAACCGGGAATTCGCTTGACGGAGGGCATACCATGGGGTTGCGCCATGGTGGTAACGGGCTTTCGTGTAGAACTTGCCTAAAGATCGGTAGACATTACCGGGGAGTAGCGAGACGGCAATAATCGCTAGTGCTTCGCGAGGTGTGCCTCGCAAATTTCGTGCAAAACTTCCGGCAATCGGCCGTAGTCCCGCGCTTTGTCCAGAAAGTGCGAGGCCCCCAGCGCAATCGCCGCATTCTTGTATTCCGGCAAATCGTAATTGGTCAGCACGACGATGCGCGGCTTCAGCTGTGTGGTGGCCAAGGCACGCATGACGCCGAAGCCCGTGCCTTGCTTCAGGTGCAAATCCAGGATTACCACGTCGATTGACTCGCGCTTCACGGCAGCCACGGCCGCCGCTTCCGTGTCTGCGGTCCCGATGAGTTCGACGTCCGCGATCTGCCTGATGGCTTCAGTCAGCCGTTCCGTCAACACCTTTGAGTCTTCGACGAGTAAGACTCTCAAGCACTGAGCCATTGTCATTCTGTCCATGGTGAGTGTATGCGTAATGCGACAAGTTTACTGCGGCGCGACGCGCCGTGACCACACCTGGTTCGGCGCTTCGAGCGTAGGACGATTCCCACAGCTCGTAACCATTCGCATGACTTGCTGCATGTTCTACTGAATGAGCCCATTACGTAGGGCGTAAGAGGTGATGTCGGCGTTCGCGCTGAAGCTCATTTTCTCCAATATTCGGCTGCGGTAGGTGCTCACCGTTTTCACGCTGAGGCTCAACTCATGGGCAATGTCCGATACGCCGCGTCCGGCCGCCAATTTACAGAATATTTGGAACTCACGCGTCGATAGCCTGGCGTGCAGAGGCTTGTCCGGATCTGCGCCCAGATCCGCGACCAAGATCTCCGCCAGCGCCGAACTGACATATCGCCGCCCGGAGAGTACGGTGCGCACCGCCTTCATCAACTCCTCCGGGGCACTGTCTTTCGATAAGTATCCGCTGGCCCCGGCCCGCAGCACATTGACCGCATACTGTTGTTCCGGCAGGCCGCTCATCATCAATACGCGGACCCCCGGGTGCCCGGTTTGGATATGGCGCAGGATATCCAGACCGCTGCGGTCCGGCATGTGAATGTCGAGCAGCACCAGATCCCATTCGTGCTGGCGAAGTTGATCAAGAGTCTCGTTGCCGCTGGAGGCCTCGCCAATGGCGTTAATGCTGGAATCCGCTTCTAGGAATTGTTTGAAACCGGCCCGCACGACCGCGTGATCGTCCGCTATGAGTACTCGTGACACGTTTTGTCTCCGGTGAATCGGCGGCTAGCTATTTGCGCACTCTTGGCTGTGCGAATACCCGTTGAGCTTGTTATACAGCGTCTTCAAACTGCATCCCAGCGCATCCGCAGCCCGCCGCTTGTTGCCTTGGAAATAGTCGAGCGTCGCTTCGATCAAGGAGCGCTCCATATCGTGAATGCGCGATCCCACGCGAATGCTCAGGCGATCGCGGTCGCCGGCTGAATCGACGGCCCGTATCGGCGCGCCGTTGTGAATCAGGGGCGCAAGCTCGAGCGTCGTATCGCCGAGAATAAAAGCGCGCTCGATGCAATTCTTGAGTTCACGGACGTTACCGGGCCACGTGTGTTGCTTCAGCGTCATCCGCGCCAGCGCCGAAAGCCGCTTATGGGTGCGGCTTTGGGCATTGAGTCCCGCCAAGAAATGATCCGCAAGCACTTCTACATCATCGGCGCGGCGACGCAGCGGCGGCAATTGGATCGGGAACACGGCCAAACGATACAGCAGGTCCTCGCGCAATTGGCCGTTCTGCACGGCCTGCAGCGGGCAGCGGTTCGTGGCGGCGATTACCCGCACATCGGCGAGGAATTCGGCGCTGGCGCCCACGCGATAGAACATTCGGGTTTCCAGGACCCGCAGCAAACGAGTCTGCATGTCGAGAGGCATTTCGGTTATTTCGTCAAGCAGGAGCGTGCCCCCCTGGGCGCGCTCGAACACCCCTGCGTGGGCCCTCACCGCACCGGTAAAGCTGCCCTTCTCGTAACCGAATAGTTCGGCTTCGATGAGACCGGCCGGGATCGCGCCGCAGTTGATTGCAATGAAGGGGCCGCCGCGGCGCGGGCTGCGCTCGTGAATGGATCGAGCCGCCAACTCCTTGCCGGAGCCGCTCTCACCCGTCAGTAGGACACCGGCTTCGGTCGGTCCAACCCTTTCGATCAGTCGAAATACTTCCTGCATGGCCGGGGATCCACCCAGTAGAATACCGGCCGCCACGCAGGGCTCCGCCGGCGCGGAATAGCTATTACTGACACCATTCATTACAAACCTCCTCCTGAGCGCGCCAGTGTAATCGTTACACTGGCCTGGGTAGTTTGTAACCTGAGCCGCGCGCCGGAACCATGGGCAGGCGCTGAACCTCGGCTCAGACTTCACGCCATTTGTTGTCAGTGTTTGTCCGACACGATGCCGCGCGGGCTACTGTTTCGAGGCGCCGCAGCGCCAACAACTCGTGAATTGCGCCTCGAGCTGCTCGCCGCAGTCCTCGCAGATCCATGGATGTCCCACCGGAGCCGTGGCGGCACGAGCCAGCGCGCGCAAGGCGGACTGCTCGTCCTCGTCATCGACGAAGAGCTGCGGCCAGGTCTCCATCATCGGCAATTCGCCCATCGCACCCGCCAGGTATTGATTGCGCAGCTCGCATTGGATGCCGGCGGTGATCAGCACGTTGCGCGCGTGGGCGACTTGCACCAGAGTTGCGGCGCGAAATACGCGCTTCATTAGCGCAGCGACCCGAGAAAGGCTCCCACATCGCCGCCTCGCTCCAAAGTCTCGATCAAGGCGGAACCCACCACCACGCCATCCACATGCGCCGCAAAGCGGGCGACCTGCTCGCGCGAACGGATGCCGAACCCGGCACATACCGGAACGGTGGAGCAGCGCTTGACTCGATCCATGTACTCCAGCACCTCATCGGGGACGGCGGCCGATTTTCCGGTCGTGCCGGTCATTGTCACTGCATATACGAAACCTTGGGCGGCCGAACACAGCATTGCCAGACGTCCGGCAGGCGTAACCGGCGTCACCATCTGCACCAACGCGAGCCCCTCTTGATCGAGGGCCCGCTTAAGATCGTCGCTTTCCTCATAGGGCAAATCGGGGACGATGAATCCGGCGACTCCGGCGGCGGCCGCATCCCGCGCCAGCGCGTTAAGCCCGTAGGCGAGCAGAGGATTTAAGTAACTCATTAATAGAATAGGCGCCGTGTGGGCCGCTCCCACGGATTTGAGCTCCCGAATGATCCAAGGAAGCGTCACGCCGCCGGCGAGTGCGACGAAGCTTGCCCGCTGAATCGTGGTGCCATCGGCCATCGGATCGGTAAAGGGCACGCCGATTTCCACGACGTCGCAGGCGCTTGCAACAGCCGCAAGATTCTCCTTGAACCGCTTCAGTGTCGGAAATCCGGCCGTCAGGTAGCCGACAAGCGCCGGCCGACCTTGTGCAACCGCAGCTTGAATGGCCGCGGAAATGCTATCGCGCGGCGACATGTTCAGTGCGCGTCCTGCAACACGGTACGCTGCAGAATCGGCATGTCCTTGTCGCCGCGCCCGGAACAGCCGATCAGAATTCTCGCGCCGGGATGTGCTTTCGCATGGCGGCGCGCGCCCNNGCGCCCGCAAAGGCGTGCGCGGTCTCGATGGCCGGCAATATACCCTCGCATTTCGCGCACTCCGTGAGCGCATCCAGAGCCTCATCGTCCGTCGCCGACTCATAAGCGACGCGCCCGCTTTTCATCAAGTAGGCATGCTCGGGTCCGACACCCGAATAATCCAGACCGGCGGACACCGAATGCGTTTCCTGCACTTGGCCGAAGGCGTCTTGCAAAATCAGGGTATAGCTACCTTGCAAAACGCCGGGCGTCCCGCGGGTCAACGAAGCCGCGTTCTCGCCTAGCCCCGAGCCGCGGCCGCCGGCTTCCACGCCGAGCAACCGCACTCCCACATCGCCCAGAAAGGGATGAAACAGGCCGATCGCATTCGAGCCGCCGCCGACGCAAGCAACCGCTATATCCGGCAAACCGCCCGCTTGCTCCAGCATTTGCGCTCGAGCCTCGCGGCCGATCACCGATTGAAGTTCGCGCACCAAATAAGGATAGGGATGCGGGCCCACGGCCGAACCCAACGAGTAATAAGTGCCTTCCGGATCCGATACCCAATCGCGCAGCGCCTCATCGATGGCCGCACGCAGCGTCTTATCGCCGCTGTTGACCGGTACCACCGTGGCACCCAGCAGTTGCATTCGCCCGACGTTGGGTGCTTGCCGTTCAATGTCGACCGCCCCCATATACACGACGCAGGGCATGCCGAGCCGAGCCGCGGCCGCTGCGCTCGCAACGCCGTGTTGCCCGGCGCCGGTCTCGGCGATGATGCGCTTGGCCCCCAATCGTTTCGCCAGCAGCGTTTGACCCACCGCATTGTTGATCTTGTGCGCGCCCGTGTGAGCGAGGTCCTCGCGTTTAAGCCAGACCTCGGCCGCCCAACGCGCGCTCAATGTGGGTGCGTAGGAAAGCGCCGTCGGGCGGCCCACCCAGGTCTTCAGCTCGTGGCTGAACTGCGCTAGAAAATCAGCGCTGGATAAATGGCGGTTCACGCCCGCTTGCAGGCGATCGAGGGCCGGTACCAATGTTTCCGGCACATAGCGGCCCCCAAATGCGCCGTAGCGGCCCTTCTCATCGGGATAGTCGGCAAGATGCGCGGCGCCGGCCCGCGGCTGGAAATTCATGAATCTTGCTCCAACCGCGCCGCGGCGGCGCGTACCGCCCGCACAAAGTCGTGAATTTTTGCCGGGTCCTTGACTCCCGGAACCTCCTCCACTCCGCTGCTCACGTCGATGCCGAACGGCCGTACCGCTTGAATGGCTTCGGCAACGTTTTGCGCCGACAAGCCGCCGGCGAGAATCACCTCGGTCTGGCGCGCGAGCTCCGCCGCTCGCCCCCAGTCGGCCAGTTCGCCGATGCCGCTGGACGGCCCTTCGAACACAATCCGCGCCGGCAAGGGACTAGGCGATTTACGGCCAAACCGCACGACCGGGAGCACCTTGATATGCGCTGGAATTTTCAGCTCGCGCAAGTCCTCGACATCGGTCTGAAAATAGTCCGGCTTGAGAATCCGGCAAATTTCATCGACCTTCATTTGCAGCGGGTGCTGCGCCACTGCGATGCGCAAAATTCCCGGGGGCGCGAGCGCCGCGAGCTGCGACGCCTGACCCGGCGTGACCTGCCTGGGGCTCGGCGCAAATACGAATCCGATCGCATCGACGTTCGCCGCCGCAGCGGCAGTAACCGCATCGGCGCTGGTAATGCCGCAAATTTTTATCCACATGGCGCCGAGTGTAGACATCTAAGTTTGCACAGACCGTGTCGCGTTGAGAATTTCCGCCAGTAATTCCGACGGATCATCGCGAGCCATCAAGGCGGTCCCGATCAACGCCAGACGATAGCCCAGCTGCATCATGATACGCGCATCGGCGGGCGTGGCCACACCGCTCTCGGCAACCGCCGGCCGGCGCGGCGGCAATTGCGATGCGAGAGCTGCAAATCGCCCCGGCACCACTTCCAAAGTCCGCAAGTCGCGGCTGTTGACTCCGATCAATATGGTTTGCTCTCGCGGCTTGCGCGCCGCCGTCAAGTCTCGGGCCATTTCCAGATCGGTCCCGTCAAACGCTTCCAGCAGCATAAACAGCCGATGAGCCGCCGCCATATCCAAGAGCTCCGCAACGCGTCCGCGCGGCAACATGCGCAGGATGACAAGCACGCCGCTCGCTCCCGCTGCGCGAGCCTCCAACACCTGATACGGATCGACAATAAAGTCTTTGCGCATCGCCGGCACGCCCAAGGGCCTCAATACGCCCGAGACCCGGCGCAAATGCTCCAGCGATCCGTCAAAACGACTGGGTTCGGTCAAGACCGAGACTGCCGCTGCGCCGGCGCGCGCGTACGCAGCCGCTCGCCCCAACCAATCCTGATGGGCATCCCCAAGGATGCCTGCGGAGGGAGAGCGCAGTTTCAGCTCCGCAATGACGTCGAACCCGGCCGGCGACAGGCGCAGCGGCAGCGGCGGCGGCGCTAACCTCGCGCGTTCCGTCAATGCATCGGCGGATTCGCGGCGCATCGCCTCGGCGACTCGTTCGGCGCTCGAGCGCGCCATCTCATCCAAAAAATCGCTCACACTCTACGCCTCCGCCGCGAATTGCTGCAGGCGCCGCAGCCACTCTTTCGCTTGGCCGCTGTCGATCGCCGATCGCGCAATATTGATTCCGGCGGGAACGGAATCCGCGCGTCCCGCAATAAATAGAGCCAAACCGGACTGCAGCGTCAGCGCCGCGCAATGCGCTCCCCGATCCCGCCCGTCGAACACGGCGCGCAAGGCCTTAAGATTCGCCGCGGCGTCTCCGCCCGCCAGATCCGCAAGCTTGCACGGCGCGAGCCCGAAGTCCCGCGGATCGCATAGCTGGCGGTGAACACGGCCGGGAGTGACATCGAATGCCAGAAACGGCCCAACCGGCGTCGCCTCGTCCCAGCCGGCGGCGCCATGCACGACCCAGGCGCGCCGAATCGCCATTCCGGCCAACGTGCCGGCCATCAACTCCGCCGTTGCCTCATCGTAAGCGCCGATCAAATGAAAGCGCGGCGCCGCCGGATTGGTGAGCGGCCCCAGCATATTGAACACCGTACGAATTCCCAAGGCGCTGCGCACCGGCGCCAGTGCCTTCATGGCCGGATGAAAATAGGGCGCGAAAAGGAACGTGAATCCGTTGGCCGCGAAACAGCGCGCAACCTGAGTTTCGTCCAAGGGCAATTTGAACCCGAGTTGCTCGATCAAGTCCGCGCTGCCGCTACGGCTCGTAACCGACCGATTGCCGTGTTTTATCACCGGCAACCCGCAGGCGGCGGTCAGCAACGCTGCTCCCGTCGACAAATTCAAGCTGCCCGACGCATCGCCGCCGGTGCCCACGATATCGATGGCGTCGAGCCCGCTCGGCAGCGCCGGCTTGCGGGCGAGCGCGCGCATCGCGCCGGCGAGGCCGCGCACCTCCGTGGCCGTGACCCCTTTGATCCGCAATGCCACCAGCAGCGCCCCGGCCAGGACCGGCGCGAGATCCGGCTTCGTCAGCAACTCCAGCAACGCCGCAGCGTCCGCGTCGGCAAGATCGCGGCGTTCCAGCAAGTGCTCGAGTATTTGCTGCGGGCTGTGCATGGCCGGCTAAATCCTCAAGAAGTTCCCCATCAAAATGGGGCCTTCCGGCGTGAGCACGCTCTCCGGATGAAATTGCACTCCCTCGATCGGCAGCGACCTGTGACGCACGCCCATGATCTCGCCCTGCGCCGTTCGGGCGGTGACCTCGAGTTCGGGCGGTATGCTCTGGGGCTCTGCAATCAATGAATGATAACGGCCCGCCTGAAAATCCTGCGGCATGCCGCCGTACAGTCCCTTGCCGTCATGGATCACGGGGGAGACCTTGCCGTGCATCAGCCGGCCCGCGCGCACCACCTTGCCGCCGAATACTTCCACCACGGACTGATGACCGAGACAAACGCCGAAGATCGGTATGCGGCCGGCGAACGCTCGGATCATTTGCATCGAGACTCCCGCATCGTACGGCGTGCCGGGACCGGGTGAGATGACCAGGTGTGAAGCTCCAAGCGCCAACGCTTCATCGACGGTAATGAGATCGTTGCGATGGACTTGAACCTCGGCTCCCAGCACCAGAAATGCCTGCACCAGGTTGTAGGTGAAGGAGTCGTAGTTATCGATCAGCAGCAGCTTCGGCCTTGCGCTCACAGGCCCTCCGCCGCGATGCTCAGGGCACGGCGCAGCACCGCGCTCTTTGCCATCAGCTCGTCATATTCGGCTTTGGGGGAACTGTCGGCGACAATGCCGCCACCCGCCTGGTAACTGTAAGCATCCCCACGGAACACCAGGGTCCGGATGGTGATCGCCTGATCCATATCGCCGCGTCGGCCGAAGTAGCCGACCGTCCCGCCATAGAGCTGTCGGCCCACGGGTTCGAGCTCATCGATTATTTCCATGGCGCGCACTTTCGGCGCGCCCACCAAAGTGCCGGCAGGGAAGGCGGCGGCGAACAAGTCGAAGGCATCCTGGCCAGGCGCCAGTTTGCCGCTGACGCCGCTCACGATGTGCATGATGTGGCTGTAGCGCTCGATCACACGGTAGGGTTCAACCACGACCGATCCGGCGGTGGCAACGCGCCCCAAGTCGTTGCGCGCCAGATCGACGAGCATGACATGCTCGGAGTTTTCTTTCGGATCGGCCAGTAATTCCGACTCCAACTCAGCGTCGTGCGCGCTGTCCACGCCGCGCGGACGCGAACCCGCGATCGGCCGCAATTGCGCACGACCGCCATGCAATTTCACCAAGGCCTCGGGCGATGAACCCACCACGGTGATATCGCCGAGCTCGCAAAAATACATGTAAGGCGAAGGATTCAGCAGCCGCAGCGCCCTATACACCTCGAACGGCGCCAGCGTGTGACGGCCTTCGAATCGCGACGCCAGCACCAATTGATACACGTCGCCGGAGGCGATGTACTCCTGCGCGCGCCGCACCCCGGCGGCGTGTGCGGCTTCCGATAGCGAGGGGACCGCCGGTGAGAATCCACCAGGGGTGAGAATCGCCGGCACGGCGCCGCGCAACGCTTGAATGACCTCGCGCCGCAACTGTTGCCGCTGCGTTTCGCTGCCGTCGTGCAATAGCGCCACGCCGCGCGTCAAATGATCGAAAACCAGCAAGGAGCGCGGCGCAATATAGTATGCGTGCGGCGTCTCGGTCGCTTCGAGACTTCGCCCAGGCAGCCGCTCGAAATACCGCACCGCATCGTATGCGGTATATCCCACCAAGCCACCCAGGAGCGGCACGCCCGGCAACTCCGGCAGCGGCTGTGGCGCCCGCGCGAGAGCCATTCGCAGGGCGTTCAAGAATGCGGACTTCGACCGGGGTCTGGGTAAGCGCTCGCCGCCGACATACAGACCCGAGGAATCCAACCGCACTTCGAGACAATCGCCGAATCCGATAAAGGAATACCGCGCGAGCCGCTCCCCGCCTTCGACGCTTTCAAGCAAGAATCTGGGGCGGAATGGCGCAAGCTTCAGATAGGCCGAGACCGGCGTATCAAGGTCGGCCGCGATGTCGAAAGGTTGCTTCATGGGCGCTCGGCTCAAAAAAACACGGACAACAAAAAACCCACCACCGTTTACTGAGCGGAGATGGGTTCTGGACAACGATGAACTGGATTAAAACTTAATCGACCAGCGCCCACTCCTTGACGGGGCTGCGCCACCACCAGCTGGCAAGAAAATCGGTAATTGTCGCCATGTGCGAGAGTATCACCGCCTCCCGCGGGCAGCGTCAAGGGCGCCATTTTCCGGACTCAGGGGCGCTGCGGACTCAAGACTTGAGGCTTTTCTTGAATTTGCGGGTAAGCTCCTCGAAGCGCGGCGTCAGGCCGATGTCTTCGTAGACAGGATCGCCGTGATCGTCCCGCGAGATGATCTTGGGGCCGCGCACATACGGCATGGCGGCAGCGATCTCGTCCAGGGCCGCCTGCATAAGGTCAGTGATGATCTCTTCGACCGCGCGGCCGGGAAACAACTCCACCAGGGCATGCAGGCGAGCAGCATCGTCCAAACTCAAGCGAATCGCATACTCCTTCGCCGTGCGCGCCGCCGCCGGCGCTGTCTTCCAACGATCGAGCAAGGGCTTGAATTTCACGATTTTTCCGCCATTACAGGCTGCCGGGACAAAGCGCATTATAGTCCGCTGCCCCGGCATAAGTGAGGCAACGTATGAACGATGAAGTCCGTAGCGAAGAGCGCAATTGGGCCATGGCGGCGCATCTATGCGGTTTGCTTTGGTTGACGGGCGGCACGGGCCTGATTTTTATTCCGTTCGGCGGCCTCGTGCTCTTCACGATTCTGGGACCCTTGATCATTTGGCGCACCAAGGGACAAACGATGCCCTTTGCCGCCGAGCAAGCGAAGGAATCGCTCAACTTTCAGATCACGGTTTGGTTGTTGGGGCTGGTTTTCGCGGTGCTGGCAGTCGTGCTGATCGGATTCGTATTCCTGTGGATTTTAGGTCTTGTGAACCTGGTGCTGGTCATCATCGCGGCGATACGCGTCAGTGACGGTAAACCGTATCGCTATCCATTCTGCCTACGCCTGGTGAAGTAGCGAGACCTTGGCGGCGCGCAATCCACATATCTCCGCGGCACATGCTCCGGCCGCCGCGGCGTCGGACCCGGGCACCTTGCAGCGTGGTCTGCTTGGTGTGTTCGCGTACAGCCGCCGCGCGTTGGCATTGGTCTGGACGACCAATAAGGCGCTCAGCATCGCTCTTGCCTGCCTGACCCTCATCGCCGGTGTATTGCCCGCGGGGGTTGCCTATGTCGGCGCGCTGATCGTCGATGCGGTGATACACGCCGCCGACCTGCATCGGCGCACCGGCGCGACCGTGCTCACCAATGTGGTGACTTTTGTCGCCTTCGAGGCTTTGTTGGTGGCTGCGATCGCAGTGGCACAGCGGGGCATTTCCCTTGCGCAATCCTTGCTGCGCGCGCAACTGGGGCAGCGCGTGAATGTGATGATTCTCGAAAAAGCGCTGACGCTGGATTTGACCCAATTCGAGGACTCCGAATTCTACGACAAGCTCACCCGCGCGCGTCGGGAAGCTTCAAGCCGCCCTTTGAGCCTGGTCATGCGGACATTCGGGCTTCTGCAAAATGCGATTTCCTTGGTTTCGTTCGGTGGATTGCTGATCAAGTTCTCGCCATGGGCGGTCGCACTGTTGATCCTCGCTGGATTGCCGGCCTTCCTCGCCGAGACAAAATTCTCGGGTGAAGCATTCCGGCTGTTCCGCTGGCGCGCTCCGGAGTCGCGGATGCAGATCTATCTCGAGTCGGTGTTGGCGCGCGAGGATCATGCCAAGGAAGTCAAACTCTTCGAGCTAGGGCCACGTCTGTTGGAGAGCTACCGCGACATTTTTACGCGGCTGTACCGCGAAGATCGAGATCTCACCTTGCGCCGCGATGCCTGGGGATTCGCCTTGGGCCTGGTCGGCACGGCCGCCCTGTACGGCGGCTATGTTTGGGTCGCCGCGGCCGCCGTCATGGGCGCGATGAGCGTCGGCCAGATGACCATGTACCTCATGTTGCTGCGGCAGGGACAAACCGCCGTGAGCGCCGCCCTGTCGGCGATCAGCGGCCTCTATGAAGATAATTTATACCTCTCGAACTTGTACGAATATTTGGAGCAACCCGTGGGCAGTCGCGGCGGCAACCGGCAAGCGGGTCCAAGTCCCGGCGATGGAATCCGTTTTGAAGACGTCGAATTCGTCTATCCGGGCGCTACCTCGCCGGCATTGTCCGGCATCGATTTGCATGTCCGCCCGGGGGAGAGCCTCGCCTTGGTCGGGCAAAACGGTTCCGGCAAGACCACCTTGATCAAGCTGCTCACGCGCCTCTATCAGCCCACCCGGGGGAGAATCCTGCTCGACGGACTCGATCTGAACGAATGGGACGAGAGCACGCTGCGCCAACGAATTGGCGTGATATTCCAGGACTTTGCGCGCTACCAGATGCGGGTCGGGCAGAACATAGGAGCGGGAGACGTTCGCGCTTTTGATGACGAAGCGCGCTGGCGCAGCGCCGCCGCCCAAGGTTTGGCGGCCGAATTCGTCGAACAACTCCCTGCAGGTTATCAGACGCAATTGGGCAAGTGGTTCAAGGACGGACGCGAGCTGTCCGGCGGCCAATGGCAGAAGATCGCTTTGGCGCGCGCCTTCATGCGCAGCGAGGCCGATATTTTGGTGCTCGATGAGCCGACCGCCGCGATCGATGCAAGCGCGGAAGCAGAGGTCTTTCAGCACTTCCGCGAACTGACCCGCAACCGCATCGCCATCGTCATCTCCCACCGATTTTCAACGGTGCGCATGACCGACCAAATATTGGTGTTGGAGGAAGGCCGCATCGTCGAGCGCGGCAGCCATGAATCGCTGATGGCAGCCGACGGCAGATATGCGAAACTATTTACGTTGCAAGCACGCGGGTATCGCTAATGCCCTCCTTTGACGTGGTGTCCGAAATCGACACGCATGAGCTCACGAACGCGGTCGATCAGGCGATACGCGAACTCTCCCAACGCTTCGACTTCAAGGGCACTGACGCAACATTCGAGCTTGAGGACACGACGGTGACGATGACCGCGCCGGTTGACTTTCAGCTCAAGCAAATGCTGGAAATCCTCAAGCTCAGAATCGCCAAACGCGGCATCGATATTGCGTGCCTCGAGGTGCAGGACGCAGAGGTCAATCTTGCGAGAGCCAAGCAACTCGTGGTGCTGAGACACGGCATCGACGCGGAAACCGGCAGGAAGGTAGCGCGTATGCTCAAGGACTCGAAGCTCAAAGTGCAGGCGCAGATTCAAGGCGACAAGGTGCGCGTGACGGGCAAGAAGCGCGACGACTTGCAGGAGGCGATTTCCCTGTTACGCAAGGCCGCGCTGGAGGTTCCCCTGCAGTTCAATAATTTTCGGGATTAGTCTTCGGCTTCGCGGCGCAGGAAAAATAATTTGTCATAACAGATCCCTTCGGCGGCGAATCGCGCGCCCCTAAAGGCGAAGCGCGCCATCGTGATTGACATATCCGCGATGACCAAGAAGATTGCGACGTGCGTCACGTGCTTTATGGTCCCTGTCGCTATTTATAGACGCCCCATTCGTTAAGAATATCCTTGAGCGCATGCTCTTCTTTAGGGCAATTGGGAATCGCAACATGTCCACAAACTCTCGACTGCGGCGCAGGGTGCTGGCAGCCGGTGTCTGCAGCGTCCTGCTCTCTGCGACGGCAATGCACTTAAGGAACCGCGGGGCAGAAATGCCGGCGGTTGCATCGGCGCAGACCGCCGGTTCGACGCTGTCGTTGCGTGTTCCGGTTACAAGTAGCGATGCGCGGCATCGCTTCATCGTGCAGGCCGACAGCACAGACGCTGCACGCGCCGCGGTGGTTCGCGCAGGCGGTGCCGTCGGCAGCGAACTCAGCATCATTCGCGCCGTCGCTGCGACCCTCGATGATGGCGAACTCGCCGCTTTGCGGGACCAGGGGACTTCGCGCCTGCATGTCTACGACGATACGGCGGTAATCGCGAGCTCTTTGGCGGGAGCACCCCCTGAGACCTACTATCCCAGCGAAGTTTCGGCCAATGAACTGCAAATCGGCGGCGTGACCGGCAGCGGCGTGACCGTCGCCGTGGTCGATTCGGGGCTGTGGAATCAGCAGGGTCCTCTGCAAAGCGCGCCGGGCCAGATTACAAACCGGGTACTCGCTCAGTACGATGTGATTTTGGCACGCGAGCAGCCGAGCTATTACGGCCTCGCTCTTTTTGCCAACTACAGCCGCGATATCACTGATCCCTACGGCCACGGCACGCACGTGACCTCGATCATCGCAAGCAGCGCGGTGGCGGCGACCGGGAACTACCAGGGCGTTGCGCCGGGCGTGAATCTCGTGTCGGTGCGGGCACTGGACGCCAACGGCACGGGGCTGTATTCGGACGTCATCAACGGCATTCAGTGGGTGGTCAACCAACGGCTCCGATACGGCATTCGCGTATTGAATTTGTCTCTTGGAGCGCCGCCGCAGGGACCCTACTGGGAAGATCCGCTCAATCAGGCCGTTATGGCGGCCTGGGCGTCGGGCATTGTGGTGGTCGCCGCCGCCGGCAATCGAGGTCCGCAGCCTCTGACCATCAACGCACCCGGCAACGTTCCCTACGTGATCACGGCCGGTGCGGTCACCGACAATTACTATCCGTTGCAGCCGAGTCAATATCGGCTCTCTTCTTTTTCGTCCGCCGGCCCGACCTTCGAGGGCTTCGTCAAACCCGATGTTGTCGGCATGGGAGGCCACATTCTCGCTTACGCGCCGGACAACGGCACGCTGGCGCAGGAGTTTCCGCAATGGGTGGTCCAGCCGTATAGCGATTTCACCATGTCAGGAACTTCGCAGGCCGCCGCCGTCACCAGCGGAGTTGTCGCTCTGATGCTGGAGGTGGACCCGGGGTTGACGCCGGATCAGGTGAAGTGCCGGCTCATGTCCGGTGCCCACCCCGCCGTGAATTCCAACGGCACGCTGGCCTACACGGTGTTTCAGCAAGGTGCGGGTCTCGTGAACGCACACGACGCTGCGTACAGCACCGCCACCGGCTGCGCCAATCAGGGGCTCAACGTGCTGCTCGATTTAGCCGGACTTCAGCACTACGGCGGCCGGGCCAACGAAGACTCGAACGGGAATTTCTACATCATGTCCGTCCAGGCGCAGTCGAGCGGTGGAGCGCTGTCCGCGCTGCTGGGGAGTGTCGGCAATACGCTGGGACAGATTCCGATTATCGGCACTCTGTTGCAGGGCGTGCCGTTGCTCGGCGATGGCCTGCTTTGGAACGGGAGCTACACCTCCGGCAGTGGCTACACCTGGAGCGACGGCTATACCTGGAGCGACGGGTATACCTGGAGCGACGGCTACACCTGGAGCGACGGCTACACCTGGAGCGACGGCTACACTCCGGGCAATGGCACCGCGGGTGTCGACGTCCCGAACCAAGAGTAGCGAAGGCTCTGCATGCGCAGGCACGGATGCGGCTTCCTCAGGGCTTTCGCCGCATGCGTGATTCTGACGGTGCCCTGTGTCGCCGCGCGTGCCGGCGCGCCCGTACCCGCGGTGCGGCCGATGTATTTCGAGAACCTCACGATGCGCGACGGGCTGTCGCAGAGCACGGTCATGAGCATCTTGCAGGACTCGGAGGGATATCTATGGCTCGCGACCGAGAGTGGTCTCGACCGATACGACGGTTCCTCGATACGCGAGTATCGGCGCGAACGCGGCAACGCGAATGGGTTGGCGAGCGACTATATCTGGTCGATCGCCGAAGACGCGCATGGCGATTTATGGCTCGCGACGGACGGCGGCGGCGTGACGCGCTGGGACCGACGTACTGAGCGATTTCAGCAGTTCCGACACGACCCGCTCAATCCTCGCTCGCTGGCCAGCGACACGGCACGCACGCTGCTGATCGACGCTCAGGGGCGAATTTGGGCCGGAACCAAGGGACAGGGTCTTGACGTGCTCGATCCGAAGTCCGGCGAGGTTCGTCATTTCCGCCACCGCGAGGGCGACCCTCATTCGCTGGCGGCCGATGCGGTGTTCACTCTGTATTCGGATCACGAGGGTCGAATCTGGGTCGGCACGGATGGGGGATTGAGCCGCTTCCAGCCGGCCTCAAATGATTTCATCAATTATGCCGGGACGGGGGGAGCGTCGAACTTAAGCGACGCGCACGTTCGCGCGATTCGCGAGGATCACACCGGTGCGCTGTGGATCGGTACCCTCAGTGGCGGGCTCGATCGACTCGAACCCAGTTCGGGCCGCGTAACCGTCTATCGGCACGACCCCAAGGATCCGCATTCGTTGAGCCAAGACCGCGTGTGGGCCGTTTTGGAAGACGACGCTCAACGACTGTGGGTGGCGACGGCCGACGGGTTGAATCTGTTCGACCGCGCATCGGAGACGTTCGTCCGCTATGGAAACGAGGCGGACAACCCGCAGAGTCTGCGCGACAGCGACATCATGGCGCTGTATCAGGATCGCGGCGGAGTGTTATGGGTCGGCACGCGAGGGGGCGGAGTCAGCCACTGGAACCCGCGCAGTTGGCTGCTTGGACATTACCTCAGTGACGCGTTTCGCGCCACGCAAGTGAGCTCGTTTGCCGATGACGGCGCCGGCAGAGTGTGGGTCGGCACGATCGGGGCGGGGTTGGTTGAAATCGACACCCGCGACCGGCGCGAACGCCATTACGGCGCCGGCGCCGACAGCAGCGTGCGGCTGAGCGACGATCGCGTCATGTCGCTGCTCTTCGATCGAACCGGGACGCTGTGGATCGGCACGATGTCCGGAGGCCTCGATCGGCTTGATCCCGCTACCGGGAGGCTGCAAGTGTATCGCAACGCCGCCGGGGATCCGGCGACGCTGCCGGCCAATGGCGTGATGTCGCTGTATGAAGATCGGCTCGGCGTGCTCTGGGTGGGGACGTTCGGCGGCGGACTGGCGAGCATCGATCGGGTTTCCGGCCGTGTCACACGCTATCCCTTCGGCAACGCAAATGCCTCCTCGCTCAGCAGTTCGCGCGCGAGCGCGATTGTCGAGGACGATCGCGGTAATCTGTGGATCGGCACCGAACGCGGCGGCCTCAATCTGCTGGATCGAAAAACCGGCCTCTTCTACCACTACCGGCGCGATGACCGCGATCCATCCAGCCTCACCGACGACACCATCTACGCGCTGCATATCGATCGTCACGGTGAGCTTTGGGTCGGCACCGCCGGCGGCGGACTGGACCGCGTGATCGGCAGCTCCGCGCAGCCGAATGCCGTGCGATTCGAGAACCAGTCCGGTCTTGCCGGCATGCCGAGTCAGGTAATCTACGGCATCGAATCGGATCGCGAAGATCGCTTGTGGCTCAGCACCAACAACGGCATTGCGCGTCTCGACCCGCGAAGCCATGCAATCAAGCTGTTTCATCTGGTACATGGCCTGCAGGGTGAAGAATTCAATTTCAATGCTCACTACCAAAGCATCGACGGCACGTTATTCTTCGGCGGCAACAACGGCTTCAACGCATTCTCACCTGACATTGGCGCGCCGAAAGCGCCGCCGCCTCGCGTGGTCCTGACCGCTGCAGCAAAGCTCAACCGCGCTGTGCCGCCGGAGGAACTGCCGGGCCCGACTCGGCCGCTGGCACTGGCCTACGATGACAAGCTGGTGACACTGGACTTCGCCGCCCTCGACTTTACCTCGCCGGCCAATAACCACTATGAGTACCGGCTCGAGGGCTTCGACAGCGGCTGGGTCGATGCCGGCTCACAGCATCGAGCGACCTACACCAATCTGGATGCGGGCAATTACGTGTTCAAAGTGCGCGCCGCCAATGCCGACGGTGTCTGGAGCGTGGGCGGGCTGGCTGTTGCGCTGCATGTGGCGGCGGCACCCTGGAAAACCACGGCGGCGTATGCGGCATATTTGGCGTTCTCGATCCTGGGTCTCGGCTACCTGTGGCGCCTTCAGCGCGCGCGCCGCGAACGGGAACTGCGCTATAGCCGCGAACTCGAACAGACAGTCCACGTTCGCACGCACGAGCTCGAGGAACGCAACCAGGAGCTGCAGGTCCTGAGCCGCGCCAAGAGCGACTTCGTAGCTCGCATGAGTCACGAACTGCGGACACCGATGAACGGGGTTCTCGGCATGACCAGTCTGCTGCTCGATACCCGCATGGATCAGGCGCAGAGACGCTTTGCCGAAGCCATTCACCGTTCCGCCGACTCGTTGCTGGCAATCGTCGACGATGTGCTCGACTTTTCGAAGATCGAGGCGGGACAACTGCAGCTCGATCCGGTCGATTGCGATCTCATTGAGCTGGTGGAGCAGACGGTGGAAATGCTCGCGGCGCGCGCCGCGTCCAAGAACGTCGAATTGCTTTTCGACGCACCATGCCAACCGCTGCCTCGAGTGCGGCTGGACGCGGTTCGCATGCGCCAGGTACTGGTCAACTTGGGCGGCAACGCGGTGAAATTCACCGAGCGTGGCGAGGTCACGGTGCGGGTGGCGGTACTGGGCACCGAGCGGGGCCTGCTCAAGTTGCGCATCGCGGTGGCGGACACCGGCGTTGGAATCGCGCCGGAAAATCAATCGCGAATATTCGAGGAATTTGCTCAAGAGGACGCATCGACGACGCGGCGCTTCGGCGGAACGGGCCTCGGCCTGGCGATTGCCCGCCAGATCGTCGAGCTTTTGGGCGGACGGCTTGCGCTGAACAGCGCGCCCGGAAGAGGATCGACGTTTTCGTTCGACCTCTCGCTGCCGCTGGTCGATTCCTCGGCGCAGCCCCCACCGCCGCTCGCGCGCCTCGACGGCTTGCGCGTGCTCGTGGTGAATGACAACGCGGCAGCATGCGTTCTCATAGGGAATGCGCTGCGTCAATGGGCGGCACGCCCCACTGAGGTGATGTCGCTGCAACAGGCGGCGACTGCGTCGCAGGCCGCGACGTACGACGCGATGGTGATCGACGACCGGTTGCTCGATGCCGCCGGAATATTCTTAAAGAGCCTGCAGCAAGGGCAACCGACAAGGCCGCGCACCATTCGCCTGCTAAGCTTCGTCAGCCTGGCGTCCCGGGCGCTAAGCGGCGATTCGCCGTTCGACGTGGAGCTCACCAAGCCATTGCGCCTCAGGCAGTTGCATCGGGCATTGGCCGAGCGCACCTATGAGGACACCACGGTACTTGCGGCACAGAACATTCCGGGCTCGCCGGTCGGCGGCCTCACCCCTCTCGTAGGCCGCGTACTCGTGGTGGAGGACCAGCCGCTGAATCGCGAGGTGGCAACCGGCATGCTCGCCTCGCTCGGCCTGCAAGTAGAGACCGCGAACAACGGTCAAAAGGCGCTCGATATCCTGAAAAGGCAGCGCTTTGACGCCGTTCTGATGGACTGCGAGATGCCCGTCCTGGATGGCTTTTCCGCCACCGCCGCATTACGCCGCCGCGAATCCGCCGGCACTCGCATTCCGATCATCGCGCTGACGGCCGATGCCACGACAGCCGGCCGCGAGGCTTGTCTCGCCGCGGGCATGGACGACTATTTAGCCAAGCCCTTCAGACGAGATGCGCTGCACCGCATTCTTGCGCAATGGCTGAGGACCGTGGCGGCCGCGCAAGGCGCCGGGGCGAGCGCCGCAGCGGCCGTTACTCCGGCGCCGAGCGAGCCTGTTCTGGACGGCGTCACGCTGAACGCGCTGCGGGCGCTGCCGCGCAGCGGGCCGAAGGACATGCTAAGCCACATCGGTGAGTTGTACTTGTTGGATTCGCGCGGACTGGTGGCCACGATCGAGCGCTCGTTGGAGGCGGCAGATTCTGTAAGTCTGGCGCGAGCGGCTCACGCTTGGCGCTCCTACAACGGCAACGTCGGCGCGCACGGGTTGGCGCGGCTGTGCCGGGAGCTGGAGGACGATGCACGCAAGGGCGATATGACCGCGGCGCGTGAAGTCTTTGCACGGATCCGGATTCTTCACGACCGAGTGCGGGATGAGCTGCAGTCCGAAATGCGCAAGTCCGCATGAGCGCGCAACAAACGCCTGTCCGGGTACTGATCGCAGACGATGATGCGGTGCTGCGCGAGATTGCAAGCGCGATGCTGCGGCAAGCGGGATTCGCCGTACAGACCGTCGCAAGCGGCGACGCCGCAGTCGCCGCTTGCGCCCTACGGCTGCCGGACATCGCCCTGCTGGACGTGGAGATGGCGGACGGGGACGGCTATCAGGCGTGCCTCAATATTCGAGTCTTGCCGGGCGGTGCGCACGTGCCCATCGTCATGGTGACGGGGCTCGACGATACGATGTCGATCGATCGGGCCTACGAGGCCGGCGCCACTGACTTCGTCGTCAAGCCCATCAACTGGGCGCTGCTGGCGCACCGCATTCGATACGTGATGCGCGGAGCCCGCGCGCTCGAGGCCCTACGCTTCAGTGAGCAGAAGAACGCGGCATTGCTCAAAGCGATTCCCGACGGAATCCTGCTGTTGAACGAGCGCTGCGCAATCGCTCACTGTTTCAGCCCCATCGACGGATTGGTCAACGCCGGGGGCGTCGGCAACGACGGATCTGCGGATTTCCTCGAGCTGCTCCCTGCCGCGGCGCGTGCAGTCGCCGTGGAGTGCCTTCGAGCCGCACTGCAGGGAAAACCGGCAGCGTTCGAGTTTCTACTGGGGACGGAACCTCGATCGATCCGGCACTTCGAATGCCGGTATCTGCCGAACACGGGCGGCCAAGTTCTGGCGATAGTTCGAGACGTTACCGCGCGCAAGCAGGCGGAGGCGCGCATACACCGGCTGGCTTATTTCGACGGGCTGACCGATCTACCGAACCGTGAATGGATTCACGAGTATCTCACCGACTCGCTTGCGGCGGCACGCCGCGATGATCACAGCGTGGCGCTGCTCTACATAGATCTTGACCAGTTCAAGCGCATCAATGACACGCTGGGCCACGAGACGGGCGATGCATTGCTGCGCCACGTGGCGGAAAGGTTGCAAGCGGCGCTCGGATATCTTAGCGACACAGACGTTCCCTACCGCGTGGCTCGCGTCGGGGGCGACGAGTTCATCGTCGTGCTCACCGGGAATCCGGATATCACGCACGCGGAGCAGGCGGCGGAGCGGATTCTGGCGGCTCTGTGCGCGCCGTTTACGCAGGCGAGCTACGAGCTCGTAGTGACCCCGAGCATCGGAATCGCGCTGTACCCCGATCACGGGAACGACGCGCAGAATCTGCTCAAGAACGCAGACGGCGCGATGTACGAAGCCAAATCCAGCGGGCGCAATCAGATGTGTGTGTATAACGGCGCGCTCAATGCGCGCGCGCTGAAGCGGTTGTCGCTGGAAATGGAGCTGCGCCGCGCCTTCGAGGATTCGCATCTGGAGGTGTATTACCAGCCGAAATACGCAGCGTCGGACTTGAAATTGCTGGGCGGCGAAGCGCTGCTGCGCTGGTTCCATCCCGACCGCGGTCAAATTCCTACCGGTGATTTCATCGCGGTGGCCGAGGAGACCGGTTTGATCGGCGACATCGGCCGTTGGGCACTACAGCGGGTGTGCCGGGATCTGAACCAATGGCGCAGCGAGGGATTGGTTTTGCCGTACATCGCCGTGAACGTGTCCGGCCGCGATTTTCTGCATCCAAAGGCGCTGATGCGCCTCGCCGAGACGGTGAACCAGGCGCAACTGCCGCCTTCGTTATTGGAACTCGAGCTCACCGAAGGGGTGCTGATGCAGGACGCCGAGGCGGGGCGCCGCTCGTTGCAGGCGCTGAAGGAATTCGGCTTTTCGCTCGCGGTCGACGACTTCGGCACGGGGTACTGTTCGTTGAACTACCTCAAGCGATTTCCGCTGGATACGTTGAAAATAGACCGCTCGTTCGTGGCCGATATCAACAACAACACGGACGACGCGGCCATCGTCCGCGCGATCATCGCACTCGGCCACAGCCTGGACCTGAAGATCGTCGCCGAAGGGGTTGAGACGCTGGCACAGCTCCAATTCCTGCGGGCCGAGAGGTGCGATGCGATCCAAGGGTTCCTGATGAGCCCGGCGGTACCGGTCGGCGCATTTAGACAGCTGATCCAGGGGCCTGGCGCATCCCTGCGCCCCGATGCCGCCGAGCGCACGCGTCTCGTCGGGTAGCATTTAGGCTGCGAACTGAAACACGAGCGCGATCCCGAACACGACGGCGATAGCTAGGAAGGCTTGCGCGACCCTTGCGACAGAGGGAAATTCGTTCATGATGCGTGTACTCCGATGTGTGAACCGATCCTACGAGATACACTTTGCTCCGCCCGCTCATTCACAACAAACGCAATGTCTGACGTCGTGTTAAGGGAAACTTAAGGTGCCAACCGCCTACGACCGATTGCCCCTGGGAGCTTTGCGGGTATTCGAGGCGGTGGCCGCGCACCTGAGCTTTTCCGCCGCCGCCGACGCACTCAATGTCACCCCGGCGGCAGTCAGCCAGCAAATCAAGGCGCTGGAGGGATATATCCAAGTACCGCTGTTTCGGCGCAACGGCCGGCGCGTGGAAATCACCGACGAGGGTCTCGAGCTGCTGCCCTCGGTGCGCGTCGGCCTGGAGCGCCTTGAATCCGCGCTGCATCAGCTCAAGCAACACCGCCGTGCCGGACCGCTGCAAATAAGCCTATTGTCGTCGTATCTTCAAATGTGGCTGCTGCCGCGTATTCGCTCGTTTCGGCGCAAGTGGCCCGACATCGATCTGCGCTTTCATACCTCGCGCGAGCTGGTGGATTTTTCGCGCACATCCACCCATGTCGCCATCCGCTTCGGGCGCGGCAACTACCCAAACCTGCACAGCGAAAAGCTGCTCGACGAGTGGCTGGTCCCGGTCGCGACCGCGGAGCTGATCAAGCAATACGGAATGATCGAGCGCGGGACGAACTTAGGCAAATATCCGCTGCTCGACAACGGCGATGAACCGTGGCGAATATGGCGGCAGGCCGATGAGGAAATCGCGTGGCATTCGCGTGCGCCGAACATCGATGATTCGGCGGGGCTGCTCGCGGCGGCGGAAGAAGGACTCGGATTTGCGCTCGCGCGCTGGACGCTGGTCACCCGGTCGCTACACAAAGGCACTCTGCGCCTCGCCGGCAAGGAAACGGTGCCGTACGGTTCGGCCTATTATTTCGTCTGCCCGAAGGCCTTTCTGGCGATGCCCAAAGTGGCGCAGTTTCGCGAGTGGATTTTCGCCGCGGCGCGGGAATTCCCCGCCCCTACCGAGCCGCGCGCGCGTTAGCGCTGCTGCTCGGCAGGCTTATCTCGTTGCGCGCGCGACATGCCTTTGGAATAGACGACCGTGCCGTCGAGCTTGACTATGATTGCGTCGATATCGTCCATTCGATTGTAAATCTCCAGTGCCTTCTCGGGCCCCAACACGAAGGCGGTCTTGGATAATCCGTCGGTGCGCGTGGCATACGGCCCTATCACCGTGGCACTGCGCACCTTGCTCGCCGAATGGCCCGTGTGTGGATCGATGATGTGGTGGTAGCGAACGCCGTTCTCCACGAAGAAACGCTCGTAATCGCCGGAGGTGGAAATCGCGGCGTCGACCAAGGGTATTCTTGCGATGACCTCGCCCGGGCCCTTCCTGGGGTCGCGAATTCCCACGATCCACGGCTTGCCGAATCGATCGCCGATGATCCGGCTGTCGCCGCCCGCTCCGACATAGGCCCGAGTGATGCCGAGAGATTTCAAGACATCGATGCCTCGATCCACCGAATAGCCCTTGGCAATGCCGCCAAGGTCGATGCGCACGCCTTTTTGCGAGAACTGTACCGTCTGATTCTTTGGGTCGAGCAGCACATGGCGGTAGTTCACCGCGGGTAGCGCCTTCGCGATCTGTGCCTCGTCGGGGCGCACGTGCTTGCGGAAATCGTACATGTAGCCGACGCTTGCGTAGGTGATGTCGAACGCGCCGTCGGTGATGACCGAGTACTCCTTGGCTGTGGTCAGCAGATCGAATAACTCCTTGCTGATCCGCATCGGCCCGTCCGCCGCCTTGGCGTTGACCTGCGAGACCTCGCTGGTGGGCTTATAGACGCTCATCGTCTCATCGATGTGGCGCATCTCATCCAGCACGGCGTCGATCGCCCGGTTGCCTTTTGCCTGATCATCAGCCCACAGTTCGACGGTGATCCGCGTGCCCATGATACCGTCGGTGATGCGTCTCACCCATTCGGCATGGGCCGGCGCGGCCAAGCAGGCGAACAAAGACAGACAAGCGACGAAAGTCTTCATCTGATCCATCATGGTCGTAGCCTAGCCGAATCCGCGACCCCGGGGTATGGGATCGCGGCCAAGCGATGCGCTCAACGCCGTCCGCGCGCGCGCCGCCACCGCATGATCACCAACGCGCTGCCGATCATGCCGCCGAGGTGCGCAAAGTGCGCAACGCCCGCCAGAGTTCCGGTAACACCCAAGAAAAGCTCGACGCCCGCGTAAATCGTCGCGAACAGCCACGCCGGCATCGGAATGGGCGGAATCAAGGGAATTACCTTGCGATTCGGAAACATGAACGCGTACGCCAGGAGCAGGCCGAAAACTCCGCCGGAGGCGCCGATGGTCGGTGCCGGCGGCGCGCCGAACAGCATTGGGACGAACAGTTGGCTAAGCGCGGCGCTGACCACCGATGCAAAGTAGCAAGCGAGCAAGCGCCGCGGGCCGACGTAGCGCTCGATCTCGGCGCCGAACATCCACAGACCCAGCATGTTGAACAGCAGATGGGTGATGTTACCGGTACTATGCAGGAACGCGTAAGTAATGATCTGCCATATATGAAAGTAGGATTGCCCGTCGATGGGCTGCAAGGGCCAGAGTGCGAAGAGCCCGTCCATAGCGCCCTTGGACAAATACTGCAGGACGAAAACCAACACGTTGACGGCGATCAGGGATTTGACGGCGGTGGAGGTCATTGAGCGTTGAAAGCCTTGGATTTCATGACTAGCTGAGTATTCTAACCCGTCATGCATGCGGTATTCCTTGATTACGACACCGTCTCCTCCTCTGACTTGGACGCATCGGTCCTGACCCGGGTGGTGAACGATCTGCATTTTTACGCATCGACGGCCGATGCGCAGATTGCGGAGCGCATTCGCGATGCGCAGATCGTCCTATTGAATAAACTGACGCTGTCGCGCGAATTGCTGCAGGGCGCCCGGGACCTGAAGTTGATCGCGCTCGCCGCTACCGGTACCGACAACATCGACTTGGCGGCGGCGAAGGAGCGCGGCATTGCGGTATGCAACGTGCGCGGCTACTGCACGCCTGCGGTGGCCCAACATGTCTGGGCGATGATCCTAAGTCTTACTCAACACTTGCCCGAGCATGCACGGCTCGGGACGGACGGCTCCTGGGCCATGGGCGAGCCGCGTGCGGAATTCGCTTACTCGATTCGCGAACTCGCCGGCCGCACCTTCGGTGTCGTTGGGTGGGGTAAATTGGGCCGCGCCGTTGCCAAAGTAGCCGAAACCTTCGGCATGCGGATCGTGATCGCGAACCGTCCCGGGGCGAGTCCGATGCCGGGCCGGTTGGATCTGGCGCAACTGCTGGCAACCGCGGATATCATATCGCTGCACTGCCCGCTCAACGAATCGACGCGCGGCATGATCGGCGCGCGCGAGCTTGCGTTGATGAAACCGGACGCCCTGTTGATCAACACCGCCCGCGGCGCCTTGATCGACAGCAGCGCGCTAGCGGACGCACTTAAGGCAGGCCGGATCGGCGGCGCGGGCATCGATGTACTGCCTCAAGAGCCGCCGGTCGACGGCGACCCTTTGCTGGATCCGGACATTCCGAATCTGCTTTTGACGCCCCACGTCGCCTGGTCGGCGCGCGAGTCGCGGCAGCGCTGCATCGATGAGATGGCAGCGAATATCCAGGATTTCCTCGCCGGCGGGCGTCGCGGACGGGTCGTGTGATTCGCAATCGCCCTGGGAGCCGCGCCTACGGCAGCAAGCCCTTGCCTTCCCTTTTGGCTCTTTTCGCAGCCCGCTTCTCTTCCAGCGTCTTGGTCGGCTTTTTCTTGCCTTCCTTCTTTCGGTCCATGCCTTTACCCATGACTTGACTCCTCGTTGGTGTGGAACGGATCTATCAATCCTTGGCGGCGCGGCGCAACACTTTGCGGCCGGCGTGCCGGCCCGCGGGATTTCGCTTCGGCGCAGGCGGCTTCTCGCTGACGCGGCTGATCCGCAGCTCCCGCCCGACCACCCGGACCTTTTGCAACTCTTTAAATATCTGTGTTGGCATTCCTTCCGGCAGTTCGACAAAGCTATGCTCTTCACGAATGTCCACGCGGCCGATGTGCACTCCTTCGATCCCCGCTTCGTTGGCGATCGCGCCGACGACATTGCCCGGCTTGATCCCATGTACGGACCCCACTTCGATGCGAAAAGTTTCCATCACGCCGGGAGCGGATCTGGATGAGGACTTGCGCACAGGTGGAGCGCGCGCAGCTGGAGCGGGCGCAAGTGGAGCGGGCGCGCGCGGCGCGGGCTCCTCGGCAAGCCGCTGCGCCTTGCTTGCCAGCAATAGGGGGGCCGTGCCCTGCGCAAGATAAGCAAGCCCAGCGGCAATGTCGATGAGCGGCAGGCCGCTTTCCGCCTCCAGCTGCTCGAGCACCGGCCGGAACTCGCTTGCCTCGCCCGCGGCGACCGTTTCGATTACGCGTTGCTTGAATTTCGCGATGCGTAGCGCATTGACCGCGTCGACGCTCGGCAGATTCATCGGCTCGATCACCTGGCGCGTGGCGCGCTCGATGGCGCGCAACATGTTGCGTTCGCGAGGCGCTATAAAGAGGATCGCTTCGCCCTTGCGTCCGGCCCTGCCCGTGCGGCCGATGCGATGCACATAGGATTCGGTGTCGTAAGGCACGTCGTAGTTCACCACATGGCCGATGCGCTCGACATCAAGACCGCGCGCGGCGACGTCGGTAGCGACCACGATGTCGATCTGTCCTGATTTCAGCCGGGCGACGGTTCGCTCGCGCTGCGGTTGAGGAATATCGCCGTTGAGCGGCGCGGCGGCGAAGCCGCGCGCCTCGANNTGCTTGGTGCGCGTGAACACCAACATGCCGTCGAAGATCTCCGCCTCGAGGATTCGCGTCAACGCGTCGAGCTTATGCATGCCGCTCACCACCCAGTAGCGCTGGCGGATATTGGCGGCGGTGGTGGTCTTACTCTTGATCGTCACCTCGACGGGCGAGTGCAAATGTTTTTGCGCGATGCGGCGAATTGGCGCCGGAATTGTCGCCGAGAACAGCGCCACCTGGCGCTGCGGCGGCGTTTGCTCGAGGATGCTTTCGACCGCATCGATGAAGCCCATTCGCAACATCTCATCGGCCTCGTCCAGCACCAACAGGGTCAAACCCGTGAGCTTCAGGGTGCCGCGATTCATATGATCGATGACGCGGCCGGGGGTACCNNACCACGACATGCACGCCGCGCCGCAGGGCGTTGAGTTGCGGTTGGTAGCTCTGGCCGCCGTAAATGGGCAGCACGTGAAAGCCCTTCAGGTGCGCCGCATAGCGTTGGAAGGCCTCGGCAACTTGCAAAGCAAGTTCACGCGTCGGCACCAATACCAGCACCTGCGGTTCGTGCCGGGAAAGATCGATTTTCGTCAGCGCCGGCAACGCGAACGCGGCGGTCTTGCCGGNNATCGATCATCGGCAGGGTGAAGGAAGCGGTCTTGCCGGTGCCGGTTTGTGCTTGCCCCAGCATATCGACCCCGGATAACAGGACCGGGATGGTCGCGGCTTGAATAGGCGACGGTGATTCGTACCCGACGTCGGTCAGCGCGCGCAGCACGGGTTCCGAGAGCGCCAGTTCACGGAAGCTTGCGCAGCTTGGGTTGGGGTCCGCTGGGACTGCACTCATGGGATACGCCTTAGGGAAGTAACCGCAAGTCTAGCGGTTTGACCGGGTATTGCTACCATGCGCGTCCTGAAACGGGCCGCATTCGGCATCGTAGGACGCAAAATTATGGGACGCATATTCGAAGTCAGGAAGCACGCGATGTTCGCGCGCTGGAACCGCATGGCAAAGCAGTTCACGCGGGTCGCCAAAGATATTGCGATGGCCGTCAACGCCGGCGGCCCCGACCCCGCGTCGAACTCAACGCTCAGGCGCATCCTGCAGAACGCGCGCGCCGTCAACATGCCGAAGGACAAGACGGACGCGGCCATACGGCGCGCCTCGGGCAAGGAGGCTGCGAACTATCAAGAAATTTTATATGAGGGCTACGCACCGCATGGCGTGGCCTTATTGGTCGAGACCGCCACTGATAATCCCACGCGCACCGTCGGGAGCGTGCGAAATATTTTTGCGAAAGGCAGCGGCAATCTTGGCACCAGCGGCAGCGTGAGTTTCCTGTTCAAGAAAATGGGCGTCTTTCGCCTCGACCCGGCGGGCGTCAAGGATCACGACGAACTCGAGCTGGATCTGATCGACCACGGGCTCGAGGAAATGGGGGAGAGCACCGGCGAAAAAGGCGAACCACAACTGGTGATTCGCTGCGCGTTCAATGACTTCGGCAAGCTTCAGGAAGCACTCGAGGCTCGCGGCATCGCGCCGCTGTCCGCAGAGCATGAATACATCTGCGCTGTGCCGATCGAGCTGCCGGAGGATCAGGCGGCGGAAGTGTTGAGCTTGATCGACAAACTCGAACAGGACGACGACGTGCAAAAGGTCTTTCATACTTTGGCATGAGCGGCGTCGCTCCCCTTCCTTGCCCGAAGCATTAAGAACTCTTAATGAATGGCGGGGCGGCCGGTCGCGCCTTAAGCATTTTTCATCCTATTAGCCTGCTCATGCTGTCATCCCTGACGCCGGCCCCACGTTGTTCTCCATAGACCGAGAAACAAAGGAGTTGGCGTTATGAAACGGCTGTTTAAGTTATTGATTCCATTGACTTTTATTGCCACCGCAGGCTGTGTTGTTGCGCCCTATGGATATCACCGCGGCTATTGGGGCGGCCCCCGTGTCGCGGTCGTCGCGCCGGCCCCCGTACTGGTAGTGCGCCCGTAAAGGGGGAGGGCGGCGGCAGGCGTGGGTCGCCCAAATACTGGGTCGACCATGGGGACCCACGCGTTTCGCATCGTCAACGTCTTCACCGACGGCCGAGGGCCGCTCACCGGCAACGCACTGTGTGTATTCGAGAACGCGGCGCCGCGAAGGTGCGGATTTTTACGCCAAGTTGTGAAATGCCGTTCGCCGGCCACCCGACACTGGGTACGGCGCATGTGTGCCGCGCTTTGAATCTGGGCGGCGACACGCTGCTATTGGAAATGTAGGCTGGACTGATTGAGGTGAGCGCGCAGGGCGACCGCTGGACATTGACGGCGCCGCCGGCCACGTGGCGCGAGCTGCAAGTCCCGCGTGCGCGTTTGGGCCACGCGCTTGGCCGTGAGCAGAGCGATATTGGCGACAGATCCCTGTGGGTCAAGGCCGGCAAGGAACAGTTGATCGTGCCGCTCACCTCGGAGGATGCGCTGCGCCGCGCGTCGCCGCGTACCTCGAAGACCCGGCGACGGGTTCCGCAACAGCTAATTTCGGTGGATGGTGTCTCGCCATGCAGCGGCCGCTGCCCGTGAATCTGCAGATTGCTCAGGGCGAGGCAGTCGGCCGGCCCTCAGCGCTGTATCTCGAGGTGAGTGAACAGCGAAAAGTCTTCGTCGGCGGCGAGGTGATCGAAATCGCCCGGGGCAGCCTTTGCATCAACTGAGATTTGCGCGCGGGCTGCCCGTCTGCGCCAGCATCGGACCGTGATTGACGACGCCATAGGCCCATCGCACCACGGGCAGCAGGCGGGGCGAGACCATGGCAAGAGCCCTGTCGACGTCGACCCAGCGGGCTTCTTGGTGTTCCGGCACGCCCAATTCCGGGTTTATAGGGAGGCTCACCTTCACTTCCTTGCTGCGCGCGATGTAGTAGCGCGAAATTTTGCCCTTGTTGTAGGGCCCGGTGTCGAAGTACACCGTTCCCCAGTCGAAGGATATGTCGTCCAGCGCCGTCTCTTCGCGTACCTCGCGCACGGCGGCATCGATCGGCTCTTCGCCCGCTTCCACGAGACCTTTCGGAAAATCCCAATTCCGATAGGCGCGCAACAAAAGAAACTTCAGCTTGCGCTCGACGAGGCTGACCACAACCACGCCGGATGAAAATCTGGTGGGTGGTGCAACTGACGACATCGACGCCCTCTTAAGCTTACCGCACCGCCATTGTACTCGGGGCGGCGCCGATTGGGCGGCGGCGCAAGATATCCCTGCAACCGCGACTGTAGGCGCGGGTCGAGCGACTTCAAATCCTGCCGACCAAATCAACAGACGGCGTCAGCGTCTGCGCCCCGGGAGTCCACTTCGCCGGGCACGCCTCACCGGGATTCGCCGCGACATATTGCGCGGCTTGCACCTTGCGCAGCAGCTCCTTCGCATCGCGGCCGATTCCATTGTCGTGTACCTCGATGATCTTGATCTTGCCGGCCGGGTCGATGACAAAGGTGCCGCGCAGAGCCAGCCCTTCTTCCTCGATCAACACTTGGAAATTGCGCGCCAATACCGAGGTCGGATCGCCGACAAGCGGGTATTGCACCTTCCTGATCGTATCGGAGGTGTCGTGCCAAGCCTTGTGCGCAAAATGCGTATCGGTCGACACGGCGTAGATTTCCACCCCCAGCTTCTGGAACGCCGCATAGTTGTCGGCAAGATCTCCGAGTTCCGTCGGGCAAACGAAGGTGAAATCAGCGGGGTAGAACACCACGACCGACCATTTTCCCTTGAAGTCCTCGTTCGTCAGCGGCACGAACTCGCCATTGTGATAGGCAGTAGCCTTGAACGGTTTTATTTCAGTGTTGATAAGCGACATGGAGCTATTCCTCGAGCAGTCATTGATTTCAGAGCACAGAATGACAGGCGGCGGCCAATTACTGAAATGAATTGATACTATCGAATAGATAGGTTATATCTATTGATAAGTACCCCCGGCGATGCACAAAGATGAATCTCAAGGATCTCAAGTATTTGGTCGCGCTGGCCGACACGGGGCATTTCGGCAGGGCGGCCGAGCGGACCTTCGTGAGCCAACCGACGCTGTCGGCGCAACTGAAGAAACTAGAAGAGTACTTGGGAGTGAAGCTGGTGGAGCGCCAGCCGAACAACGTGCAGCTCACCGAGGTGGGCAAACAGGTAGTAGTGCGAGCGCGCCGCATGCTCGGAGAAGGCGAGGAGATCATCGCCCTGGCCCGCAACAACACCGATCCTTTCACCGGCAAGCTCAAGATGGCCTTGATCCCTACCATCGGCCCGTACTTGCTGCCGCGTGTCACGCGAAAGATCCGCAAAGCGTTGCCGCACCTCGGCCTCATGCTCTACGAGCATCAAACCGAGCCCCTGCTCAAGCGGCTGCGCGACGGCGAAATCGATCTCGGCATCATGGCGCTGCCGACGGCGCCGGACGGCTTGGATGTGCGTGAGCTATATAAGGAGTCTTTCACGGTGGCGCTGCCCAACGGCCACCCGTTGGCCAAGAAATCGACGATCAGAGCGCAGGATTTGAAGGGGCACACCTTGCTGCTTCTGGAGGATGGTCATTGCCTGCGCGACCAGGCGCTGGAAGTGTGCAGCCGTGTCGACATTCGCGAGCCGGAGGACTTTCGAGCGACGAGCCTCGAGACACTGCGGCAGATGGTGGTGGCTGGTCTCGGCATCACTCTGCTTCCGGAATTAGCCGTGGAGTCGCCGTTCGGATCACAGCGGGGCCTCACGATACGGCAATTCGCCAAACCCGTCCCATCGCGCACGGTAGGTGCGGTTTGGCGCAAATCCAGCACGCGGACCGCCGTGATCTCGGCGGTGTGCGACGTCGTGGCTCGCGTCATGACCGGCAATAGCTGAGTCTTCGCGGACCCCGCCATGGCGAAGCGCCGGCCGGCCCCACGGCATTCCCTTGCACGTCGCCTCACCCATGCGGATTGGGCGTTTAGGGCGGATGACATCGCGGTGTTCGACGCGCTGGCCGGGTCCACGCACGTGGACAGCCTGCGCGAGTACTTCGGCGCTCAGGCCTACGCAGAACTCACCGTGCTGGCCGCAGCCGCCAAGAGAGCCAAAATGCGCCGCGGCCCGCGCGTCCTGATCCTGCCCGGGATCATGGGTTCACGGCTGGGCCACGCCGATCGAGGCGCGCGGTCCGGGGTGCTGTGGATTGATCCGCTGGAAATCGCGGCGGGCCGCTTGACGAACCTCACGCTTCCCGCCGGCAAGGCGCTGCGGTCCAGCGGCGTGCTGCTGTTCTCTTATGCGAAGCTGAAACTGAAACTGCAGTTGGACGGTTGTGACGCCGCATTCTTTCCCTACGATTGGCGCCTAGGGCTCGATGAGCTGGGGACGGCTCTCGCGGCTCACATTGCCGCCGATGCCAAACCGGTCACGTTGATTGCGCACAGCATGGGCGGTCTGATTGCGCGAATGGCCGCCGGCAAATTGGCGAAGCGCTATGTACGCAGGCTCATTTTGCTGGGAACGCCCAACGATGGATCCTTCGCGCCCATACAGGCCCTGCGCGGCACGTACCCATTTGTGCGAAAGCTCGCGACGCTGGATCGCAAGCACTCGCCCGAGTACCTCGCCGAAAAGGTCTTCGGCACTTTTCCCGGTCTCTATCAGTTGCTGCCGACCGCCCGGCGCCTGAGCCGAATCAACCTTTTCGATCCCGGCTGCTGGCCCGCGGATGGCCCAGCGCCCAATGCGCGGCTACTCGGGCAGGCAGCGGCGGCGCGAGCCGGGCTCGCCCGGCCGGATTCCCGCATGTTCCAAATCGTCGGCGTCAACCAGGAGACGGTGGTCGGCGTGCGCCGCACGGCCGCCGGATTTGAGTACGCCTTGGACATGAACGGGGATGGCACGGTACCGCTTGCCTCGGCATTACTGCCCAAACTCAAGACTTACTTTGTCGAAGAGTTGCACGGCAACCTCGCGAACAACGCGCAAGTGATTCAAGCCGCAATCGATCTTGTTCGGCATGGGCGCACCGGGGCATTGCCGCGGCGCTGGAGCCGACGGCGCGATCCCTTGCGCAGCGTCGACGACGCACAGCTGCGCAGGGACGGCCGCAGGAAGATCGATTGGCGGCGCCTCAATTCGGCGCAGCGTGAAGCGGCGCTGGCGGATTTGGACAGCGGACGTCCGTAAATCCCCACGCGGCGCGCAGAACGGCGCCAAGCGCCGCGCTCTTGTGACGGCGTTCAACAATGAGGGCGGTTAGTTGTTGCTTCTGCCGATCATTTCACATATTGCGGCCGTGAAATTCGGCACTATTGGGGCCTAATGGAATGCCCGGCCGTGAACGTTCGCACCGCCTCAGCAGGGAATGCGCAGCCTGCTGCGGCGCGCTTCGATCGCAAGTTCATCGAAGATCACCAGCTTATTGAACGCTATCTGGAAAATAAGCTGCCCTACAAGGGCGCTCGCGATCTTGAGAACTGGTGCCGCGCTCATCCCGAATACTTGGACGAGTTGAAATTATCCGAGCGCGCGCACGCGACGCTAAAGCTGCTGGACGCGAGCGGCCAGCCGCAGGATTTAACCGAGCCGCCGCCGCCGTGGTGGAAGACCACTTATTTCTCGATCGGCTTGGGTGTCGTCGCGGTACTGAGCCTAATGGCTTTCTGGACCGTTGTTGGAAAATACATGCTATTGCGCGGCGAGCTCGAGGACACCCGGACGCTGATGCAGCAAGGCACCCTGGTGCAGCCGGCAACGCAAAACAATCTGCGCGTGTCTCCCGACCGCGCTCCCGGCATGGACCGTGCTCGGATCGTCGTCACTCGCAGCGCGCCGGAGCTCGTGGATTTGCATATCGATATGAGCTATACGAAATTGATGCAATTTCGCATGATCGTCGACAAGAGAGATCAGGGAAGAGCGCTCATTCTCGAGAATTTGCTGAAAGACTCGAACGGCGAATTGCAACTGACCTTCAATACCACCGGTCTCTCGGCAGGGATCTACACCGCTCGGATCGAAGCTCTGCCGCCTCGCGGCGAGCCGATCCCCGAAGGATGGCTGATTCTCGACGTGCGTTAGTCGTCGCGCAATGTGACGATGGGCGGAGTATTGACGACGCGACGCGTGGCGAGCGTGCCGCTGACTCCGACGAGAATCGCACCGCTCGCCAAGCCGACGATCCACAGCCAGGGGTCGAGCGTGTATTGCAGGGAAAACAATCGATGCGCCAAGATCCAGCCGACACCGGATGCGCCGAAGGCCGCCAATGTACCGGAGAGAAGTCCCAGCGCGGAGAATTCCGCGGCGACGCCCTGCAGCACCGTGCTGCGGCTGGCACCCAGGGTTCGCAATATCGCGCTTTCATAACGGCGCTCGTCCCGAGTCGATTGCACGGCCGCGAGCAGCACGACGATGCCCGCCGCCAAGGTGAATAAGAACACGTACTGAACGGCCAGGGACGCACGGTCCATGATCTGGCGAATCTGCTTGAGAATGGCGTCGACATCGAACACGGAGACCGTCGGGAATTGCCGCACCAGATCGACCAACGCCGGCCGCTGTGCCGGCGTCAGATACACGCTGGTCATGTAGGTGCTGGCGGCGCCGTCCAGGACGCCGGGCGGAAACACCAGAAAGAAATTCGGCCGGAAGCTGTCCCAACGCACTTTACGAATGCTGGCTACCTCCACCGTGAGAGGTTCACCTGCAATATCGAAGCTAAGCTTGTCGCCGAGTTTCAAGTGCAGAGCCTCTTGATACTCGGACGAAATCGATACCAAGTGCTTGCCGACATCAGCCGGTCCCCACCAACGGCCTGCGACCAATTGGTTGTCTTCCATGAGATTTGCAGCCCAAGTCAGGTTCTGTTCGCGCTCGATGTACATGCGGCCGGTATCGCCGGACAGCTTGAGCGAATCACTGGGCTTTGAATTGATCGCGGTGATGCGCGCGCGCACCATGGGATACATTTGCGGCCGCCCGAAGCCTCGCGTCCGCAAGAAATCCTGCAAAGACTGCCGCTCGTCGGGGCGAATGTTGATCAGGAAATTGTTCGGCACGTCGCCGGGAAGGCTGCGGCGCCAATCGGCGAGCAGATCGTTGCGCACGACCGCAAGCAACAGGAGCACCATCAGTCCTAAGCCGAAGGCGACAATTTGCACCACGCTGCCGCCCCCGCGCCGAGAGACATTGGCGAGCCCGTAGCGCCACGCGATTCCGACTCCGCCCCGCAGACGGCCGGTCAATCGCACCAGACCGTAGCCCGCCAGAGTCAGCAATAGACCCACGCCCAACACTCCGGCGAACACGCTCGCCACTAGCTCCGTATCGCGCACCAGGCCCCATAGAATCGCGGCCAGCGCTGCCAGCGCGAGCACGTAGCTCAATCCGTAGCGCAGCGGCGGCGCGGCGACCGTCTTACGCAGCACGCGCGCCGGCGGGGTGCTTTTCAGCTGCAGCAGCGGCGGCAGCGCGAAGCCGATGAGCATTGCCAGTACGGTGAGGAGCGCGATAGGCAGAGGCGCCAGTGAGGCGGCGGGAAGTTCACTGCGAATGAGATCGCGCAGCAACCAAGCGATCCCCGATTGGGCCACATATCCAAGGAGTGCGCCGGCGGCGACGGCCGCAACCGCCAACAGGGACAATTCAATGACGGATATCGCGAGTACGAAGTTTTGAGCGGCACCCATGCATTTCATCAGAGCGACGCTGTCGATATGGCGCGCCGCGTAGCGGCGAGCACCCATGACCACGGCCACCGCGGCAAGCAACACAGCGGCGAGGCTTGCGAGATTCAGAAATCGGCTCGCACGATCGATAGCAGAATTGAGCTGGCGGCTGGACTCTTCGACCTCGCGAAGACGCTCGCCCGGCGCCTTGGTCGCAGTCACGTAGTCGCGAAACTCGGCTATCGCCGGCGCGGCGCCGGCAAACAGCGCCGCGTACGTCACCCGGCTTCCGGGCTGAATGAGCTGGGTCGCGGCCACATCCGCAATGTTGAGCATGACGGCGGGCGCAAGGTTCACGAAGCCGGTTCCCTGGTCGGGGCGGTAGTCGAGGACCTCCGTCACCCGGAACCGCTGAGCGCCGATTCGCAGCGATGTTCCCAGCGGTATTTTTAACTGCGCAATGATGCGCGCGTCGATCCACGCTTCGCCGGGGCCCGGGACCCGGTCGGTGATGCGCGATGCGCCGAAGGGCGCGTCTGCAATCCGCACGCGACCGCGCAACGGGTAAGTGGAGGTCACCGCATGGACTGCCGCCAACTGGCTCGCATCGCCGTTGAATATCGCCGTTGGAAATGTCAGTTCTTGCGCGCTCTTAAGCCCCCTGGCCCGGGCCTGCAAAAAATAACGCTGCGGAATGGGATTGGCGGATTCCAGGCGTAGATCGGCCGCCAGCACTTCGGTTGCCTGTGCGCGCACCCCCTGGGCAATTCGGCTGGTAAAGAACCCGACGGCCGTCAACGAGAGAACGGCGACCGTCAGGGCGAGCAGCAGGACCGAGAGCTCGCCGGATTTCAAGTCGCGCCAAAGGTTGCGCAGGGCGAAGCGCATGACCTGCATGAGGGCTAGCTCCTGGTGTGGCCGGCGTCAAGTTCCAGCACCCGACCGCAGCGGCGCGCGAGAGCGCGGTCGTGGGTGACCAAAATCAACGTGCTGCCGGCGCTGCGATTCAGTTCGAACAAAAGGTCCGTGACGCGCTGTCCAGTCATCGTATCCAAATTGCCCGTCGGTTCATCCGCGAACAGTACCGCTGGATGCGTGACGAAGGCACGCGCGATTGCCACCCGCTGCTGCTCGCCGCCGGATAGCTGCTTAGGATAATGCGCCAAGCGCGGCGTCAGCCCCACTTGCCGCAGCGCCAGCGCCGCCGCCGGCTGTGCATCCCTACGATTGGCCAGTTCCAGAGGCAACATGACATTTTCCATGGCGGTCAGCGACGGAATCAAATGAAACGACTGGAATACAAATCCTACATGCCGGCCGCGAATGGCGGCGCGGCCATCTTCGTCGAGCTCGGTCAAATCGACGCCGGCGATCAGCACCCGGCCGGTGCTGGGCGAATCAAGACCTGCGAGCAACGCCAACAGGGTGGATTTGCCGGCGCCGGAGGCGCCGACGATCGCCAATGTCTCGCCGGTTAGCACGCTGAGGCTGACATCGGCGAGAATGGTGAGCGGCCCCTCGGGGCTTGTCACTGTCTTGGATACATTTCTGGCTTCGAGAACAACTTGATCTTGCATCGGGAGCGGCTGTGAAACGGTTTATGGTCCTACTGATACTCATCGCTGCGTCTGTCTCGGCCGGAGCCGCAACACCCGTGATTCTCGTGTTCGGCGACAGCATCAGTGCCGGTTACGGGATAGATCACGCGGCGGCGCAAGGTTGGGTGGCGTTGCTGCAGACAAAGCTCAAGATTGAAGGGTACGGTTACCAGGTCGTCAATGCCAGCGTTAGCGGCGAAACGACCGCCGGCGGACTGGCGCGCTTGCCGCGAGCGCTGCAGCTGCATCGTCCTCGAATCGTGATCCTCGAACTCGGCGGCAATGACGGTCTGCGCGCGCTGCCCGTCGGCCAGATGCGCGATAACTTGGCCCGGATGGTTGAACTTTCCACGGCAGCCGGGGCGCGTGTCGTGCTGCTGGGCATGCGGATACCGCCTAATTACGGTCCGGAATTCACGGAACAATTTCGCTTGGCGTTCAGCGAGGTGGCGCGCGATAAGAAGCTACCGCTGATACCTTTCGTGTTGAATGACATTGCTATGAACCCGCGGCTCATGCAGGCCGACGGATTTCACCCCAACGAACTCGGACAGCCCAAACTGCTCGACAACGTTTGGCCGACACTGAGGCCCATCTTGCGCAAATAAACGGGCGGCGGTCTTCTAAGGGACCGCCGCCCGCACTTGCACGCTATTTTGCGGCCGGAATCCAGTCCGCAACGCCGCCATGCTTCGAACACGCCCCCGAGTGGCTCTTTGACTTCGAATAAGTACCATCTTTGCATTTAGCCGTTGCACCGGTCGGATCGGTGTTGCCGGCAGCTGCCGTTGTCGACTTCGCAGGGGCAGGCGCTGCGGCAGTTGCCGCCGCCGCGGGAGCCGCTGCTTTCGCCGTCTTCTGAACGCCGCCGTGACCGCTGCACGCGCCATGACCGGTGACAGTGGAGGTGGTGCCGTCCTTGCAAGTTGCCGGCGGCGCAGCCGTGGTGTCGGCATAGCTGGGCAGCGACATCGCCAACATCAGCAGCGGAGCGGCCGCCAAACTGATCAGATTTCCACGCTTCATAAATGTGTTCTCCTTGGTTTATGCTCAATCCCCGCGCGGATTGTAAACGGATTAGCGTTCAATCCAACGCCTCGGCTCTTAGGATAGGCCGCTCCGGGGTTCAGCGTGCGGCGGCCGGCGATAATGAAGAAATTGTAACGACATTCATCAGGAAGGGCGTGTGCTGACGAGCCGAAGCTGCTTGAAATAGCGAACCGACGACGCTGACGCGAGAGTTCTCGCCGATGTTTCGCGGAAACTCGGACACGCCGACAAGTTGCACTTCGTCCGCAGACAGACATAAGTGACTCAAGGTCGGCACGTATACATACGCGGTGCGATCCAATACCAGTACCGGCACGTTATCCACGCCATCGGCGGCCGGATAGTCGCGAAAGTGCACCCGCCCCGTCAATTCGCTCTTAACGGGTTGTAGCCACAGGCAGTGCCCATAGCCAACGACGCAACCGGACAGCGCGGCACAGGCGCCGAGGCAGAATAGTCGCCAAGTTTTCATAATTCGGCTCCATCAATTGAGTTGATCCGGTCCACAGCGGCGCAGCGGAGCACTACTTTACAGATAAAGACGACGGTCACCGCATTCGATAACGTTGCTGGCATCGTGAACCGATGCTATACACGCGGAACAAGAACGAGGAGTCATCCCGCGTGGATCGTATTTGGCTGCAACAGTATCCCGCCGGCGTACCGGCGGACATCGACCCCGACGAATATGCCTCGCTGAAAGAGATGTTCGAAGAGGCCTGCGCGAAACATCGCGCGTTGCCGGCCTTCACCAACATGGGCGCCACCTTGAGCTTTGCCCAGCTCGACGAGCTGAGCCGCGCCTTCGGCGCGTGGCTGCAGCACATGGGCGGCCTTGTTCCGGGCGATCGAGTGGCGCTCATGATGCCCAATATCCTGCAGTACCCGGTCGCGCTGTTCGGCGCGTTGCGCGCCGGAATGGTGATCGTCAACACCAACCCGCTGTACACGGCGCGCGAGCTTGAGCATCAACTCAAGGATTCAGGCGCCAAAGCCATCGTCATCCTCGAGAATTTCACGCATGTGCTGCAAGAAGTGCTGCCTCGCAGTGAACTTAAACAGGTATTGGTGACCAGCGTCGGCGATTTGCTGGGGCTGATGCGGGGATTTATCGTGAATTTCGTATTAAGGCACGTGCGCAAGCAAGTCCCCGCCTGGAATATTCCGGGCGCGCTGCGCTTCAAAGGCGCGCTGTCCATGGGACTTGGGCTCAAGCTCGAACCGGTCGCGGTGGGCCCGCAGGACATTGCCTTCCTGCAATATACCGGCGGCACCACGGGCGTCGCAAAAGCCGCGGTTCTCACGCACCGCAACATGGTGGCCAATGTCCTGCAATCCAGCGCTTGGATCAAGCCGTCGTTGCAAACACAGAGGATCGGCGTCGTCATCACCGCGCTGCCGCTGTATCACATCTTTTCGCTGACCGCCAACGGTCTGCTGTTCATGCGCCTGGGTGCGCGCAATATCCTGATCACCAATCCGCGGGACTTTCCCGCATTTGTCGCAGAACTAAAGAAGTTCAAGTTCCAGTTTATCAGCGGAGTGAACACTCTGTTCAACGCGCTGCTGCACACTCCGGGATTCGAGTCGGTTGATTTCAGTGCGCTGCGCGTCAGCTTGGGGGGCGGCATGGCCGTGCAGGGGGTGGTGGCGGCGCGGTGGAAAAAGGTGACAGGTAATATTCTCACCCAGGCCTGGGGATTGACCGAAACTTCGCCGGCCGCCTGCATCAATCCCATCGGCTTGGATTTCAACGGCTCGATCGGATTACCCATCTCGTCCACTGATGTCTCGATTCGCAACGACGCGGGCAATGAGTTGGCCGTGAACGAGGTAGGAGAGATTTGCGTGTTTGGCCCGCAAGTCATGCGCGGCTATTGGAATCGGCCGGATGAAACGGAAAAGGTCATGTTCGGGGATTGGCTGCGCACGGGCGACGTTGGCCGCATGGACTCCCGTGGGTTTGTTTACATCGAGGATCGAAAGAAGGACATGATTCTGGTATCGGGCTTTAATGTCTATCCCAATGAAGTCGAAAGCGTCGCCGCCGAACACCCAGGCGTGCTGGAGGTTGCCGCGGTTGCGCAGGCCGACGAGAACTCGGGAGAAGTCGTGGCGCTATTCGTCGTCAAAAAAGACCCGAATCTCACTGCGGAGGCCTTGATCGCGCACTGCCGCGCAGCACTGACGGGTTACAAAGTGCCGAAGCATGTTTATTTCCGATCCGAATTGCCGAAGACCAATGTCGGTAAGATCTTGCGGCGCGCGCTTCGCGACGAGTTTCGCGCTCAGCCCGGAACGTAGGCCCGCACGGCCTCCACCAGCGCGGCCACGCGCTCCGGATCGACGTCGGGCGTGATCCCGTGGCCCAAGTTAAATACATGCCCGGGCCCCGGGCCGTAACCATCGAGAACGCGCAATGCCTCGGCCCGCAGCGTACTAGGCGATGCGAACAACGCCGATGGATCAAGATTGCCTTGCAGGGCCACGCGTCCGCCGACGCTTAGCCTTGCGGCGGCAAGATCCGTGGTCCAATCGACGCCGACGGCGTCGCAACCGATCGCCGCGATTTTCGCCAGCCAGGCGCCTCCACCCTTGGTAAACACTATATTCGGCACGCGCCGGCCTTCCGCGTTGCGGGTCAACGCGTCCACGATCTGCGCCATGTAGCGCAGCGAGAATTCCTCATATTGCGAGGGAGTCAGGATGCCGCCCCAGGTGTCGAACAGCATGACGGCTTGCGCGCCCGCGGCAATTTGCGCGTTGAGATACAGGATGGTCGCCTTGGCGAGCAGTTCGAGCAGGCGATGCAGATTTTGCGGCGATTCGTACATCATGCGCTTGATATGGCCGAACGCCTTGCTGCCCCCGCCTTCCACCATATAGGTGGCAACCGTCCACGGGCTGCCCGCGAAGCCGATCAACGGGACCCGGCCCGCCAGTTCACGGCGAGCCAGGGCCACGGCGTCGATGACGTACCTTAGCTCATGCCCTGGATCGGGGACGCCGAGCTTGCCTATGTCGCCCGCAGTGCGTACCGGACGCTCGAATCTTGGGCCCTCGCCGGCTTCAAATTCCAGGCCCAAATTCATCGCGTGCGGAATCGTCAGGATATCCGAAAACAGGATCGCGGCGTCGAGCGGAAATCGATCGACGGGTTGCAAAGTGATCTCACAGGCTATTTCCGGATTGGTGCACATGGCCAGGAAATCACCGGCACGCGCGCGCGACGCTCGATACTCCGGCAGATAGCGTCCCGCCTGACGCATCAACCATATGGGTCGCCGCGGCGTCGGCTCCCTTAGCAAGGCGCGCAGCAGCAAATCGTTCTTCAGCGCAGTGCTCAAGTTCTTTCGCTTGGATCGAACAGCCGGCGATGTTCCAAGATCGCGTAGCGATCCGTCATGCCGGCGATGTAATCGGCGGCCGAGCGAGCTCGGCCGGCCGGGCCCTGCAGCAATTCCATTCGAGTGCAGGCCGCTCGATGCTCGTCGGGCATCAAGCCGGGATCGTCGATAAACGCATCGAACAACTCGCGCACGACGCGCCGCGCCTTGGAAGTCATGCGGCGCACCTTGTAATGCTTGTATAGGTATTCGCGCAGAAATGTCTTCAGCGCAAGGTTAAGTTCGCGCGTGGAGTCGCCGAAGCCGATCAAAGGCCCCGGATGGGCTCTTACCTCGGCTATCGACATCACACCCGATGCGCCGAGGCGCGCCGCCGAGGAGTCGATCAAGTCCGTGACGAGGCGGTTGATCATGCGCCGCACGATCTCATAGACCAGGCGGCGGCCCGCGAGCGCCGGATACTTGGCGAGCACCTGCGCGTGATATTCAAGGAATAGCGGCACCTCCAGCAATTGCTCCGCGCTGATGAGACCTGCCCGAATTCCGTCCTCCACATCATGGTTGTTATAGGCAATCTCATCGGCGAAGTTGGCCAGCTGCGCCTCCAATCCGGGCTGCCGCCGGTTGATGAATCGCTCGCCCAATTCGCCGAGTTGAAGCGCGTTGTTATGCGAGCAGTGCTTGAGAATTCCCTCGCGGCACTCGAAACTCAAATTCAGGCCGTCAAAGTCCGCGTAGCGTTCCTCGAGCGTGTCGACCACCCGCAGCGATTGCAGATTGTGCTCGAAGCCGCCGAAATCCCTCATGCATTCATTAAGGGCGTCTTGCCCGGCGTGCCCAAACGGCGTATGCCCAAGATCGTGGGCGAGACATATGGCTTCGGACAACACCTCGTTGAGGTTAAGGGCGCGCGCGATGGTGCGCGCGATCTGCGCCACTTCGAGCGAATGGGTCAGCCGAGTCCTGTAAAGGTCGCCCTCATGATTGACGAACACCTGCGTTTTGTATACCAGTCTGCGAAAGGCCGTGGAATGAACGATGCGGTCGCGATCGCGCTGGTATTCGGAACGATAGGCCGGCTTCGGTTCTGGAAACCGCCTGCCGCGCGATTGGTCGTCGTGGGCAGCGTAGGGCGCGAGACTGGTCATGAAAAATACTCTGTCAATGTGGCATCGAGCGTGGTCTGCGGATACTCGGACGTCACGATGACCCTGCCGATCTTTTCGAGCAAAACCAATCGCAGCGCGCCGGCAAGAACTTTCTTGTCCATTCGCATCAGTTCCAAGGCGCGCTCCGCGCCGATTCGCGGCGGTGTCGTCGGCAGTCCGGCCTGCCTCAGAATATCCCGCAGCCGCTCTTTGACGGGCGCTTTCGTCAATCCCAACCGATGGGACAGATCCGCGGCGATCAACATCCCTAAGGCGACCGCTTCGCCGTGTAAATATGTGTCATAAGCGGTAGCCGCTTCGATAGCATGGCCGAACGTGTGGCCGAAATTCAATATGGCGCGCAAGTTATGCTCGCGTTCGTCTTGGGCGACCACGGTCGCCTTTATTTCGCAGGATCGCGCGATTGCATAGGTGAGCGCATCCGCATCTCGCGCCAATAACTTCGCCATGTTGCGGTCCAACCAATCGAAAAGCAGCGGGTCCCATACGCAGCCGTACTTGATCACTTCGGCGAGGCCGGCCCGCAGCACCCGATCCGGCAAGGTCGCCAACGTATCCGTATCGCAGATCACCGCGAGCGGCTGGTAGAAGGCGCCGATCAGATTCTTGCCGGCCGGGTGGTTCACTCCGGTTTTGCCGCCGACGGAGGAGTCCACCTGGGCGAGCAGCGTCGTGGGAACCTGAACATAGCCGATTCCGCGCTGGTAGCAGGCCGAAGCAAAACCGGCGATGTCCCCGATCACGCCGCCGCCGAGCGCCAGCACCGTTGCGTCCCGATTCAACTTGTTGGCTACCAGAGCATCGAACACCCATCCGGCCGTTTGCAACGTCTTGTGCTGCTCGCCGTCCGGCAGGATGCACTCGGCGACCCGGCGCTTGGCGAGGCTTGCGCGCAAATTCGGCAGGTATAGATGCGCCACCGTAGTGTTGGTCACGATCAGGCAGTCATCGGCGGCTACTTGGCTCTCCAGCAGTTCGCGGTTGCTCAACAGACCTGAGCCGATCGTTATGGGATAACGCGTATGCCCGACATCTACCTGAAGCGTTTGCACGGCAACGATTATACGAAGCTTAGGGCCCCTGCGCCCGGCGAAGCTCGCGGTAAATCTCCTCCGCCACCAACTGAACCCGGCGGCCGTCCGTGGATACCGTGTAATCAGCGATTTCGGCGTAGAGCGCCGCTCGCCACAGCATGAGCTCGTTGAGCTTCTGTTCCGGATCCGTGTGGTTCAGCAACGGCCTATGGCGCGCGTGCCGGGTGCGTTCGAGTTGCTGGTCGATGGACGTTTTCAGGTAGATCACGGCTCCGCGTTCGCCAAGCACTCGCCTATTGTCCGCGTCGATCACGGCTCCGCCGCCGGTCGCCAGTACTATCGACTCGAGGCGCGTCAGGCGCTCGATAGACTCCTTTTCGCGCAGCCTAAACCCCGTCTCGCCTTCCTTCTCGAATATGAACTGGATATCGACGCCGGTTTTGGATTCGATATCCGCATCGCTGTCGTGGAAAGTGAAGCGAAACAATCGCGCGAGATGCCGTCCGACGGCCGTCTTGCCGGACCCCATGGGTCCGATTAGAAAGATGTTGCGCTTGGAGAGCATTGGCCGACGATCATAGTCGACCATTGAGCCTGGCGGCGGACGATGTCCATGAAGGGTGCAGGGGAGGTCGAGATGGCGGCCTCCCCTGCCGGGGGCAAATCAATACAAATTCGAACCCTCACGCAGGATCTTCGGCGTGATGAAAATCAACAGTTCGGTCTTGTTATTGATATTCGTCGTGGTCTTGAACAAGTAGCCCAAAATCGGAATGTCGGCCAGGAAAGGCACCTTATTGGCGGAATATGATTTGGTGGTATCCAGAATGCCGCCGAGAACCACGGTTTGGCCGTCGCTGACCAGTACCTGGGTGATGATTTCGCGCGTGTCGATCGACGGCACGGAACCGCCGGTGGCGCTGGTGACCTGCTGGCCGACCGAATCGTCGCTGACATCGAGATCCAGGATCACGCGGTTATCGGGGGTGATCAAGGGCGTCACTTTGAGCGACAGCACGGCGTTCTTGAATTGAGTGGTCGTGGCGCCGCTGGACGCCGATTCCTGGTACGGAATCTCGACACCCTGCATGATGGTCGCCTGCTTCTGGTTCGCCGTGATGACGCGCGGCGCCGAGATTGTTTCGCTCTTGCCCTCGTTTTGCGCCGCCGACAGCGCCAGATCGATGAGGTGGCTCCCCGATAACAGAGAAATGCCGATGCTGCCGTTCACATTCGCAGCGGGTAGATTGACCAGGTATCGATTGGCAAGAGGCGCGGCCGTGAGCAGCGACGTGCCGGCAGTAGGGGTGGCGGCGGCGCTGGCTATGGCATCCGAGCCGGCCGCACTGCCCGCTATGGACACGAGACCGTTGTTGCCATTGCTATTGGCGGTGCCAAGCCCGAGTTGGGCGCCCAAATCGCGCTCAAATGTATCGCTCACGATGACGATGCGCGCTTCGATCAATACTTGCTTGACGGGTACGTCCAAGGTTTGAACCAAGCGCCGGATATCGGCCAATTTCTCCGCCGTGTCTTGCACCAACAAGGTGTTGGTGCGGTCATCGACGGAAAGGCTGCCGCGCGGCGACAGCATGGAATCCTTGGCATTGGTCGATTTGATCAGCTTCGCAAGATCCGACACCTTCGCATAATTCACTTGCATGAATTCGGTGCGCACGGGCGAGAGCTCTTGCACCTCCTTGTGGGCAGCGAGCTCGGCTTTCTCGCGCGACGCAAGTTCTTGAGTCGGGCCGATGATGATCACGTTGTCCTGACGGCGCTTGTCGAGACCCTTAGTGCGCAGCACGATGTCCAGCGCCTGGTCCCAGGGCACGTTTTGCAAGCGCAGCGTCAAGTTTCCGGTGACCGAATCGCTGACGACGATGTTTTGGCCGCTGGTGTCGGCGAGCAGCTGCAATACGGAGCGCACGTCGATGTCCTGGAAATTCAAGGTCAGGCGCTCGCCGGTGTATTCCTTCTTGTCATCGGCCGCGGCGTGCTTAGTCGACGGCTTGATCTCGACCGTGTACTCGTTGTCCGATTGGTAGGCCAGTTGCTCAAAATCACCCTGAGCGGTGATCACCAGGCGCGAACTGCCTTCCACCCGGACCGCATCGACGGTTTGCACAGGGGTCGCAAAGTCCATCACGTCGTAGCGGCGCATGAGATTTTTCGGCATCAGCGTGCCGACAAAGTCGACCACGATTTGGTTGCCTTCCTGGCGTATATTGACGGGAGTGCGCGGATCCGTGAGCTGCACGATCACGCGCCCGGTACCGTCGGCGCCGCGCCGGAAATCGATGGTGCGAATCGCGCGCTCGGCCGCGGCCGGGGCTTGTCCGGAACCCGCGCGCGCCATAGCCGTCTGTTTCGCGGCATCCCCAGCCTGGGCGCCGAGCGTAACCAGAATAGTATTTCCGTCGACTTTGGTGGTGTACGGCAGCAACGCGTCCACATTGACGACCAAGCGCGTACGTCCATTGGCTTCGGCCGCAAGCACGGAATCGACGCCTCCCGAGCGCACGTCAATGCGCCGCGAGGCCAGTGCGAGCGTGGTATTCGGCAAGTCAAAGGCGATGCGCGCCGGCTTGTCGATCGTGAACGCCTGCGGTTCGGGCGCAGGCCCGCTCAGGTGCAGCTTCAGCTGCACTTGTTGGCCCGACAGGGTTTGAACGTCGATCGACTGGAGCTGAACCGAGTCCGCGGCGCTAGCCTGGAAGGCGGCCCCCGCAAATGCGAAGAGCGCCATCGCTGCGATCATTGCCGTTCGTATCTGAATTCTACTCATACTCTTATACTCCCTGTGGCCTCAGTCGGTTAATGCCAACGAGGCCGGTCGCTCGATATAGCTGCCGAGACCATCCGGAATGATTTCGACGAGACTAATTTTGCTGCCGGTAATTTCGGTAACCTTGCCGTCGTTCTGCCCGAGATAATTGCCCGGCTGCACCTTGTGCACCAAGCCGTCTTTGGATTGCACGAGTCCGTAAAAGCTGCTGCCGACTTTAAATGTGCCGACCATCTTGAGGGTGTCGAGCGAAAAGCCCTCGAGAAACTCGCGGTTACGCCTGGTGCTCGGCCTCAAGGAAGCTTGGCTTGAGTTCGGGCTCGCCGGCTGAAAGGGCGAGCGCATAGTGGCGTCGCCGTATACATAGGTTTCATAAGGCTTCACTTCGGGCAGCGGCTGGATCCTTCCACCCGGCTTTTTCTTGGTGTCGGATATCCATTTCTGCAGATCGGATTGGCCGCCGGAGCACCCCGCCGCGACCAGGCCGGCGAGCACCGCGCAAATCAGAGCAACTCGCGGTGTGCGGCTCATGTGGCGCCTCCGGTCTTTTTCTTGGCCGGATGCGCTGCGCCTTCGTCTTCGATGTAGCGATAGGTCTTGGCGGTCACATCCATGGTCAAATTGTCATAGCCTTTGTCGCCGGCGGTGGGCGCAATCTGGATGTCGTGCAGCGTGACGATTCGCGGCAGCGCGGCGATTCCGCTGACGAACGCGCCGAACTCATGATAGCTGCCGACGAGTTTGATTTTGATGGGCAATTCGGCGTAAAAGCCGTTGCCTTTCTCGCTGCCGGGCTGGAACAGCTTCTCCTGAAGTCCGGCTGCCAGGCCGGTCTGAGAGATATCGACCAGCAAATTCGGCACTTCGGTCTTGCCGGGCAATTGCCGCAACATGGTGCCGAAACTTCGTTCCATTTCAGAGAGCTGGCCTTTGTAGGCCTCAAGGTTGGCCGCGCGTTGCTGCTTGTTCTCGAATTGCGAGCGCAGATCCTGCTCGTCCGCTTCGGCCTTCTGCAATACCGGCCGGTCCTCGTTCCAGACCAGCATGTACCACGCAAAGCCCGCGCATACCGCGAAAATGAGCGCGACGAAGAATCCGCGGACCGCCACCGGCCAGCGGCCGGGATCGCGCGGATCGAGAGTCTTGAGTTGATCGAAAAATTTCATTTCGCCGCAACCTTCTTGACCGTGGTTTCGCCGTTGTTGTCGATGTCCACGCCCACCGTATCGGTAAAGAGCGTAAAGCTTGAGCCCCCGGTGGGCGAATCCTTGGCTGCTTCGACGACTTGCAGCACCGGGTTGTCCATCCATACCGATGCATCGATATTGCGCATGAACGTCGACACGCGGGTACTCGACTGCGCGATGCCGTGAAGCTCGAGTTTGTTGCCGGTTTGCTTGATCTGCGTGAGGTAAATACCGTCGGGCACGGTCTTCACGAGCTCATCGAATAAATGCACGACTTTGGGCCGGCTGCTCTGCAGCTTCTCGATGATTTCCATGCGCGCGACCAGTCGTTGCTTGCGATTCTCCAGATCCTGAATGTCGGCGATCTGTGCATCGAGCTTGACGATCTCTTTTTTCAAGAGGTTGTTCTTCGCGATCTGCGAATCGGTCCAACCCGAATACACCAGTTTGCCGGCCAGGGCGAATATCACTGCGGCAAATACCGCCCCGCCTGAGGCCACGAGAAACTCGCGACGCCGGATTTTGCGTTCTTGTTCGCGCCAGGGGAGTAAGTTGATACGCGGCATGGCTGCTCTTTAATCGAAGCTGCGCAGCGCGAGGCCGCAGGCTGTTAATAGCGCAGTGGCGTCTCGCGCCACTGCTTGTGCTTTCGCTTTCGACGATACCTTCATGTTGCCGAGGGGATCGCCCCGATCGGCGGGCACGCCTACGCGGCTCGAAATGACTTCCGCGACGCCGGATATGTTGGCGCAACCGCCGCAAATCAATATCTGATCGGGCTGCGAGCGGCCGCTGCCGGAAGCCAGGTAAAACTGCAGCGAACGACTGACCTGCTGCGTCATGTCATCGATGAACGGATCGAGCACCTCGGGCTGGTAGTTGCTCGGCAGGCCGCCTTCCTTCTTGGCGCGGCCCGCCTCTTCCATGCTCAATCCGTAGGTGCGCATGATTTCTTCGGTGAGCTGCTGCCCGCCGAACGCGAAATCGCGCGTATATATCACTTTCATGTCGCGCAGCACGCTGAAAGTGGTGCTGCTGGCGCCAAAATCCACCACCGCAACCGTCCGATCGAGGCCCCCGTCCGGCATTTGGTGGCGCATCAAAGCGCAGGCGTTTTCGAGTGCAAATGCCTCCACGTCGACGATATGCGCGGTAAGGCCCGAGGCTTGGACGGCCGCTTGCCGCTGCTCGACGTTCTCGGTGCGGGTCGCAACCAACAGCACGTCCAGCATTTCCGGATCCTTCTCGGAGGGACCCACGACTTGATAGTCGTAACTGACCTCTTCCATCGGAAACGGAATGTATTGGTCCGCCTGCATCTCGACCTGGCCTTCCAATTCGTTTTCGCCTAGATTTTTAGGCATTTGAATGACCTTCGTGATCGCAGCGTCGCCGCTGATGGCGATTGCAGCGAGACGGCTTTTCGCGCCGGAGCGCTTCACTGCGCGCCGAATCGCCTCACCGACCGCTTCCGCGTCCACGATTGCCTTTTCATTGATCGCGTTGTGCGGCGTCGGCTCCGCCGCATACGACTCAACGCGATACTGCCCCCCCGACATGGTCAGCTCTATTAGCTTCACCGACGAGGTGGTTATGTCAAGTCCCAAGAGCGGACGATATCTTTTGGCAAACGACCACACAGATTTTTCCTTTTTCGCTCAGTACCTTGGGGGCCGAAACTGGTGCTCGAGATTAGCTTAGGGCGAGCAAACTTAGCAAGAAACTGTTAAATAGAACGTGAAGCTACTCACGGTAATCACCGCCGGATAGGTGCGCGGCCGGCAAAGTGAGACGTACGAAGGTTTCGTAGCGATATCGAGGAAGGCGTTCATCCATTCAGACCTCTTCGCCTATGCTCTAATTAGGCGAGATTGGTTAAGCTTGGTCTGGCAACCCCGCTGTCCTAGGCTTTGAACCCCTTAGACCGGTGGCTTTGCGTCCTCATCTTTCGATGAGTATGCCCATGTAACCGGCGGTAATATGCATGCCCACTTCCGCCGGTGCAATAAGTTAGAGCGGTTTTAAGTGTCCAAACGTTACCTAGTTCTCATATCGCGCATTTGTATCGCCTTTGTTGGTGCAATCGCGCTGCTTGTCTTCGCCAATGTGTGCGCTTATGTCTATTTGAAGCCGGCACTGCCTGAGGTGGACACGCTTCGAGACGTGCAGCTGCAGGTGCCTTTGCGCGTCTACACCCGGGACGGCAAATTGATGGCCGCAATCGGCGAGCAGCGCCGCATACCGGTGCGCTACGACCAGATCCCCAAAAAGCTGATTCAGGCGTTTTTGGCGACCGAGGATGACCGCTTTTTCAGCCATCACGGAGTGGATTGGCAGGGCATTTTGCGCGCCGCATTGGCCAATGCGCGGGCCGGCGGCATCCGCCAAGGGGCCAGCACCATCACCATGCAAGTGGCGCGCGATATGTTTCTGACGCCGCGGCGCGACATGAAGCGCAAGATGAGCGAGATCTACATCTCGTTGCTAATGGAGACCGAATTCACCAAAGAAGAGATTTTCTCGCTATACGTCAACAAGATATTCCTGGGTCAACGCGCCTATGGCGTGGGCGCGGCGGCGGAGGTTTATTTCGGCAAGAGCCTGGACCAACTGAGCATCGCCGAAATGGCGACGCTGGCGGGGATTCCGACGGCACCGTCGGTGGTCAACCCGGTTGCCAGTGCCGAGGCGGCGAAGACCCGGCGTGCCCATGTCTTGGGACGAATGCTGGATCTGCACTACATCACGCAAGCCGAATACGACGAGGCGAAGGATAGCCCGATGGAGTCGCGGCTGCACGGACCCATGATCGAGGTGGATGCCCCTTACGTCGCCGAAATGGTGCGCAACGCGATGCAGGCCAAGTACGGCGACGTCGTGTACACGGCCGGCTACAAGGTCTTCACGACCATCGATTCGCGCCTGCAGGCAGACGCCACCGTGGCCTTGAGGACGGGGTTGTTGAAATACGATCGCCGCCACGGCTGGCGAGGCGCGACGGCGAAGCTCGATATGTCGAAAATCACCACGGCGGCGGACTTCGCCGCCGCGCTCGACGAATTCCCGATCATCGGCGGCTTAAAACCCGCCATCGTGCAAGAGGTCGAGGCGAAAAGCGCCAAGATCTACGTCAAGGATTTGGGCGAGGTGAACCTGCCCTGGGAAAAGCTGTCCTGGGCAAGGCGTGAATTACCCGACGAGAAGGTCGATCGCGCACCCTCCCAAGCATCTGAAATCCTGAGTCGCGGCGACGTGATCTACACGGTGGGGACCACGGCCGACTCGCTGCTGTTTGTGCAGGTCCCGGAAGCGCAGAGCGCTCTGGTGTCGGTGGACCCGAAGGACGGCGCGGTGGCGGCCCTGATCGGCGGCTTCGATTTCTTCCAAAGCAAGTTCAATCGTGTGACTCAGGCCAGGCGTCAACCCGGCTCTGGCTTCAAGCCGTTCATATACTCGGCCGCATTCGACAAGGGATACACGCCGGCAAGCGTGGTCATGGACGCCCCCATCGTGGTCGACGAAACCGACGCGGATCTATCGTGGCGGCCGAAGGAAAATGACAACCGGTTCTTCGGCCCTGTCCGCTTGCGCGAGGCGCTGGCGCATTCCCTGAACTTGGTATCGGTGCGCCTGATGCGCGACATCGGCGCCGAATACGCGCGGAATTATGTGACTCGCTTTGGGTTCGATAAATCGCAGCTACCCGACGATCTGACATTGGCTCTGGGCACTGCCGAATTGAGCCCGTTGCAAGTTGCCATCGGCTACGCCACGTTCGCGAACGGCGGCTTTCGCGTCACGCCCTACTACATAGACCGGATCGAAGATTCGAGCGGCAAGACCGTGTTTCAGGCCGAACCGGCGCTGGCCTGCTTCGAGTGCGGCCGCGCCACCGACCCGGCCGCCGCAGGGGCGCCGGGCGGCGATGCTAAGAACGTCGCGGGCGCTCGTTCGGCACAACTCGACCAGGCTGCGCATGACGGCAAATCCGTGATTCCGGCGAAAGATCTCGCGCCGCAGATCATCAGGCCGCAAGTGGCCTATTTGTTGGCGGACATGATGCAGGATGTCATTCGCCACGGCACCGGAATGGGTGCCCGCGTGCTCAATCGCGACGACATCGCAGGCAAGACCGGCACCACCACGGATCAACACGATGCCTGGTTTTCAGGCTTCAACGGCGATCTCGTGACCACTGTCTGGACCGGTTTCGACCAGGATCGCTCGCTGGGCGCCGGCGAGGAAGGCGCTCATGTGGCGCTCCCGACTTGGGTATATTTCATGCACGAGGCCCTTGCCGGCGCTCCAAAGCATATGTTCCCGATGCCGGACGGCATCGTCACGGTGCGCATTGCCCCGGACACGGGTTTGCTGGCGAGCGCAGACGACCCCAACGGCATCATGGAGAAATTTATCGAAGGTACGCTGCCCAAGGCTGAAGTTTACGACGGGTCGAATAACGCCAATCCCATGAACGACGGCGACAAGCCGCTATTCTAGGCTCCTGACTATGGCGAAGAAGCATTCCCAGCGTGCCGAGGATTTGCGCCGCGCATTGGCGCTGGAGGCGGCGCGGATCATGGCCGAGCACGGCATCGAGGACTTTTTGCAGGCGAAGCGCAAAGCGGCCGATCGCCTTGGCGTCAACGACGTCGCCGTGCTGCCGAAGAACATCGAAATTGAAGCCGCGCTGCGCGAACGCCAGCGGCTATTCGGGCGCGACTCGCACGATCACAGCCTCAAAGAGCAACGCCGCATAGCACTCGACACCATGCTCTTGCTGGGCGAATTCCAACCGCGCTTGGTGGGCTCCGTACTCAAGGGGACCGCGACCAATTACAGCGACATCAATCTGCATCTGTTCGCGGACCGCTCGGAGTCGGTAGCGCTGCGTCTCATGGAGATCGGCGTGCCCCATGAATTCTACGAGCGCCGCGTCAAGATGGACGCGGAACGCAGCGTCAATTATCCGGCCCTGCGCTTCGAAGCCAACGGCCGCACGGTCGATGCGACCGTTTTCCCCATCGACGGAATCCGCCAGTCGCCGTATTCGCCCGTGGACGGTCGCCCGATGAAGCGCGCGGATAGCCGCGAAGTGTCCGAGTTAATCGGCCCGAATTGAATTTCGCCGCTACTTGACCGTCTTGCCCTGCCAAACCGCCATCATGTCGGGCGAGCCCTGCGAGCGCACGCCGTTGTCGGTCAAAATATCGTCGGTGGCAGCCAGCATCTCCGGGCGGGAAAAGACCAGGGCTTCGCCGCCTTTTTGATCGAATTCGATGCTCACGAAAGGGTCCTTGAGGTCGCGCAGGAGCGCGACAAGGTGCGCGAGGCTGCGCACATGCGTGCCGTTGATCGAGGACACCACCGATCCCACGGGATTGGAGTAGCCGTTGGCGAGCTTGTTGGGGAAGAACGGCGAGGAGACGACGGCGAGATCTTGCAGATCGGCATCCGGAGGATCCAGGAAACGGGTCACCAATGGGCTTTTTATATAACCAACACCTCGCGCCTTGGCAATGTTGCCTTGGAAGCCCGCCAACATTTGCAGAGTCGCCCTTGAGAACACCAAGGGTCCGTAAATGAAGTACGAAGGGTATTCCCCATGCAAATCGGCGATAAGCATCGGGTGCTCGGCCGAAACGGGCAGCTCGATCTGCAGCACTTTGCCGCCGCGGACGATGGTCAACGGCACGCGGCCATTCTTGGCGAGCCGTTGAATGAGGTAGCGGAAACTCACGCGTAAGTCCTGGTCGAGCTTGATCATTCCTTGATTATCGATCGGGGCATCGCCGATGTGCGTCACCACATCCCATTCCTGCAGCGGGTACGACGCATCGCTCTTTTCGGGGTGATGAACGATCATGCCTTCGACGGACTTGTCGAGTTTCAAATACGTGCGCAGAGCGGGATTCTCGAGCGTCTGCAGGTCATCGTACATGGCCGGTTTACCCACATAGTGGCCGCTGGCGACGTCCTTGAGAAACAAATCGATTTCCTCGTTGGGGATGATGTAGGCGATGTTCTGCGTGTCCCCGCCGAGCTTGCTGAAGGCGAGACCGATCATCTTGTCGCCCGCGACGGCGGGGCCACCGCTGTTGCCGGGATTGATCGCGGCGTCGATCTGGATGCGCAGGCCCGAGACCGGAGCGTGATACGCCACGAACTCGATTCGCGACACGATGCCCTTGGTGATGGACAGCGATTCGCCGCCGGTGGGAAATCCGTAGGCCAGCACCGCATCTTTGATCTGCGGCAGCTTACCGGCGCGCGCCAGCGGCGGATGCGAGTCGAAGAAAGTCGGGTCGTCCAGCTGCAATACCGCCAAATCGATGCCAGGAGCTACCGCCGCAACCGTGGCGGAGACCCTATCGCCGGCCGCGCTTGCTTGAATCTGAACCTGGCTTGCGTATAGAACCACATGCGCGTTGGTCAATATGCGCTTGCCCTCGATGACGACGCCGGAGGCTGTCGCTTCCACGGGCGCCTGCTTGGTCCAGGGCTTGAATGGGTCCGGGTAGCGCATGGTGGAGAATACTTTCACCACCGAATTCTCGATGGACGGCACCGCCGGACCGCCTTGCTGCGCGCCCGCAGCGGCGGCGGATGCGGTGGAAAGGTAAACGCCGCACAGCAGCAGCGCGACCAGCAATGAGTGCCTGGGCCGCGTCATATTGGTCGCGTTCGCAATGAGCATGCTATTTTCCGTTGACTGAGAGAGCGAGCAGGACATTGCCCGAATTGACGTAAAGGATGCCGTTCACGATAGCCGCACCGCCGTAGTCCAGCGATCCGCCGCGCGCTTTGACGTGGTTGACGGTCTCGAAGTCTTTCGCGGTATCGAAGTCCCAGACGACCTTACCGTCGATGGCCGAGTAGGCACGCAGATGGCCGTCCATCGCGCCCAAGAAGGCAATGCCGGGCATCACGGTGACCGCCTGCGATTGCGCATGCGAGCAAGCGTGGTCGGTCCAGGCGCAGGCGGGCAATGGCGCCGGGGTGCGCCAGCGCCTTGCCCCGGTTCTAATATCGAGCGCCGTTAGGCCGCCGGCCGAGGTTTCTGGCGACGACAATAAGGTCGAGACTGCGGCGTATAGGTTGCGGTGGTCGGCCGCCGCGCCCGAACGGACGCCGCCGCCGGCCCCGGCGTCGCTCGTTTTGGTTTGCCATAGAATTTCTCCGGCGCGATCGGGATCGAGGGCGTAGACAAAGCCGGATTCCTGTGCGGCCAAAAGGATTTGCTTGCCCGTGGCCAACGTTCGAAAAATCGGCGGGCCATCGAAGGCGCCGGTGGCAGCGGCGTCCTGAACGGGCAATTGCTTGACCCACCGCACCCTGCCGTCAGTCAGGTCCAGCGCCACAATCGCGTCGGCCATCGGCGATGAGTCGCTGCTGTAGGAGTTGCCGGTACCGACGTACAATGCTTCGCGCTTGCCGTCGATGGTAGGAGATGCCGATATGGGTGCGCCGGCGGGTCCGAACTGCTGCACTCCGGCGCTGTTCGTGCGAGACGGCCGCGGCTCCTCCGTGACCGTGTAGGTCTTCCAAAGGACATGACCGTTGAGGATATCCAGCGCGACGACGCTGCCGCGAAACGTGCAGCAGCCGTAATTCAGGTCCGAGATCTTGCTTTGCTCATCGGAAGACACCGCCACGTAGAGACGGTCGCGGTACACGATCGGTGTCCCGGCGATGCGCGCCAGCGGATGCGTGTCTATTTGAGTCCTCCACAGCAGCGTTCCCTTTTGTGCGTCCAGCGCATAGACCGTAGCGCTGTCATCGCCGAAAAAGGCGGCGCTCGGTGCTTTGAGAACATCGAGATGCGCGAGCTTGCGCTTGGATCTCTTGGGCCGGGGCGCCTTTTGCGGCTGCGCGAGCTCGCCGATCGAAACGCCGGTGCGGATTTTTGCGGCCGCATCGTACGTCCAATAAGTGCAGCCCGATCGGGAGTCCAACGAATACACGCGGCCCGCGGAACTGGCCACGAAGAGCAGACCGTCGACGATCGCCGGTTGGCCGAACCCAGCGCTGCCGCCAGGGCCAAACGCCCATTTCAAGGCTAGCCGCGGCGCGTCGCTCGCGCGGATCGCGGGTTCCGGCTGGTAACGCGCATTGTCGAGATCCCGGCCCCAACCGTTCCATTGCGCCGTGCCGACGGCGACCAGTCCTGCAGAAGTTGCGCAAGGGTTGGTTTGAGAAGCGGTCATGCCGTTCAGCGCATTGTCCTCGCCCACCGCCCCGCGCGCGGCCCCAGCAAGGAGCAGCACAGCCAACGCAACCCATTGTGCTCGCGCGGGCTCTTGCACGCTTCAGCGCTTTTCGATCGGCTGGTAATCGCGCTGTGTGGGCCCGGTGTAGAGCTGCCGCGGGCGGCCTATTTTTTTATGCGGGTCGGAAACCATTTCCTGCCAGTGCGCGACCCAGCCCGCGGTGCGCGCGATCGCGAACATCACCGTGAACATGGAGGGCGGAATCCCGAGGGCGCTGTAGATAATGCCGGAGTAAAAATCCACATTCGGATAAAGCTTGCGCGACACGAAGTATTCGTCCTTGAGCGCGATTTCCTCGAGGCGCACCGCCAGTTCCAGCAATGGGTCGTTGCTCTTGCCCAGCTTTTCCAATACGCGGTAGCACATGCCGCGAATGATCTTGGCGCGCGGATCGAAATTCTTGTACACGCGATGGCCGAAACCCATCAGCCGCACACCGCCATCCTTATCTTTGACCCGCGCGAGAAATTTATCAATATTTGCCGCCGAACCAATGCCGTCCAGCATGTCCAGAACGGCTTCGTTGGCGCCGCCGTGCGCCGGGCCCCACAACGCGGAAACGCCGGCGGAGATGGCCGCATAAGGATTCGCTCCCGTGCTGCCCGCCAAGCGCACCGTCGAGGTGCTGGCGTTTTGTTCATGGTCGGCATGCAGAATAAACAGTAAATCCAACGCCTCGGCCGCGACAGGATCGATTGCATAGGTCTCGCAGGGAACCGCGAAGAACATATTGAGCATGTTGGCGCAGTAACGCAGATTGTTGCGCGGATAGACGAAGGGTTGTCCCAGCGAATGCTTGTAGGCCGCGGCCGCGATGGTCGGTAATTTCGCGATGATTCGGTGCGCGAAAATCTCGCGATGCCGCGGATCGTGGATGTCCGTCGAATCATGATAAAAGGCCGCCATCGAAGCGACCACGGCCGAGACCATGGCCATGGGGTGCGCGTTGTGATGAAAGCCCTGGAAAAAGCGCAACAAGTGTTCGTTGACCATGGTGTGGCGCATGATCGAATTGAGGAACGCATCGAGCTGCGCCTTGGTCGGCAAAGTGCCGTATATCAATAGATTCGCCACTTCGAGAAAGCTCGATTTCTCCGCGAGCTGTTCCACCGGATAGCCACGATACAAAAGCACCCCGGCATCGCCGTCTATGTAGGTAATCTTGCTTTCGGTGCTTGCCGTGGCCATGAACCCGGGGTCGTACGTGAACACTCCCTGGTCTCTGGTCAAGTGCGAAATATCGATTACGTCGGGTCCGATAGTTCCCGACATGACATCCAGCTGAGTCGTCTTTCCGGTGGCGAGGTTCTTCAGTTCGAATTTCGTGCTCATGCGCTTTTCCGGCGGAGATAAGGATTCATTCAGTTATGGCCCGCCAGCCTTGCACGGCGGTACTGCGGAATCAAGCGCGGGCGCGCGGGCGCGGGAAGCTTCGCGCACGGATCAACGAGACTAAAGCTCTGCGAGCTTGAATCGGCGGCTTAGGGCTTCGGTGTAACCGCCGCCTTCTGTGCCGCCGTCGCGTACTTCTTGCGGAATTTGTCGACGCGACCGCCCGTATCCACGATTTTCTGCTTGCCGGTGTAGAACGGATGGCAATTGGAGCAGACTTCGACCTGTAGATCGTGCCCGATGGTGGAGCGAGTTTGGAACTTGTTCCCGCAGGTACAGGTGACGGAAATTTCTTTGTATTCGGGATGGATGCCGGCTTTCATAGGAACCTCGAGTTGTCGCTGGCGGCAGAATCGACGAGCCCACGGTATCCACAAAAAGAGGGATCGCCGGAGCTGATCGCCACGCCTGATTATCCGCGCTCATAGCCGTTCAGCAGATCGGCAAAATAAGCGGGCCGCGCATGGTATAGGACGCATGCGCCCAGAACAAGTTATTTGACATAAGCCACTCAATGACAATCGCCGGCCAATTTGTCCACAATAACTGTGGATAAATCTGTGGATGGCTCCCCCGCACCAGCATTCCGCACAGCGGAAATTCGCATAATTGTTAACTTGGTCAAAAAATAGACAAGCAGTGTTTTATTATATATTTCAATAAATTACGGTTGTCATTTGACCTAATGCAAACGCTATGCGTCGTAGGTGCCCCTTTGTGCGAGGCGCGGCGGCTGGTGTGCATAAGCTCAGGCCAAAAAAGCGGCCTGCAGATCGTTTAGGAAACGCCTACCCAGAGCGGTCGGGCGCCAACCGTCCACCCTCACCTCCAATAATCCGCGGCCCTGTGCCCGCACGAGCGCGGGCTCGACTGAGCTTAAGCTCAGGCCCGTGCGCCGCTGGAAATCGCGGGTCGCAAATCCCTCGTTGAGGCGCAGCGCATTCAGCATGTATTCGAAGGGTAAATCGGCCGTCGCGATGAAGTTGCGCTCGCCGAACGCAGTGCTCGCTTCTCCGGCGCATGCTTGATAATCGCGAGGCTGCTTGGGCTTTGCCGTGCGCAATATGCGCTCCGGAACGGCGACACTGAGCTTGCCGTGGGCGCCCGCGCCCACCCCAAGGTAATCGCCGAAGCGCCAGTAGTTGAGATTGTGGCGGCATTGCGCGCCCGCCTTCGCATAGGCGGACACCTCGTATTGCTCGTATCCCGCAGCGGCCAAGTGCTTCTGTCCCTCGATTTGAATTTGCCAGGCGGCCTCCTCGTCGGGAAGCACGGGCGGACGGGCGTGAAACACGGTTCCCGGCTCGAGCGTGAGCTGGTAATAGGAAATATGCGCAGGGTTCAGCGCGCAAGCGGTGCTCACATCCGCCATCGCTGCTTCGAGCGTCTGCTGCGGCAGGGCGTACATCAAATCCAGATTGAAATTGTCCAGTCCGGCGGCGCGCAGATCCTCCACCGCGCGATGCGTGTCCTCTGCCGTGTGAATTCGGCCCAGCAGCTCGAGGGCGCGCGGCGCAAAGGTTTGCGCTCCCAGCGACACCCGGTTGATCCCCGCGTCCCTATAGCCCGCGAACCGGCCGCGCTCGATGGTGCCCGGATTCGCCTCCAAGGTGATTTCCGCGCCGCTCGCGATGTCGATCCGCCGGCGCAGCGCTTGCAGCAAACGCGAGAAGTCCTCGGGCTGGAACAGGCTCGGCGTGCCGCCGCCGAAGAATACGGTGTCTACCCTGCGGTCCGCGATCAACGGCAATTCAGTGTCGACGTCGCGAATCAGGGCATCGATGTAGGCGCCGTCCGGCTGTGCGGACTTCAGCTGATGGGAATTGAAATCACAATACGGGCATTTACGCACGCACCAAGGCATGTGGACGTAGAGCGACAGCGGCAGGCGATCCGGATTCACAATTGCGCCGCCAGCTGCTCTCGCAGCGCGCGCAGCGCAAGGCCGCGATGGCTGCGCCGATTCTTCTCGTGGGGCTTAAGTTCGGCCGCCGTCATGCCAAGTTCGGGGAGCCAAAAATAGGCGTCGTATCCGAATCCACCCGCGCCGCGCGGCGCATCGAGAACGGTTCCTTCCCATACGCCCTCGGTCCACAACTGCGTGTCGGTCGCCCGGTCGATGAAGGCCAACGCACATCGATAGCGCGCGCCGCGCTCCGCCGGCGGTGTGTGTGCGAGCGCTGCCAGCAGCTTCGCGTTGTTCGCCGCGTCGTCCGCGCCCGGACCTGCATATCGCGCCGAATAGATCCCGGGCGCGCCGCCCAGCGCATCGACCTCCAGTCCCGAGTCATCCGCAATCGCCGCGCAGCCGGTCGCCGCCGCGGCATGGCGCGCCTTCAGCAGCGCGTTCGCCAGGAAGCTCGACCCTGTTTCGGGAGTTGCAGGCACTCCAAGTTCCGCTTGGCTCGCGAGCACGAAAGGCAGTCCGGCCAGCAAGGAATGAAATTCGCGTAGCTTGCCTGGATTACCGGTGGCGATGACCAGGACCTTAGGAGGAGCGTGCGCTGAGCTGTGCCGCATGTAACCGGGCGATGCCTTGCGTGGCAAGATCCAGCAACTGGTCGAGCTCATGGCGGCGAAACGCGTGCCCTTCGGCCGTGCCCTGAAGCTCGACAAACGCGCCACCGCTGTTCATGACCACGTTCATGTCGGTTTCCGCATTCGAGTCTTCCGCATAGTCCATATCCAGGACCGCGATGCCGCGGTAAATTCCCACCGAGACCGCGGCCACCTGTCCGTGCAGAGGGTTGGCGGCTATCGCGCGTCTCTTCCGCAACGTGTCGATCGCATCGGCCAAGGCCACGAACCCGCCGGTAATGGCAGCGGTTCGGGTGCCTCCGTCGGCCTGCAGCACATCGCAGTCGATAGTCACGGTTCGCTCGCCCAATCCTTTGAGGTCCACGACCGCACGCAGCGCGCGGCCGATCAAGCGTTGTATCTCTTGCGTGCGGCCGGTTTGTTTGCCGCGAGCCGCTTCGCGCGCCGAACGCGTGTGGGTGGCGCGCGGCAGCATGCCGTATTCGGCGGTTACCCAGCCCTGCGAAGCGCCGCGCAGGAATGACGGCACGCTGTCCTCGATGCTAGCGGTGCAAAGAACGCGAGTTGCGCCGAATCCCACCAACACGGAACCTTCCGCGTGCTGCGTGTAGCCGCGCACGAAGCTCACCGTGCGCAACTCATCGGGCGCGCGGCCGCTGGGCCTTGAGCTCATGCCGCGCGCCAGCGCAGCGCGGCCGCGCTGGTGTTATCGCTATAAGGCGCCGACGCCGCCACCGCTCGAGTGCCGAGATCGGTCAGCGTATCGCGTAAGGGCTTGCCCGACGCTTGCGCGAAGCGTACGAAATCCTGGTCCGCCATATTTGCCCACAAGCCGTCGGTGCAGAGCAGCAACACATCGCCCGACTTGAGTCTGCGCCGCGTCGAAATGCTCATTTCGGGCAGCACCGCATCGCCTCCAAGACAACACTCGACGTAGTTTCGCATCGGGTGGCCGTGAACCTCCGCCTCGGTGATCAAGCCCTCGCGCAGCAATACTTCCACATGGCTGTGGTCACGCGTGCGTTCCAACACCTGGGCCTGCCGCAGCTGGTAGACGCGGCTGTCCCCCACATGCGCCCAGTAGGCGGCGGCATCCTGAACCAAGCACACGGCGCAGGTCGCGCGCGGACGCGCCTCGATGCTCAAACCCACGCCAAGCTTGACCACTTCTTCATGTGCCCGGCCCAGCGACAAATGCAGAAACCCCAGCGGATCGAAAATAGGATGCGGCGTCTGCCAAAACGCTTCGAGCAGCGTCGACAGCGCCGTCTCGGCGGCTCGCGCACCCTCCGCATGACCGCCCATGCCATCGAGCACGACCAAGAGAACCGCCTGTTCGGCGGCCGCGACTGCGACTCGGTCTTGATTCTCTTCGCGGTGGCCAATCAGGCTCACATCCGCGGTCTCGATCTGCAATGACGGCTCCTTGGCATCTGATAAACTAAAAAGCTGATTATGGCCGATTTTCGCTTGAGACCCTATGATTCGTAGCATGACCGGCTTTGCGCGGGGCGAGCGGCAATATCCGTGGGGATTGCTGGCTTGGGAGCTGAAGACGGTCAATCATCGCTATCTCGAAATCGGCTGTCGCTTGCCGGAGGAGTTCCGCGCCGCCGAGGCGGAGTTCCGCCAAACCATCGCAGGTTCCGTGCGGCGCGGCAAAGTCGAGTGTTCTCTGCATTTTCGACCCGCAGTGGTGGCGGGTTCGCTCGAAGTCGATGCGGACCTGCTCGCCTCATTGGCGCAAAGGGCGCAGCAAATCGCCGCACAAGCCGGCGCGGCGGCGCGCATCGATGTGATGGACCTGCTGCGTTGGCCGGGCGTGGTGCGCGATGCCGGCCGCGATGCCGCGCCGCTGATTACGGCGGCTCATTCTTTGTTGAGCGAGGCTCTCGCGGGACTCGCGCGTTTTCGCGACAGCGAAGGCGCGCGCCTGCAACAGGCTCTGGAGCAGCGCTGCGCCGGACTGATTGATTTCGCGGCGCTGGTAGCGGACCGGCTGCCGGAGGTGCGGGCCCGAATGCGGGCGAAATTGCTCGAGCGAATTTCCCAGCTGGTCAGCGATGTCGATCACGAACGCCTGGAGCAGGAGCTGGCGATGCTGGCTCAGCGGCTTGATGTGGACGAGGAGATTCACCGTCTGCGCGGCCATGTCGCCGAAGTTCGCAAGACCTTCGACGGCCAGGAACCCGCGGGCCGGCGACTGGATTTCTTGATGCAGGAGCTTAATCGCGAGGCAAACACGCTGTCGTCGAAGTCTCAGGACATCGAAACGACCCGCGCGGCGGTCGACATGAAGGTGCTGATCGAGCAGATGCGCGAGCAAGTGCAGAACATCGAGTAGCGTGCGATGCCAAGCGCCGCAGAACCGCCGAATGAACCTGCGCCGTTCAATGACGGGCGGCTGTATGTGATTGCCGCTCCTTCGGGAGCGGGTAAGACCAGCCTGGTCAAAGCGCTGATGGAGCGCGAGCCGCGCATGCGGTTCTCCGTCTCCTTCACCACCCGCAAGCCGCGGCCCAACGAGATCGAGGGACGCGACTACCACTTCGTGACGCAGGAGCGATTTCAGGAAATGGTCGCGCAACGCGAGTTTCTCGAGCATGCGCGGGTATTCGACAACTTCTATGGCACCGGTGTGCGGGCGGTGCGGACCGCCTTGGAGCAGGGAGCGCAACTGCTGCTGGAAATCGACTGGCAGGGTGCTCGCCAGGTGCGCGCGCGGCTGCCGGAGGCACGCAGCATCTTCATTTTGCCGCCCTCGCGCCGCGCGCTCGAGGAGAGGCTTAGGGCGCGCAGCAGCGATTCCGAGGTCGTAATCCAACGCCGCTTGCGGGATGCGGGTGAGGATCTGACGCATTGGACCGAATTCGACTATGTGGTGATCAACGATCGCTTCGAACAAGCTTTGGCGGATTTGCAGGCCATCGTCGAGGAGCGCGGCGGCGCCCTGGCTGCGGTCCGGCCAGGCCTGGCGCGCTTCGCGGCCGGATTATTGAACCCGGCGTAGCGCCGCGTATTTCTGCTATGATTTCAACCCCCTTAACGGAACCCTAACCATGGCGCGTATCACGGTCGAAGACTGTCTGCAGAACGAACCCAATCTATTCAACCTGGTGCTGCTGGCCGCAAAGCGGGCCCGGCGCTTGGCAAACGGCGCGGAAGCGACCGTTGACTGGGAAAACGACAAACCGACGGTGGTGGCACTGCGCGAGATTGCGGCCGGAAATATCACGTTGGAGATGTTGGAAGAGCCGGAAGAGCCTGCGCAGCAGCCGGCGAGCGAGCTCGACATGCCGGCGGATTTCCGCGCCCCGCAGCTTGGGTTAGGGGACTAAGACCCGCCTTAGTCAAGAGCAACGATGGATTATGCGTCTTCCATACTCGGTTTCCTGCCCGGTGGAAGACGCTCCACGGGGATCAGCCAGCTCTTAGACAAACTCGAAGCTTATTTGTCTCCCGCGCAAGTCGAGCGGGTGCGCGAGGCCTATGACTTCGGGGCCGCCAAGCATCACGGCCAGAAGCGCGTCTCGGGCGAACCGTATATCACGCACCCGGTCGCCGTCGCCGACATCCTCGCGGATCTGCATCTGGACGCCGACACGCTGGTGGCCGCGATTCTGCACGATGTGATCGAGGATACGCCGACCGCCAAGGCAGAGATCGCGACGATTTTCGGTCAGGTGGTCGCCGAGCTCGTCGACGGCGTCAGCAAGCTGGATCAGATTCAGTTCAAGAATCGCGAAGAAGCTCAAGCCGAGAGCTTTCGCAAAATGCTGCTGGCGATGGTGCGCGACATTCGCGTGATCATGGTGAAGCTCGCCGACCGCATGCACAACATGCGCACCCTGGGCGTGATGCCGCCGGTCAAGCGCCGCCGCAGCGCGCGCGAGACCCTGGAGATCTACGCGCCGATTGCCGAGCGCCTTGGTCTTTACGCGGTCAAGCTGGAACTCGAGGATCTGGGATTCAGGGCGCTGTATCCGTACCGTTACAAGGTGCTGGAACGCGAGCTGAAGCGCGCCCGCGGCAATCAAAAGGAATTCATCGGAAGGATCGCCGAGACCTTCAAAGTCGCGCTGCGGAAGGCGCAGATCGCCGCCGGCGTGGAAGGCCGCGAGAAACACATGTACAGCATCTACAAGAAGATGCAGACCAAGGGCATCTCCATCAACGAAATGGTCGACGTGTACGGACTTCGCATCATCGTCGACAATGCCGACACGTGTTATCGGGCTCTGGGTCTGGTGCACAGCGTCTATAAGCCGATGCCCGGACGCTTCAAGGATTACATTGCCATCCCGCGGGTAAACGGCTACCAATCGCTGCACACCACTCTGTTCGGCCCCAACGGCATACCCATCGAAGTGCAGATCCGCTCCGAGCCGATGCATCGCGTCGCCGAGTCCGGCATCGCGGCACATTGGAAATATAAATCCGGCGGCGACGCGTTCGGCGGCCTCGAGCACGACCGCGCGCGCGAGTGGCTCGCGAGCCTGGTGCAAATCCAGGAAGGCGGCAGTTCCGAGGAATTCCTGGAAAGCGTCAAGGTCGATCTGTTTCCGGATAAGGTTTATGTGTTTACGCCGAAGGGAAAAATACTGCGCCTGCCGACCGGCGCGACCGCGGTTGATTTCGCTTATGCGATTCATACGGATATCGGCAATCGCTGCGTCGCCGCCAAGGTCGACCGGCGCTTGGTGCCGCTGCGCACGCCGCTGCGCAACGGTCAAACGGTGGAGATCATCACCGCGAAGGGCGCGACACCGAATCCCTCGTGGTCAAGCTTCTTGGTGACGGCGAAGGCTCGCGCGGCAATCAGACAGTACCTGAAGAACCTGAAGCGGGGCGAGGCGCTGGAGCTGGGCCGGCGCTTGCTGGGGCTGGCGCTCGACGAATTTTCGATCAGTCTGAAGAAGATTCCGTCCGCGGAAATCGACGCGGTGGTCAAAGAGTTCAATTTGAAGGACGCCGATGAGTTGTACGAAAAGATCGGCTTGGGCGAGCGATTGGCGCCTCTGGTTGCGCGGCGTCTGCAGCCGCCGCGGGATGCGGGAGAGCACGCTCAGGCAAGCAGCGGCACGCTGATGATCGCCGGCACCGAAGGGTTGCTGGTCACCTGCGCGCGCTGCTGCTTCCCCATCCCCAACGATCCGATCATGGCTTATTTAAGCGCCGGCCGCGGCGTGATGATTCACCGTCAAAATTGCGGTAATCTCGCCGAGTATCGCAAACAACCCGAGAAGTGGCTGTCGGTGGCTTGGGCGGCAACGCACGGCCGCTTGTTCAGTTCCGAGATCCAACTGGAAATAATCAATCGGGTGGGCGTGCTGGCCGCGGTCGCTTCCAGCGTGGCGGGCACCGAAACCAATATCGATCAGGTATCGCTCGAGGAACGCGACGTGAGCAGCTCTTCTCTCAAATTCCTGCTGCAGGTGCGCGACCGCAAGCATTTGGCTCACGTGATCAAAACCATCCGGCGCATGCCGGACGTGCAGCGTGTGTATCGCACATTGGCCTGACGGCGCCGCCTAACCCCGAGCATACTTGAGCTTATGAGCAAACAAACCATCTCGACCGCCAACGCTCCCTCCGCCATCGGCATTTATTCTCAGGCCGTGCGCGTGGGTAATACGATATGGGTCTCAGGGCAAATTCCCCTGGACCCGGCGACGAAGGAGATGGTCAAGGGCGACATCGAGGCGCAGGTGCGCCAAGTCTTTGAGAATCTAAAGGCCATCGTCGCGGCAGCGGGCGCAAGCTTCGATGATGTCGTCAAGGCAACCGTTTTCTTGATCGATCTTTCCCACTTCGCGCTCGTCAATAAGGTCATGGCCGAGTATTTTCGCGAACCCTACCCGGCGCGGGCAGCCGTGGGAGTCGCCGCGCTGCCGCGCGGAGCGCAGGTCGAAGTGGAGTGCATCGTCGCCTTGTGAGCGAGCCACGGCCGGTCACCTCGCTACGCGGCGTCGGCGATACGCTCGCCGGGCGATTGCTCGCCTTGGGCGTGGAGACCATTCAGGACCTCCTATTCTTATTGCCCTTGCGCTATGAGGATCGCACGCGAGTGGTCCCCTTAGGAGAGCTGCGCGCCGGCCAGCGGGCGGCGGTCGAGGGCGAGGTGCTGCTGACGGAAGTCGCCTTCCGCGGGCGCCGGCAAATGCTGTGCAGAATCGGCGACGGCTCCGGCTTCTTGACGTTGCGGTTTTTTTATTTCACTGCGAAGCAGCAGGATGGCCTCGCCCGCGGCGCGCGTATACGCTGTTTCGGCGAAGCGCGGCGCGGCGTGAAAGGCCTGGAAATCGTGCATCCCGAATATCGGGTCGGCCCGCAGGCCGCGCGAGCGCCCGAGGATCACCTCACGCCCATTTACCCCATAACCTCCGGCGTGACTCAGGGTCGCCTACGGATGTTGGTCCGCATGGCGCTCGAGCAAACCACCGATCGCGACCTCGAGGACTGGGTGCCGCCGTCCCTGTTGGCGGATTCGCGCCTGCCTGCTTTGCGCGAGGCTCTGATATACGTGCATACGCCGCCGACGGACGCGCCCGTGGATTTATTGCTCGACAGGCGGCATCCGGCGCAGCGCCGGTTGGCGTTCGAGGAACTGCTGGCACACCAGTTGTCGCTCAAGCTATTGCGGCAACGCATTCAAAGCGATCCAGGGTGGCCTCTTAAGAGCGATGGCGCGCTGAAGGAGAAATTGCTGGCCGCATTGCCGTTTCGCTTGACCCGAGCGCAAGTCCGGGCGTTGCGCGAGATCGAGCAGGACATGAGATGTCCTATACCGATGCTGCGCTTGGTGCAAGGGGATGTGGGCTGCGGCAAAACGCTGGTCGCCGCGCTCGCCGCGGCACTGGCGGTCCAAGCGGGCCGGCAAGTGGCGTTGATGGCGCCGACGGAGCTGCTGGCCGACCAACACGCGCAGAATTTCCGCCATTGGTTCGAGCCGCTGGGCATCGCTGTTGCGCTGTTGACCGGGCGTCAGACGGGCAAAGCGCGCGACGCCGCGCTCTTAAGTGTTCGCGCCGGACACGCAGCGATCGTGGTCGGCACCCATGCGCTCTTTCAAGAGCACGTGGAATTCGCGGCGCTTGCGCTGGTGATCGTGGATGAGCAGCATCGCTTTGGCGTGCATCAGCGCCTCTCATTACGAAAAAAGGGCGCTCAAGACGGCCATCAACCGCATCAATTGATCATGACCGCGACACCGATCCCGCGCACGCTCGCCATGACGGCGTACGCCGATCTCGACGTTTCCGTGATCGATGAGTTGCCGCCGGGACGTACTCCCGTGAAAACCGTGGTGCTCGCCGATGCACGGCGCGAGGAGGTGGTCCTGCGGATACGGACCGCCTGTCTCGAAGGTAGGCAGGCGTACTGGGTGTGCCCGCTGATCGATGAGTCGGAGGAAATGCCCTACCAGGCGGCCGAGGAAACCGCGGCGGCCCTGGCGGAGGCCTTACCCGAATTGAGCCTGGGGTTGGTGCACGGGCGCATGCCATCGGCGGCGAAGGAACGCACCATGCGGCGATTCAAGAGCGGGGAAATCCAGCTTTTGGTGGCGACCACCGTCATAGAAGTGGGCGTCGATGTGCCCAATGCAACGCTCATGGTCATCGAGAACGCCGAACGAATGGGACTTGCGCAGCTGCATCAACTGCGCGGGCGGGTGGGCCGCGGACAGCACTCGAGCTCTTGTTTGTTGCTCTACCGCGCTCCTCTATCCTCACTGGCGCGCGAACGGCTGGCCGTGATGCGCAACACCAACGATGGGTTCGTGGTTGCGCGGCGCGATCTAGAATTGCGCGGGCCGGGAGAGTTATTGGGCACGCGCCAGACCGGACTCGCGCAGATGCGGGTTGCCGATTTGTTGCGGGACGCCGATTTGTTGCCCAGAGTGCAGATCGCCGCGCAGGCTCTGCTTCGCGATTGGCCCCTGCAGGTGGCGCCGCTCATCCGCCGCTGGGTAGGTCACGCCGAGCAATACGGTCGGGTCGGGTAGAATGCCGGTCGTGACCACTCAATGGGTGCCCGCAGAACGACTAGGACAATTGCCGATGGATGCGCGGCTGCGCCCCTGGCTCATCGGCAAGGGTCTGCTCACGCTGCGGCTGAAAGCGGCATGCGGTCAGCGGTTTGCGCTGCGCCTGGTCGATCAATGGTCGGGGCTGCTCAACGCGGGACACAAGTCAGGGCTGCGGGCCGAAGATAATGCGGGTTTGTTCAGGGACGTTGCCATGCGCTGCGGCGAGCAGATTTGGGTGTTCGCGCAAACGGTGATGCCGGACTCCACTTTGTGCGCGCACCCGTGGCTGGCCGAATTGGGTGATTCGGCTTTGGGCGAGACTTTGAGCGATTTGACGGGCATCGAGCGCAGCTCCTACGAATACGCCTGGTTGCCGGCGCAGAATGCGCTCACCGCGCGCGCCTTGCGCGAGGCGGATCTGAAATCCGCCGGGTTGTGGGCACGGCGCTCGCGGATTTCCCTGCGCGGCGCGCCCGTGCTNNCCGCGAATGAATTGCCGAGGCTTCTCGCCTCCTTGGCGGACTACGCACGGCTGATGCGGTTGGACCGGCCGATCGGCATTTGGCTGCTGCTGTGGCCGACGTTGTGGGCGTTGTGGATCGCCGGCCGCGGCAAGCCGGATCCTCATCTATTCGTTATTTTTGTCGTTGGAACGGTGCTCATGCGATCCGCGGGCTGCGTCATCAACGATTATGCCGACCGCAGCTTTGATCCGCATGTGGCGCGCACCAAGGATCGGCCGCTGGCCGCAGGCCGGATATCGACGACGGAGGCGTTGCTGCTGTTCACCGTTCTGTGCATGGCCGCCTTGGTGCTGGCGCTGCAATTGAACCGGCTGACGCTGCTGTTCGCGGTAGCGGGAGCGTTTCTCGCGGTCAGCTACCCGTTCGTCAAGCGCTTTCTTCCGGTGCCGCAGCTGTACTTGGGCGTCACTTTCGGTTGGGGGATTCCCATGGCATTCGCAGCCCAGTTGGAGCGCTGGCCGCCGCGAGTCGCGTGGCTGCTGTTGCTGGCCAATATGCTGTGGGTGACCGTGTACGACACCATCTACGCCATGGTGGATCGCGACGAGGACATGCAAATCGGCGTGCGCTCCACCGCGATTCTGTTCGGCGATTCGGATCGGCATATCATAGGGGTGCTGCAGGCGATGACGCTGTTTGCGCTGTATCTGGTCGGAGGCCTGGCCCGCATGGGCAATTGGTACAACGCGGGATTGCTCGCGGGCGCGATGTTCTTCGTGTATCACCTGTGGCTGATCCACACGCGGGAGCGCGAACCATGCTTTCGCGCCTTTCTCAACAATCACTTTTTCGGCATCTGCGTGTTCGTCGGAATTCTGCTCAACTACCAATTCTCTCGTTAACCAGAACCGGCTTTCTTGGTTGACTAAGACTGCGCGCAATTCAATACTCCGGACGTTGGCGTGAGACTCGCCCTAGAACCCGCGGGTAAGAGGAATCTGTGAAAGTACGCAATGATTGGACGCTGGCCGAAGTGGAGGCGCTGTTCGCGCTGCCGTTCATGGATCTGATGTTCGCCGCGCAGCAAGTGCACCGGCGTTTTCAAGTGCCGAACAGCGTGCAGATCAGCACGCTGCTGAGCATCAAGACGGGTGCCTGTCCCGAGGATTGCGCCTATTGTCCGCAAAGCGTGCGCTACGACACCGGCCTTAAGGTGGAGGAGCTCATGGAAGTCGACGCGGTCGCGGCACGGGCCCGCGCCGCGAAGCAGTCCGGCGCAACCCGCTTCTGCATGGGCGCCGCCTATCGATCGCCGAAACCGAACGACTTGCGCAAGGTCATCGCCATGATTCGCGAGGTGAAGGCATTGGGATTGGAAACCTGCGCGACCCTCGGCATGGTGAGCGCCGCACAGGCTGTCGAGCTGAAGGCGGCAGGCCTCGATTACTACAACCACAATCTCGATACCTCGGCCGCGTACTACGAAAAGATCATCAGCACGCGCACCTACCAGGATCGGCTCGGCACCTTGCGGGCGGTGCGGGAGGCCGGTATGAACGTGTGCTGCGGCGGTATCGTCGGAATGGGCGAACAGCCGCGGGACCGCGCGGAGCTCTTGCACACGCTCGCCACCTTGGCCGAACACCCCGAGAGCGTGCCCATCAATCAGTTGGTGCGGGTCGCCGGGACGCCGCTGGCGGACTCCGCTGCGCTGGATCCTTTTGATTTCGTCCGAACCATCGCGGTTGCGCGCATTCTCATGCCGCGCGCCCATGTCCGCTTGTCGGCGGGCCGCAACGACATGAGCGATGAGCTGCAAGCGTTAAGCTTCATGGCCGGGGCGAATTCCATTTTTTACGGCGAGAAACTCTTGACGACCGGCAATCCGGACACAGAGCACGACCAACGGCTGTTCCAGCGTCTGAAGATTGCGGCCGAACCGCTCAAGAACGCCGCTGCGGCGTGAGCCATGAGCATCCCGGATCCGCGCTCGACGCGCCGTGGGTACGACGCTCCTTCGATCGCGCTGCCGCCACCTTCGATGCGGCCGCCGTGCTGCACGCCGAAGTACGCGGCCAACTGCTCCAGCGCCTCGATCTAACGGACTTGGCGCCGCGCGTGATCGTCGATGCCGGCGCCGGCACGGGTCATGCGAGCCGCGCGCTCCGGCGCCGCTATCCTAAAGCGCAGGTGATCGCCGTGGACTCGGCTCTCGGCATGCTGCGCGCCGCCGCACGGCAGCGATCCTGGCGGCGCCCCTTCGCCAGGATCTGCGCAACTGCGGAGCATTTGCCGCTGGCGGACGGCAGCGTCGATCTGATCCTCAGCAATCTCATGTTGCAATGGTGCAATCCGGACGCCGTGTTCGAAGAGTTCCGCCGCGTGCTGGCGCCGCGCGGGTTCTTGAGCTTCACCAGCTTGGGCCCCGATACGCTGCGGGAGCTGCGCGCGTCGTGGGAACGAGTGGATTCTCAGAGCCATGTCAACCAATTCATCGATATGCACGATCTGGGCGATGCGCTGGTGCGCGCCGGCTTTGCCGTGCCGGTGCTCGATGTGGAGCACTACACCCTGACCTATACAGAGGTGCGGCGGCTTGCCGCGGATCTCAAAGCCGTGGGTGCCCACAACGCCACCGCCGGCAGACCGAAGGGGCTCACCGGAAGAGGCAAATTCGCGGCGCTGCAAACAGCGTATGAGGCTTATCGGCACGAAGGCAGACTTCCCGCCACGTACGAGATCGTGTTCGGACAGGCTTGGGCGCCGGTAGCGGCGTCGCGCCGGCGGGGCGCAGAGGATGCCAGCGTTTCCCTACAAGAAATCGAACGCCAATTGCGAATCCGCCGCAAATCATGAAAACACCGGGACTCTTTGTCACAGGCACCGACACAGGGGTCGGCAAGACGCGCGCTGCCACCGCCCTGTGCCGGGCGTTTGCCCTTTGCGGACATCGGGTGGCCGCGATGAAGCCGGTTGCCTCAGGCTGCCGCATGACAGGTGCCGGTCTGCGCAATGACGACGCTTTGGCGCTGTGCGCCGCCATGAATACCCGTGCCGATTACGCGCAGGTGAACCCATACGCGTTCGAGCCCGCGATCGCGCCGCATATCGCGGCCGCGGAAGCGGGATGCACCATCGACTTCGATGTGCTGGACCGCGCCTATGCAAGCTTGACGATGCGCAGCGACCTCATCATCGTCGAAGGCGCGGGCGGTTGGCTGGCGCCGCTCGACGCGCGGCGTGCCTTTGCCGATCTCGCCGCTCATTGGCAACTCGACGTGATATTGGTGGTGGGGATGCGTTTGGGTTGCCTGAATCACGCGCTGCTCACTCAGGAATCCATCGAGCGCCGCGGATTGCGCTTGCGCGGCTGGATCGCGAACGCGATCGATCCTCAATTCGAGCGTCTTGAGGAAAATATTTCGACCCTGCGGTCCCGCATTGCGGCGCCATGCTTGAGTTCCTGGCAATTCGCGCCGCAAGCGGATTTGGACGCCGCGGCGCATTCGCTGCGGGCAGCCCTATTTTCCGGGGGCCGATGAGTTATCCTAAGAACCCATGGAACTGCGCATTGACCTCGCGCCCAATTGTTCGCTGAGCCCGCAGGGGGCGAGGCTGTTTTTCGGATCTATTTGTTTGTTTTCACTGCCTTTTTCTTTATTTTTCGCGCTACAGGGACTGTGGCCGGTGCTGCTGTTCTGGGGCCTCGAGATGGCGCTGCTGGGGCTTGCGCTACGCGCCAGCATGCGGCGCGGTCGCGACACTCAAACAGTGCTGATTACGGACTCGCAGATCAGCCTCGTGACGCGTTCACGGCGCGGCGCGCAAAAACAAGAGTTTGCGCGGCATTGGGCGAAGGTTAGACTTCGTAGTTCACGCCTGCCTCAGCATCCGAGCAGGTTGATGATCGAGAGCCGTGGGCGGGCTTTCGAGGTCGGCAGTTTCCTCACGGAAGAGGAGCGCTGCAGGCTCGCCAATCGTTTACGTCGCATGGTGGGCGGCATCGCTGAGTCGCCGCCGCTTGAAATCGACAGAACTTTAGAGGATCCGAGTAGATGAGCGTTACCAGGGCAAGCGACAATGACAACCGCATTTCTCGGCCGCGTGGGTTTCCCTGGGCCCGTGCGCTCTTCCTAGCCGGTCTTGCCGCGGGCGGCAACGCCGTGGCCAACACATCGAACGGCTATAACCTACCGGTGGGCGTCACCAGCCTCAGCGAGGCGATCTACGGGCTGCACATGGAGGTGTTCTGGATCTGCGTCGGCATCGCGGTGGTGGTGTTCGGCGCGATGATTTATTCACTGGTGAAATTCCGCCATTCGCAAGGCGCCGTTCCCGATACCACGATGCTCCATAGTACCAAGGTGGAAATCATCTGGACCATCGTTCCGGTGGTGATTCTGGTGGTCATGGCGGTGCCCGCGGCGGAAGTCATCCTCAAGATGGAAGACACGCGCAACTCCGAGCTGTCGATCCGAGTGACGGGGTATCAGTGGAAGTGGCAGTACCAGTACATGGACGGCGCCGAGGGCGTGAATTTCTTCTCGACGCTGTCGCGAGACTCGAATTTCGCGCGCCAGCTGCACTCGGGCATCGATCCTAATACCGTGCCGAATTATCTGTTGAACGTCGATAAACCCATGGTGGTCCCGAGCGGCACCAAAGTGCGCTTGCTGCTGACCTCGCAGGATGTCATCCACGCCTGGTGGGTTCCGGATTTCGGCGTGAAGCGTTCGGCCATCCCAGGATTTGTCAATGAACTATGGTTCAGGGTCGATCCGGGCAAGGAGGGCATTTATCGCGGACAGTGCACTTCGCTGTGCGGCCGGGATCACGGCTTCATGCCCGTCGTCGTGGATGTGCGCACTCCCGAGGATTTCAAAAAATGGGTCGAAGAACAAAAAGCGGCGCTGAAGCAGCCGGCGGCGCCCGGCGACGGACCCCCGCAATCAGCGCAAGTTCTGCCTCAAGCATCGAAATAAGCACCGCAGTCAACAGGCACCAAATAGAGAGTCTTTGAATTATGGCCCACGCTCACGCGACCGATACCGCCCAGCACGATGATCACCACGATCAGGCGCCCACTGGCATCAAGCGCTGGATCTTCGCGACCAACCATAAAGACATCGGCACCATGTACTTGGTGTTCAGCCTCATCATGTTTTTCGTCGGCGGCTCGATGGCAATGGTCATTCGCGCGGAGCTGTTCAAACCCGGACTGCAGTTGGTCGATCCGGGGTTCTTCAACGAAATGACGACCATGCATGCGCTGGTCATGATTTTCGGCGCGGTCATGCCGGCCTTCGTCGGCCTCGCGAATTGGATGGTTCCCATGCAGATCGGCGCGCCGGACATGGCCCTGCCGCGCATGAACAACATGAGCTTCTGGATCCTGCCCTTCGCCTTCACATTGTTGCTGTCCACGCTGTTCGTGCCGGGCGGCTCCCCCGCCGGCGGCTGGACCATGTATCCGCCTCTGATTTTGCAGACCGGCAACGCCTTTCCGATGCTGATCTTTGCGATCCACATGATGGGCGCCTCCTCGATCATGGGTGCGATCAACGTGATCGTGACTATCATGAACCTGCGCGCTCCCGGCATGACTTTGCTGAAGATGCCCTTGTTCTGTTGGTCCTGGCTCATCACCGCCTATTTGCTGATCGCCGTGATGCCGGTGCTTGCCGGGGCGGTGACCATGCTGCTGACGGATCACTTCTTCAACACCAGCTTCTTCAACGCGGCGGGCGGCGGCGACCCGGTGATGTTCGAGCACATATTCTGGTTCTTCGGGCACCCGGAGGTGTACATCATGATTTTGCCGGCCTTCGGCATCATCTCCGAGATACTGCCGACCTTCTCGCGCAAGCCTTTGTTCGGGGCGACCTCGATGATTTACGCGATCGCGTCGATCGCGTTCCTGTCGTTCATCGTCTGGGCCCACCACATGTTTGTCGACGGCATGCCCGAGGCGGCACAGATATTCTTCATGATGTCGACCATGCTCATCGCCGTGCCGACCGGGGTGAAGGTGTTCAACTGGACGGCGACCATGTGGCGCGGGTCTCTGTCCTTCGAACCCCCGATGCTGTTCGCAATATCGTTTTTGTTCCTATTCAGCATCGGCGGGTTCTCCGGCGTGATGCTGGCGATCGTTCCCGCTGATTTCCAATACAACCAAACCTATTTCGTGGTCGCGCACTTTCACTACGTGCTGGTTCCGGGCGCGATCTTCGCGATCATGGGCGCGGTGTACTATTGGCTGCCCAAGTGGACCGGCCACATGTACAGCATGGGCCTGGCGAAGACGCACTTCTGGCTGTCCACGATCTTCGTCAATGTGCTGTTTTTTCCGCAGCATTTCTTAGGATTGGCGGGAATGCCGCGCCGGGTGCCGGACTACGCCGTGCAATTCTCGGACTGGAATATGGTCTCCTCCATCGGCGGCTTCGGCTTCGGCCTATCGCAGATTCTATTTGTGATCGTGATCATTCAGTGCATCAGGGGCGGCAAGAAGGCCACGGCGAAGGTTTGGGACGGCGCCACCCCGACGGGTTTGGAATGGACTCTACCCTCGCCGCCGCCGTTTCACAGCTTCACCACGGCGCCCGAGGTCAATTGAGGGTGGTGGATAGACGGCGAATCCGCAACAGCGCCTTGGGGCTGCTTTCCGTGGCGCTGGCCTTTTACTTCGGAATCATCGCCATTTTGATATACCGCGGTCACCGCTGATGGATTCCGGCGATCCGAATCCGGCCGGACTCAGCAAGGATCAACAGAAGCGCGCCAACCGCAGCCTGGTGTATCGCCTGTTGATCATGACCGCCGGCGCCTTCGCCTTCGGCTGGGCGCTCGTGCCGCTCTACAATGTGTTATGCACGGTGGCCGGGATCGGCAACGCACAGGCCAAGGAGGGCAAGGTAACCATCCAGGAGGCGATCGACCCCAATCGCGAAATCACCATAGAGTTCGTCGCCGATCCGGCATCGGTCGGCAGCTACGAATTTCGCCCGACTGTCGCCTCGATGCGCATTCATCCGGGAAAGCTCTACGATACCGAGTTCTATGCGAAGAATTTGACCGCAGGAGCGTCGGTCGCGCAGGCCGTTCCCAGCATTTCCCCGAGCGTTGCGGCGAAATATTTTCATAAAACCCAGTGTTTTTGCTTCAGCCCGCAGCGCTTCGGCGCGGGGGAAGGCCGCGACATGCCGGTGCGATTTATCGTGGACCCGCAATTGCCGCCCATCGTGGACAAGATCACTTTGGCGTATACGTTTTACGATACGACGCAATCCGCAGCACGCCGGTGAGCAAACGTTTAAACTATTTTTTCACTTTCACTGATTAGAGATCGAATCATGGCGCAAGCGCACGCTTCGGAAGCAGACAAGTACTATATTCCCCACGGCAGCCCGTGGCCGATTTACGGCTCGATTTCTCTGTTCACCGTCATGGCGGGCGCGATTGCCACACTCAATGACTGGCTACCGGTGTGGTCGTTGATTCCGGGCTTCGTGATGCTGATGCTGATGTTCATTTTCTGGTTCCACACGGTGATCGGCGAGAATCAGCAGGGAATCTATAACATGGCCGTGGACCGCTCATTCCGATTGGGGATGATGTGGTTTATTTTTTCCGAGGTGATGTTCTTCGCCGCGTTCTTCGGCGCCCTGTTCTATGCCCGCAATCTTGCCGTTCCTTGGCTGAGCGGCGACGGGGTCAAGGTCTTCACCAAGCTGCTGTTGTGGAATAACTACGCCGGCGTGTGGCCGACGAACGGTCCCGCCGCTTTGGGCCCGCGCGCCGATGGTACCTTTGCGACCATTCCCGCGCTGGGCTTGCCGGCTGTCAACACGGCCATCCTGCTCTCGAGCAGCGTGACGGTCACGATCGCGCATCACGCCTTGATCACGGGCCACCGGACGCGCTTGAAGATCTTTTTGGCGATGACATTTCTGCTGGGGTTCACCTTCGTATTCCTGCAAGCGACGGAATATCACGAAGCCTACACGGAGCTCGGGCTGCAACTCGGCACCGGAATCTACGGATCCACGTTCTTCATGTTGACGGGGTTTCACGGACTGCATGTGACGGTGGGCGCAATCATGTTGACCGTCATCTGGTTCAGAGTCTTGAACGGTCATTTCACCGCTAAGCGGCATTTTGGGTTTGAAGCCGTCGCCTGGTACTGGCACTTCGTGGACGTGGTGTGGCTTGGGCTTTTCATATTCGTGTATTGGCTGTAGCAAACCCGTCGGACTCAGTGCCGGTGCTGCGGGTCGATCCATCCCTGGTAGTAGGCGAGGATCAGCAGCACGAATAGGGCCACCGAGAGTCCGATCCGCCAGGCCAGCGCCTTGACCATTTTCTCACCGTCGTCCGTTTTGGTGCTCGACAGATGGAATAGCGCCTTGCCCAGGCTGATCAGAATCAGCACGAGCATCGCCACAATAAGATATTTGAATTCCACGGCCGCCCAATATCGAATGAGGGCATAGTATATCGTGTCGATCAAAGTCGGTTCCCGCACGTTCGCGCCGCGTTTGCTCATGACGCTGCTGACGATTGTGCTGATCGCCATGCTGATTTCGCTGGGACGGTGGCAATTGCGGCGGGCCGACGAGAAGCGCGCCCTGTTCGATGCGTTCGCGGCGGGNNAGGGGACGGATGCTACCCGGGTAATCGATCTGTCGACCCCGCCCGTGGCCCGCTATCAACACCTCGACATGACCGGGCATTACGACCCGTCGCGGCAGATCTTGATCGACAACATGAGCAACGCCGCCGGCCAAGCGGGCTATTTCGTAATCACGCCGTTCGCGTTGACGGGCGGCGGATGGATGTTGGTCAACCGCGGCTGGGTAGCGGTGGGAGCCAGCCGCGCTCAGCTCCCGGCGATCGACGTTGCAAGCGATGTGCGGCGCGTGCGAGGCCGCGCCGATAATTTACCGCGGGCCGGCATTCAGATGGGAAGCCGCACGGCGCTGGCGCCGCCCTATCCGGTGGTCGCCAATTTTCCAAAGCATGCCGAAATCGCACAGCTGCTCCACGAGAATTCCTGGGCGCCTGCGGCCGACGTCGTGCTCCTCGATGCCGGCCAGCCCGACGGATATTTGCGGCAGTGGCAGCCGCCGGGATTTCCGCCGATGCGCCATATCGGATACGCCGTGCAGTGGTTCGCGCTGGCGCTGACCTTGTTCGTCATTTACATCGTGACCAATCTGCGTGAGCGAGCGTAACCCCGATCGCGACCGCCGCCAGCGACGGCTGCTGGTTGGTTTGGCCGTGCTGTTCTTCGCGCCGTTGGCGATGTCGTTCTACTTGTACTACGGGTCGGGCGGCTGGCGCCCGGGCGGCCATGTGAACAAGGGCGATTTGATCGATCCGGCGCGGCCGTTGCCCTCGTTGGCTCTGCCGCTGGCCGAATCCGGCAGCACCGATCCGGGTTTCCTGCGGCGCAAATGGACGCTCCTGTATTGGGGGGCGGGTGCGTGCGGGGAACGCTGTCGCACCAGCCTGTACGACACGCGTCAGGTGCGCTTGGCCCTGAATCGCGATAGGGACCGCGTGCAGCGGGTTTTCATGGCGAGCGGCGAGTGCTGTGATTCGCAGTTCCTGCGCGAGCAGCACCCGGATCTGATCACCATTCGGGTCACCCCGGCCGCTGAGCCTCTGCTGAAATTATTGCCGAGCATCGGCGGGGTGAGTCCGCAGAATGCGGGGCGCGTGTATCTCATCGATCCGTTGGGCAATCTCATGATGTCCTATGCCGCCGGCGCGAAGCCTAAGGGCATGCTCGAAGATCTGAAGCGGCTGCTGGGGCTCTCCAGCGTGGGCTAAATCATGCACCCGCAACGACGCATGTTTTGGTTTCGTCGCCTCAGCCTGTTGGGCGCGCTGCTGGCGGCGCTGGTGATCGTGCTGGGGGCCTGGGTTCGCCTCACCGACGCCGGCCTCGGTTGTCCGGATTGGCCCGGCTGTTACGGCCATGTTTACCCGCAGGTGCATCATCAATTCGGCAAAGCCTGGCACGAAATGATTCATCGCTACTTCGCCGCCAGTTTGGTAATCATCATCAGCAGCCTGTTGGTCTGGGCTTTCTGGCGCCGCAAGGATCGAGATCAGCCCTTGGCGGCCGTCGGTTTGTTGTTCGCCGTGGTCTGTCTGCAAGCCGCGTTGGGCGCATTGACGGTCACGCTGCTGCTGAAACCGCTCATCGTGACGGCGCACCTGCTCGGGGGCCTCACCACCTTGGGCCTACTGTGGTGGTTGTCGCTCGAGCCGGAACGCCGGGCGTTGTCGGCTCGCGAAGCAGGTTTGCGCAAATTTGCGCTGGCCGGACTGATCGTACTGATAGTGCAAATCGCTCTTGGCGGCTGGACCAGCACCAACTACGCGGCCGTGGCCTGCCCGGATCTGCCGACCTGCCAACGCTCTTGGTGGCCGCACATGGATTATCGCGACGCCTTCGTTCTGTGGCGGGGCCTGGACATCGATTATGAGGGTGGCGTACTCGCGAATTCCGCGCGGGTTGCCATTCATTTCACGCATCGCCTCGGCGCGCTGGCCACAGGTCTGACCTTGATGAGCTTAAGTATCTTGACGCTGCTTCGCGCCCAGGGATCCTCCTTGAGATTCGCGGGCCTGCTGCTGTTGTCGGCCGTGGTGCTGCAGATCTCGATCGGGATCGCCACCGTGCACTGGGGCGTGCCCTTAGGCTTGGCGACTCTGCACAATGCAGGCGCCGCTCTGCTGGTGGTCAGCATGGTGTGGCTGCTGCGGGCGTTGTGGCCGGCGCCATCGATAGACATGCTACCCTTAAGCCGTGGCGAGCGTACCCAATAATCCCCCGATTGATGCCGGTACCGGCGCCGGCCGATGGCGGGATTATCTGGAACTCACAAAGCCCAAGGTAAGCCTGCTGATCGTGTTCACGGCGGTGGTGGGCATGGTGCTGGCATCGCCGGGAATGGTGCCCCTGCCCGCACTGATTTTCGGCACACTGGGCATCGCCATGGCATCCGGATCCGCGGCGGCATTCAATCATGTGCTCGACCGGCGCATCGACGCGCAAATGACCCGTACCCGCCGCAGGCCGCTGCCGACCGGGCACTTACTGCAGCGCCAGGCAGCAATCTTCGCCGCGGTGCTCGGGCTCGCATCGATGGCGGTGCTGTGGCTGGGCGTGGGCGGCCTCACGGCGGCACTGACTTTCTGCTCCTTGATCGGCTACGCGATGGTGTACACGATGTGGCTCAAGCACGCGACACCACAGAACATCGTCATCGGCGGCGCNNCTGGACGCCGCCGCATTTTTGGGCGTTGGCGATCGCGCGGCGCGACGATTACGCGAAAGTCGGCATCCCCATGCTGCCCGTGACCCACGGCATTCCATACACGCGGCTGCAAATCGTGCTGTATACGATTCTATTGATTCTTGCCACTTTGCTGCCGTGCCTCACCGGCATGAGCGGATTGATTTACTTAGCGAGCGCGCTCGCGCTCAACGGCAGATTTCTCTACTTCGTGCTGGCGTTGCATCGGGGTTTGCGGCCCGAGCTGCCGATGCGCACGTTCCGATTTTCCATTACTTATTTGATGCTGCTGTTCGCGGCGCTGATAGTCGACCATTATTTCTTGATCAAGGCATAGCGCGACGTTTCCGCGGCAACTCCGGTGTGGTAGTCACGATGACAGAGGCATCCTGCGCAAATTTGGAAACGGCGATCCTCCTCCCGCTAGGCGTCGTCGCTACCCAGCTTATGAAGATCGAGGCGCATTTGCGGCTTCTGAACATGAAGGCATTGGCCTTCGCGAGGGAGCGCGAGGGCCGGCGTTATGCCGGTCTGATCGAAGCCAGACTCGAACATATCAACGAGGCGCTCGATTCGATCAGGGATCTTGTGTCCGATATCGCGGAGTATTCGAATCGCGATCCACGCCCCGATCGGGACGATTGAGCGTTCCTCTTAACCGGTCTTACTCCAAACCTTAGGATTTCTTCGGCATAGGCTGCTTTTCCTGCCCAAAGTTCGGATGTTTCGCCTTGCAGGCCACAACCAGTTCCGGAGAAACCGACGGCAGTGGCTTGTCGGCCTTGGCCGGCTGCCCCGTCCCGCGCATGATCGGGTCAATGCAGTCCACATGTAGCCCGTAACCCTTTTTGTAGTCGCCCTCCACGAAGCCCGCACTCTTACAGGCCGCGACGATTTGCTCGCACGGGCCCGGGGCCTGGTTGGCCGGCTGTGCGATCAAAGGGACGGTCAGCCCAACGACGAAGGCATAAAAAGCAGCAGTTGAAATTGGAATTTGGCGCATCGTTTTTGCTCCCAATTTAGCGATTTGAGCTTGGAAAGGCTGGGCCGCCAATAGTCTAGTGTCAAGCAATTCGCGGAGCTTCGTCGCTGTCCACAAGAGGCACATCTGGAATCGCTGATTGTAGAAATTTACTAGTTCGTGCAGGTTTGCTGCGGTGTAGAAGGACTCGGACCGCCTAGAACGTGAGTTTTGCGGCCGTCGATCGTCGACATGCCAAATCCTCTTCCGTAGAGTATAATAAGTTGGAAAACATTAGTATAATCAATATCTTAGGGGAATTTCACTGCCTCGATAGATAAGGAGATTTCAATGAACGAAGAAGCGCTAAACCTCAGCATACGCAAGTTCCTAAAAGCGGTTGGCATCAACTCACAGCGCGAGATTGAACATGCGGTATCCAAGGCCGCTGCAGCGGGCGCCATTACAGGTACTGAAATCTTTCCGGCAAAAATGACACTGGACGTTGCCGGGCTCAAGGTGAAGGTCGAATTCAACGGCGAAATCAGTCTTCAGTAAGCTTGGTGCATCACATCACACCGTAGTTCAGCAGGATCAGCGCTGAAACGACGCCTCGGCTCCGCCTCCGATCCCAGAATGGCGACGGAAGTCCCGATCGCTGAAAGACATACAGGCCAATACGCGTTTTTGCGTGACTGCACCGCTGGAATCGGGAAGCGTCCTCTTTGTACGACTTTTCCGCCGAGGAAGCCATCGGTCGGCCACTGCGCAAGCTCCACGCCGGCGAACTTTCCGAGGCCGACTATGCGCGCCTGCTCGAACGCGTGCGCGCGGGACGTCCGACCTCATCGACCACTGAGCGGCGCAAGAAGAGTGGTGAAATCATCCGCGTCACCCTGAAGACGACGCCGCTGCTGGACCACCAAGGTGTTATGGTCGGTGAGATCACGATTGCCCGCGACGTGACCGCGATGTATCAAAAGGAAGAAGCCTTGCGGATCCAAGCCGGCCAACCTGCTCAAGGCGGCGGACGACGCACTCTATCGGGCGAAGAATGAGGGTCGAGACCGGGTTTGCGTGGCCATGGAGCCGCTGGTCGCCTAATAAGCGCGGCCGTTCTAGCCGATCGCGGGGCGCGCCAAGAGCGCCTGTGCACGCACGCAGACGTTGTCGACCGTGAAGCCATACTCGCGCAACACGATCTCGGCCGGCGCGGAAGCGCCGAAACGATTCACGCCGAGCATGTCGCCGCGCGCACCGATGTAACGATCCCAACCCTGCCGTACGCCGAGTTCGACTGCGAGACGCGCGCCGATGGCGGGCGGCAGGACCGCATCCCGCTCGGCCTGCGATAAGGCCTCGAACAATTCCCAGCTCGGCATCGACACACAGCGCACGGCGATACCTTGTGCTTGCAGGCGCTCAGCCGCGGCCACGATCAGGGCGATTTCCGAGCCGCTGGCGATCAGGATCAGCTCGGGCGCGGCGTTTTGCGCGTCGCTCAATATATAAGCGCCTCGGCGCAAACCGTCGGCCGCCGCATAGCGAGTGCGGTCGAGCGTCGGCAGATCCTGCCGGGTCAGCACCAGCATGATCGGCCGATCGCGCGTTTCCAGAGCGACACGCCACGCGACGGCGGTTTCATTGGCATCCCCGGGGCGGATCACGATCAAGTTCGGAACGGCGCGCAGGTTCGCCAGCTGTTCCACCGGCTGATGCGTGGGGCCGTCCTCGCCGAGCGCGATGCTGTCATGCGTGAATACATGCACGACGTGCAAGCGCATCAGCGCGGCCAACCGAATCGGTGGACGCATGTAGTCGGAGAAGATCAAAAAGGTCGCGCCATACGGAATAAATCCTCCGTGGGCGGCGAGTCCATTGACGATCGCGCCCATCGCGTGTTCGCGAACGCCGAAGTGAAGGTTGCGCCCCGACGGGCTCCAGCCGCCGCCATCGGAGCCTTGAGTGTCCTCGTTTGAAGTCGGCGGTGGATTGAAGTCGCCCAAGCCTTTCAATGCCGTCTTCGTCGACGGGTCCAGATCGGCCGAGCCGCCGGTCAGTGCCGGCAGCTTGGGCGCGATGGCATTCATGACCTTGGCGGATGCTTCTCGCGTGGCGATACCCTTGGCATCGGTGGGAAATACCGGGATTTGCGCATCCCAACCCGGCGGCAGTTCGTCGCGCAGGCGGCCATGTAACTCTGCGGACAGCATCGGGAAGGCTCTGGTGTAGCCGCTCACGCGCTCGTTCCAGGCCGATTCGTCATGGGCGCCGCGCATAATCGCCTCGCGCATGTGCGCCAGCGCCTCGCCCGGTATCAAGAAATCCGGTTCGATCGGCCAACCGAGACACTGCTTGGTCTTGCGCACGTCGGCCGCACCAAGAGGAGAGCCGTGTGCCTTGAAGGTGTCCTGCTCGGGTGAGCCATAGCCGATATGCGTACGTACCAAGATCAGGGATGGTCGGGCGGTTTCCGCGCGCGCCGCGCGCAATGCGGCGTCGATGGCGGTGAGATCGTTGCCGTCCGCCACCGTCACGGTGTGCCAGCCATAGGCATTGAACCGCCGCGCGCGATCCTCCGTAAAGGTGATGTCAGTGCCGGCGGCCAGCGTGACGTGATTGTCGTCATACAGGCAGGTGAGTTTGCCCAGTCGCAGATGGCCGGCCAATGAAGCCGCCTCGGAGGCCACGCCTTCCATGAGGTCGCCATCGCTGACCAGTCCGTAGGTGAAGTGATTGACGATCTCGAAGCCAGGGCGGTTGCAGCGGGCCGCCAGATAAGCCTCGGCGATGGCCATGCCCACGCCGTTGCCAAATCCCTGGCCGAGCGGGCCGGTGGTGGCTTCCACGCCCGGGGCAATGCCGCGTTCGGGATGACCGGGAGTCATGCTACCCCACTGTCGAAATTGTTTGATTTGTTCCAGNNGACAGGACAAACCGGTCCCGATTGAACCAATGTGGATTGGCCGGATTGTGCCGCAGAAATCGCGTCCACAACACATAGGCCATCGGCGCAGCGCCGAGGGGCAGCCCAGGATGGCCGCTATTGGCCTTTTGAACGGCGTCCACGGACAGGAAACGAACCGTATTGATCGCCAGTTGGTCCAATTGCGCCGGGTCAATCGCTCTTCCGTTTGTTGGGTCCATCCTTCGTTTCTCCTTGAATTGATTTGTGTGGTGGCGCTTTTTCCATTTTCGCAGCTTGGGAACGGAGTGCGGCGTGAAACGCAACATCAGTATCAGATATTCGGGAGCAGATCGAAATATTCATCGTCTTCATTCGTGCCGCCTTCACCGAGACCGAGGGTCTTCTCCGACTCGATGAACTCGATCCGCTCAATCCACTTGACCATCTTGTAGCCAAGCTGATTTTCGACCCTTAGCCGCAACGGGGCTCCGTATACCTCGGTCAGAGGCTTGCCATTCATCTCGGAAGCAAGCAGGCATTGGGCCTTGAGCACATTTTCGAGGCTCTGCGTGTCGTAGTAGGCACCGCCATAGAGGGAGCCGCCAAACGAGAAGAACGCCACAACCTTGGCATTGGGTTTCGGGCGGACAAGGTCGACGAGAGACTTCATGGGAAGCCCGCCCCACTTGGCAATGCCGGTCCAGCCCTGGATGCAGTGATGCATGGTGAT
>PKXS01000084.1 GCA_003132425.1 Gammaproteobacteria bacterium | reverse complement strand
TTGAAGTGGCGCATGAGAAAATTGTCGATTCTTTGCCCGGCCTCCTCATCGGTCACGGTGCGCAGCATGACCGGGCTCTTCGGTTCACGCAGGCGTGCTGATTCGCCGCCGGGACTATTCATAATTCATGATCTTCACTGGTTATCTTCTAAGGTATTGATTACATTGACCCTGACGGGCTGTCGTGATAATGTCGCAGAACCGTGTCAGGCGCTAATCCCTTTGTGGGCGTGGCGCGTTTCTTGATCACTTAAGTTGACACCGGTTTCCGTGACGCCCCCATCCTACGGGAGCGCCGCATATTAGTTGGTTCTGGATTTCCAGACCATCGCTCGGCCGATGAGATAGCTGCCTGCAGAGCCTTAAGCGTGGCTTCGGCGGCTGACAAGCGGTTAACCGAGAACAAGGCCCCGGGCTTGCCATATACGTTTTGGCAGAATTGGGTTGTACTGATGCCGGTCGCGTGTCTCGCGCTCGGCGCATCCCTATTCATCGTCGCGTCCATCGTCGCGGCCCCGGCTTCTATTCTCAAGCTCTCCTCGGCCCCTACCACTTTAGTTGGGGCACATGAAAAGAATGCTCGTCAACGCAGTTCAAGAAGAAGAACTGCGAGTCGCACTCGTCGATGGTCAGAAACTTTACGACTTATCGATTGAAATCCCATCACGGGAACAGAAAAAATCCAATATTTATAAGGGCCGGATAACCCGCGTAGAGCCGAGTCTCGAGGCGGCGTTCGTCGAGTATGGCGCGCAGCGCCATGGCTTTCTGCCCTTGAAGGAAGTCTCCAAGGAGTACTTCCGCTCGCAGCCTGGAGCCGGCGGCCGGCTCAACATCAAGGACCTTCTGCAAGAGGGCCAAGAACTCATCGTGCAGGTCGAGAAAGAGGAACGCGGCAATAAGGGCGCGGCGCTCACTACCTTTATCAGTCTCGCGGGCCGCTTCCTGGTTCTGATGCCGAACAACCCGCGCGCGGGCGGCGTGTCGCGCCGCATCGAAGGCGAAGACCGGGATCAAATGCGCGAGGCCATGAATGGACTGCAAATCCCCGATGGCATGGGTGCCATCGTGCGTACTGCCGGAGTCGGCCGCTCGACCGAGGAACTACAGTGGGATTTGAACAATCTCAAGGCTGCCTGGGATGCCATCGTTCTCGCGAATGACGGCAAGCCGGCGCCTTTCTTGATTTTCCAGGAAAGCGACGCGGTGACCCGCGGCTTACGCGATTATTTTTCCGACGACGTCGGCGAATGCCTCATCGACCAGCCTGAAGCCTTTCTAAAGGCGCAAGAATACATGCAGCGCTTCATGCCGCCGGACGCGCAGCGCAAGCTCAAGCTCTATCAGGACCCGGTGCCGCTGTTCACGCGCTACCAGATCGAGAGCCAAATAGAGTCGGCCTATTCTCACAAGGTCACCCTGCCGTCGGGCGGCAGCTTGGTAATCGATCATACCGAAGCACTGGTGTCCATCGACATCAACTCGGCGCGCAGCACCCGCGGCGGCGACATTGAAGCGACCGCTCGCAATACCAATCTAGAGGCGGCCGAAGAAATAGCCCGGCAGCTGCGCTTGCGCGACATCGGCGGGCTGATTGTGATCGATTTTATCGACATGGAGTCGCAAGCCAATCAGCGGGCAGTGGAGGACATGCTGCGCGACGCAGTCAAGATGGATCGCGCCCGAATTCAGTTGGGCAGACTCTCGAGGTTCGGCTTGCTCGAGTTGTCGCGCCAGCGGCTGCGGCCCGCCTTGAGCGAAACTACCCATATCAATTGTCCGCGCTGCAGCGGCATGGGAACGATACGTGGCGTGGAATCGATGTCATTGGCGTTGTTGCGATTGATCGGCGAGGAAGCCCGCAAAGAGCGCACCGGACGCGTAATCGCACAGGTGCCGGTCGACGTCGCAACCTATTTGATCAACGAAAAGCGCGATTGGCTCAACCAGATCGAGTCGCGCGACAAAGTGTCGCTGGTGATCGTGCCGAATCCGCACATGCAAACACCGGCGTACACCCTGCGCCGGGTCCGCGACGACGAAAAAGAGCTGCCGGAGAACACGACCGTCAGCTACCAGCTGGCAGATCAGCCCGGCATCGATGACTCGAATATCGGCAATCGAGACAAGAAGCCGCAAGCTGACGCACCCCTCGTGCCCAGCATTTTGCCTGCTTCGGCCGCGCCTATCATTCCGATACCGGTGCCCGCGCCGGCGCCGACCGCCGCTGCCGGGCCGCAAACCGGCGCCTTGGTCCGCTTTTGGAGGTGGCTATTCGGCACCGGGTCCGGCGGCGCGGCGGCGGCATCGGCCGTAGCGGCGCAATCGCCGCGGGATCGATCGCCACAGCGCGAGTCGCGTCATGAACGCTACCGCGGGGCCAGCGGCGGTGGCGCGGATCGGGATCGCAATCGCGATCGGGACCGCAACCGCGATGCGCGGCGCGATGGCCCGCGGCGTGACGGGCGCCCCCGCGGCGAAAACCGCACTGACAATCGCGGCGATTCCGCACCGCGCCGCATCGACGGCGCTCCGCCGTCGGAGCGAAACGCGAACGCGCCGCGCGCCGAAGCACCGCGCGCCGAAGCACCGCGCACCGATCAGCCGCAGCGCACCGATCAGCCGCAGCGCTCGGATCAGCCGCAGCGCCCGGATCAGCCAGCCCGCGGCAGCGAGCCGCCCCGCACCGCCGATCGCGAACAGGGTAACGAACGTCCCGCAAATGAGCGTAGCGAGCGTGGTGGACGCAGTCGACGCCGCCGCGGCCGCGGGCGCCGCGACGGCGGCAACAATGCCGCGAATGGAAACGCGCGAACGGGCGAAGACAACGACCTCAGCGGCGGCCCCAATGCCAGCGGCAATGCCGGCGTCAATGCCGCACGCGAAGACGGCGCGCCGCGACCGGACACAGCGTCCTCAGCCGGCGGAGCGCTGCAGCCAGTTTCGCCGTCCGGGCCAGTTTCGCCGTCCGCGGTTGAACCGGCGCGCGAACGCCCCGCCGCACCGCCGGCAGCCGAATCGCCCGCGCCCGCGCCCGCGCGCGAGGCAGCAGCGGCAACACGGCCCGAAACACCCGTTGCGAGCCCGGGCAACGATAACAAGTACGTCGTGTGGTCTTCGACCCCAATCGATGTGCCGCGCAGCGGCCCCGACGACCGTTAGATCCTGCGCGCGGACCTCAGCGGTCCGCGCGCAGCCGCCATTTCAAACACAGGCTCACGCCCAGCAACGCGCCCGCGAGCCCGTGAAGACTGGCCACTGCCGCATAGTTAGCGTTTGCCGTCACTGAGTGCGAATGGTGCATGGCGAAGTGCATCCTGAAAAATGACGCGGCACCCAGCGCGACGGCCGCTGCGGTATATGCAAGCGCCCAGGCTCGACGCTCCGACGTACGCAATGTGCGCGTTGCTGCCGGCTGTATGGCGCCGCGGCGCAGCGCGTAGCAGGCGATGCCGATCACCACGGCGAGTCCGATCAGCGAGATCCCATCCTGAAGAAGCCTGAAGGCCACCAGGTGATGGCCGCCAATTTCGGCTATTGAATCATCCAGCGCGGGGATCATGCGTACCCCCCGTGCCCCTTGATGGGTGAATCCGTCCAAAATCAAGTGCGTCACCGCGCCCGCCAGCACGCCGCAGGCGGCCAAAATCCACTGCCGGATACTGCCCAAGTTCGCCGGTGCAGCGAACGGCTGCCAGCGCGCATACGCGCCGTCCGGCAAGAGCTCGATGACGGGGGTCTTTATCAAATGCTGGAATACCCAGTAGCTCGCAAGACCCACGGGCAAGCAAAACGTCAGCAGCGCCATGGCGCTGTGAGTTTCGAACCTCCCCGGACGCCACGGCGTGAATAGTCCGAAATCAGGGACCATGCTGCCGATGACGACGGCGGACAGCAGCCGCCAACGTGCCAGGGGCCGCGCGAAGGGCAGCACGACTGCGGCGTGGGATAGCGTGTATGGCATCGGAAGCTCCGCTTGTCATCTCGTTGTCATCTTACAGACCTATAAATCACAGGCTAACTCCTCCCTTGTTTTTGGATTCGCACCATGGCCAGTATCGAAGCGATCAATCCCGCGTCCGCGATTTCGCCGCTCATTGGACAAAGGCCGAATCCCTGGTTCAACGCGCTGTCCGCGCTGGTAGTGATCGTAGGCGTCATCTATGCCGGCTACCATTTGGCGAGCGACCTGTCTGTCGTCAGGGATACGCGAGTCTATCCCTTTATATTGCTTGGCATCGCGCTGCTGATCGCTTTGGGATTTGAATTCGTCAACGGATTTCACGATACCGCCAACGCGGTGGCCACCGTGATCTACACGCATTCCCTGCCGCCCAATCTTGCCGTCATTTGGTCGGGCTTCTTCAATTTTCTGGGCGTGCTCGTTTCGAGCGGTGCGGTGGCTTTCGGCATCGTATCGCTGCTGCCGGTCGCTCACTCTGCCCGTTTCCATCGCCCTTGCCGGCGGCCTGTATTGGCTGCTTCGAACCCTGTTGTAGGCAGGCAATCAGGCCGCGCGATGCCGCGGCGGCAAGATCGAGCACTTCCTCGAAGCCAGCGTCATCGCCGTAATACGGATCGGGCACCTCGAGAGTATCCAGGTGTTGCGCGTATTCCAGGAACAGGCGCAGTTCTGCCGTCGACACCTTCGGTCGCATGCGTTGCAAGTCGCGCAAATTTTCGCGATCCATTGCCAGGATGAGATCGAATCGCATGAAGTCCTCCGGCACCACCTGACGTGCGCGCAATCCGCTCAGATCAATGCCGCGACGAAGAGCAGCGCGTTGGCTGCGCAAGTCAGGCGGGTCCCCGACATGGTAGTTGGCCGTGCCCGCAGATTCGATCTCGCCAGCAAGCTGCGGCGCTACTTGGGCCATCAGATGCCGCAACACACCCGCCGCGGTCGGGCTGCGGCAAATGTTCCCCAAACAGACGAAAAGAACGGATGTCTTTCTATTAATTTCAGTTGCTTACAGTATATTCTTGTGATTCTTCTACACGTGAAGCGCCAAGCCTCGCATCGCCGTGATTCATTGCGCGACGATTTGACTGGGTCTGCCTCGCAGCACGAATTTCTGGATCTTGCCGGTTGCGGTCTTCGGCAATTCGCTCACGAAATGAAATGCGCTAGGGACCTTGAAGTGCGCCAGCACGCCGCGAGCGAACTCACGCAGCTCCGCCTCGGTGGCAGTGGCGCCGGCGCGCAATATGACGAATGCCTCGGGCGCCTCGCCCCATTTCTCGTGCGGCATCCCGACCACCGCGACCTCGAGCACGGCGTAATGGGACAGCAGTGCGCCCTCCACTTCGATCGAGGAAATATTCTCGCCGCCGCTGATAATCACATCCTTGATTCGATCGCGAATTTCAACGTAGCCGTCCGGATGAACAACGGCTGAATCGCCCGAGTGAAACCACCCTCCGGCAAAGGCCTCGGCGGTCGCATTGGGATCGTTGTAGTAGCCTTGCATCACCACGTTGCCGCGCGCGACGATTTCCCCCAGAGTCGCGCCGTCGCGCGGTACGTCGCTCATCCGGTGATCCACCACCCGCAGCTCGCCGGAGGTAATCAACTCGACGCCCTGACGGGCCTTGACCTTCGCGCGGGCCTGCTGCGAAAGACTTGCATGCTCGGGCACGGGTTCGCAAATGGATATAAACGGCGCCGTCTCGGTGAGTCCATAGATATGCGTGACCTCCCATCCGAGCTCCGCTTCCATGCGTTGTATGGTCGCCGCCGCGGGCGGCGCGCCGGCGGTCAAGACTCGAACGCCGCGCCGCAAATGCTGGCGCATGGCCTCCGGGCCGTTCGCGATACTGATGAGCACTGTCGGCGCGGCGCACAAATGCGTGACGCGCTCGCGATTCACCTGCTCGTAAATGGCGGCCGCTTCGGCCTTGCGCAGGCATACGTGTGTTGCGCCGGCTGCGGTGACGGTCCAGGTAAATGTCCAGCCATTGGCGTGAAACATCGGCAGCGTCCAAAGATAGCGGTCGGCAGGAGTCATAGCCCAGTGCGCGAGAGTGCCCACGGAATTTATCCAGGCGTTCCGGTGGGTGATCATCACGCCCTTGGGTTTGGATGTCGTGCCGCTGGTGTAATTGATGGACAGAAGATCAGCCTCGCGGATGTCGGCCCGTTGAAACTCTCGTGCACTACTGCGCTGCAGGGACTCATAGTCGAGCCAATCGCGCCGGGCGCCCGGTGAGTCGCCCAGAGCCACAAAATTCTGAACAGCCGGCATTCGCGACCGAACGGCGTCGACCATTTCGATATAGTCCGATTGCACGCAAACGAGCTTCGCGCCGCTGTGATTGACCATGTAGAGGAAATCATCGGACGAAAGGCGATAGTTCATGGGCACGATGATCGCACCCACCTGCGGAATCGAGTAGAACTGCTCAAGGTGTTGATGAGTATTCTGCGCGATGGTAGCGACGCGATCGCCCTTGCCGACGCCGAGCGCAGCTAGGCCGCAGCTCCAGCGGTCACATCGTTCGCCGAATTCCCGGTATGTGAGCCGCAAATCGCCGTCGACAACCGCTTCGCGTCCGCCATGCACCTTGCATGCCCGTCGCAAGAACTCCATCGGTGTTAACGGCGTTTCCATGAAATCAGCGCATTGTGATGCTTAAGCAACTGCTCGGCAAATCAAGCCTTTCGCAAGACAGCCCTGACACGTTCGATATCCTCCGGCGTGTCCACGCCCGCGGCGGGCGCTTCGGCCAACGCAAGCAGATAAATGCTCATGCCGTGCTCCAGGGCGCGCAATTGCTCCAGCTTCTCGATCTGCTCGAGCGGCGTCGGCGGCCAAGCGGCAAACTTAAGAAGACTGCGTACACGATAAGCGTAGATGCCGATGTGGCGCCACGCGCCGGTGAACTCTGCCGGCCGACCATCGGCCACTCGATCGCGCGGCCAGGGCACAGGTGCGCGGCTGAAGTACAAAGCGCGCCCATCGCGGGCGCGCAGCGCCTTCACGCAGCTCGGATCGAGAAACTCCGACAGTGTTTGAACCGGCGCGACAGCGGTGGCGATATCCACGAGCGGTCGAGCGCGCAAAGCCTCGGCGACTTCGGCCACGACGGTCGCGGGCATCAGCGGCTCGTCGCCCTGCAAGTTCACGATGATTTCGTCGGGCGCAAATCCTACCTCACGCGCGACCTCGGCGATGCGATCGGTGCCGGAAGCATGCGATCGCGATGTCAGTCTACAGTCGGCGCCGAAGCGGCCCGCGGCCTCTTGGATGCGTTCGTCATCCGTCGCGACGACCACGGATGCAGCGCCGCTGGCGCGCGCGCAGTCCCACACCCATTCTATCAAGGGGCGGCCGCTTATATCGAGCAGCGGCTTGCCCGGAAGACGGGTGGATGCAAAGCGCGCCGGTATCAGAACATGAAACATCGGGCGAGAATCCACCTAACGATCGAGCAAGGGGTCGTCCGCACTCAAGACTCGCGCTTCCTCCGGCAACATGATCGGAATTCCATCGCGCACCGCGTAGCCAAGCCTGTCAGGGCGGCACACGAGTTCGAAGTTATTACCGCTGCCGGATGCATGCAGCGGACCTTTGCAAATCGGACAAACCAATAAATCGAGCAGCCGCTTATCCATTCCTCGTTCCTTGCGCAAGTTGTTCGCGCTTAGCGATGCACTGGGTCACGATGTCCAGCAGCATGGTTGATTCGCCGCCGTCGAAACACGCGTTGACCGGCACATACCAATGCCGCCGGTCGGCAATTGTCGCGCATTTTACGGCATCCTTCTCGGTCATGAGCACCGGCCTATCGTCGGCAAAAGCAATGTCCTTCGGCTGCAGGCGGGCGTGGTCGGCCAGGGGATGGCCTGTGACCACGATACCGTGCGCCCGCAGCATATTGAAGAATCGCTCGGGATTTCCGATACCCGCGATTGCGTGCACGGAGGTCCCCGCAAGGCCGTTCAGAGGCTTGGCGGCGCCGTCGAGCAGAGCGACCACGCTCTTTGCCTCGAGCCGCATGCTGAATGCGCCCTCAAGCAGCGCTCGGCCGCCGTTGACGACGATTGCGTCTGCCGCGCCCAAGCGTGCCGGCGGCTCGCGCAGGGGGCCGGCGGGCAACAGCCACCCGTTGCCGAAACGCCGGTCGCCGTCGATCACCACTATTTCGCAATCGCGGGCCAACGCGTAATGCTGCAAACCATCATCGCTCACGATCACGTTGCAGCCGGCGTCCACCAGGAGCTGCGCCGCGGCCGGCCGGTCGCGCCCCGCCGCCACCTGCATACCCGTGCGGCGCCTCAACAAAATGGGTTCATCTCCCACGAGCGTTGGGTCGTCGGTCGGCTCGATGAGCCGAACCTCCCCTGAGCGGCCCCCATAGCCGCGAGTGACCACGCCGGGCCGCATTCCGAGGTCCGCCAATCGCGCCGCCAGCCAGCAAACGAGCGGCGTCTTCCCGGCTCCGCCGACGCTCAAGTTTCCGACCACCACCACAGGACAGGACATCGTGACCGAACTGCACAAATGCTTTGCGTACAGATAGCGGCGCGCGCCGGCCGCCGCGCCGTACGTCAGGGACAGAGGCAGCATCCACCACGGAGGCGCGGCGCGTTCGTACCAGATGCGATTGAGCCAGGATTGAACCGACATACCTGTGCTGCTTTGCTTAAGCGTTGAACTGCATCCCATGGAGGGCGGCATATAGGCCGCCGCGCGCCAGCAGTTCCCGGTGGGTCCCGGTCTCCACGATCCGGCCTTGGTCGAGCACGATGATTCGATCGGCGCTTTCGACCGTGGACAGCCGGTGAGCAATCACCAATGTCGTGCGGCCCCGCATGAGCACGCTCAGCTCTTGCTGCACGCGCCGCTCGGACTCGTTGTCGAGCGCGGCGGTGGCCTCATCCAGCACCAGAACCGGAGAATCCTTGAGCAACGCCCGCGCGATGGAGATTCGCTGCCGTTGCCCTCCCGACAGGTTTTGCCCGCGGTCGGTCAGGGAGGTATCGAATCCCTGTGGTTGCTCTGCCACGAATTCCATCACGTTGGCGGCGCGCGCCGCCTCCTCGACCTGTGCGTCCGTTTTACCGACCGCATTGAACGCGATGTTGTTGCGTATGGTGTCGTTGAACAGCACGACGTCCTGGCTGACCAAACTTACCTGGGAACGCAAATCCGTCAGCCGATATTCGCGCACATCGACGCCGTCCAGCAGCACCGCGCCCTGTTGTACGTCGTAGAACCGCGGCACCAGGCTGACCAGCGTCGTCTTGCCGCTGCCCGAGCGCCCGACGATGGCTACCGTCTCGCCGGGACGCGCGTGGAAACTCACATCGTGCAGCACCCCGCCCTTCTCGCCCGAATATTCAAACGACACATGGCGAAATTCGATCTCGCCGCGTGCGCGCGCGATGAGGCGCTCGCCGCCGCTGCCCTCCGTCGGATGGTCCATCAGCTCGAACACGCTTTGACCGGCCGCAATGCCTTGTTGCAAGGGACCGCCGATGTTCACCAGGCTGCGCAGCGGCGAGGGAATCAGCATCAGGGCGGTCAGAAAACCGAGAAATTCATCCACCTGCATGTTGTGGGCGAACACCTGCCGGATCGCGACGTACAGAACACCCGCCAGGGCGATCGCAGCAATGCACGATACCACCGGATTGCTGATCGACTTCGCGCGGGCCAGCTTCATGTTGGAGGCGCGATTGAGTTCATTGACCTGCTCGAAACGCAGCGTCTGATGGTCCTCGGCGTTGAATATCTTGATCAGGCGGTGCGCATCGATCGCCTCCTTGGCGACGCGCGTGATATCCCCCATGGAATTTTGTATGCGCGTGCTGTAGCGGCGAAAGCTGCGATTGGCAATTTGCATCAACCATGCGATGACCGGGGCAGCGGCGATGCAAAACACCGCCAGCCGCCAGTTCATGTAAAACAAAGTTCCCACCAAACCGACGATGGTCAGGCTGTCGCTGATAATCGAAATCGCCGCATTGGTGGCCGCATCCGCCACCATTTCGATGTTGTAGGTCAGCTTGGAGAGCAAGTGCCCCGATTGCTGGGTGTCAAGATATGCCGTGGGCAAGCGCAGGTAGTGCGAAAACACATCGCGCCGCAGACCTTTGATGACCTGCCTTCCCACCCAGCTGGGGTAGTAGTTGGAGACGTAGTCGCCGATGCCCCGCAGCGTAAACAGCACCACCACACCGATCGGAATCGTCCATAAAATATCCGGGTTTTTTTTGATGAACGCGCCGTTGAGGAAGATTTTCACCAGGTAGGCCAGCGCGGAGTTCGTGGCCGCGAATAGGATCATGCCGGCAACGCCGATCAAAAAGACGCCCAAGTAGGGTCTGGCGTAGCGCAATAACCGCCGGTAGATCGGCCAAGACCTACCGGCGGAAACCGCACTCAAGGTTTGGCCTCCTGATGAACGGTCGCGATATTGAGCTGCGCAAAGCCGAGCCGTCCCGCAACGTCCATGGCGGTGACCACGGCCTGATGAGTGGTGCGTGCGTCCGCCCGGATCGTGACGGGGCCGCGGTCCGTGCCCGCCTCCTTCAGCAGCGCTGCCCGCAGGGTGTCGGGACTGGAGTTGATTAGGGTGCGCTCATTGACCCGGTAACTGCCGTCCGCAGTCACCGTTATCACCAACGGTTCATGGGAGCCGCGCGGCAGAGGAATCTCGCTCGCCTGCGGCAACTGCACCTTGAGTCGCCCCTCCTGGTTGAACGTCGTCGATACCATGAAGAAAATCAACAGCACGAGCAAGATGTCGATGAAGTTGATCAAGTTGATCTCGGGGTCTTCTCGATTGCGCGGGCGCAGATTCATGGTCAGCCCCTTGTATCGGCGCCGCCGAGCTCATCCAGGGCATCGACGAGCTTCATGGCTTCCTTTTCCATTCGAATGACCAGTCGTTCGACCTTGCCGCGCAGAAACCGGTAGGCGATGAGCGAGGGAATCGCGACCGTGAGGCCCGCGGCGGTGGTGATCAGCGCCTCGCCGATTCCGCCCGACAGGATCCTCGGGTCGCCGAGGCCGTTGGCCGTGATCGCATTGAACGCGTGAATGATGCCCGCAACCGTTCCGAGCAGACCCAGCAGGGGCGCAACCGCCGCAATGGTGCCCAGAGTGTTCAAAAACCGCTCCAGCTCGTGGACCACGTGCCGCCCGCCGTCCTCCAGCCGCTCCACCATCAGCGCTCGGGACTTGTTCCGATTGGCGAGTCCAATGGCAAGCAGCTTCCCGAGCGGTGAATTTTGCTCCAGCGCAATAATCAATTTATCGCTGAGCTGATCGGCTTCTATCCAGTTCCAGACTTTCTGAGAAAGGTCGCGCGGGATGACGCGGCTGCTTTGCAGAGTCCAAAGACGCTCCAATATGATGGCAACCGCCGCGACCGAGCACAAAATGATCGGCCACATGAAGCCGCCGCCTGCGCGGATGATCTCCCACATTGCGTCCTCTTTTCTCAGTACTGAATCTTGGCATGATACTTGAGCGCCGCCGGTTCAGACAGCACCATTGAGTAGTGGTGTGTCGCAATTTTGCGAGACGGGCCGCCGCCGCCGCTCAACCGCCCGCGGCCGCGCGCTCGACCAGAATTCCGTCCGCTAAGTTCAGCACGCGATCGAGACGGGCGGCCAGCCGCTCATCGTGGGTCACGATGACGAGGCTGGTGCCCAGCTCACGGTTCAGTTCCAACATCAGTTCGAACACCTGCGCGGCATTTACGCCGTCCAGATTGCCGGTGGGCTCGTCG
>PKXS01000032.1 GCA_003132425.1 Gammaproteobacteria bacterium | reverse complement strand
ACAGGCAACGATTTCATCACTACGAACTTCCCCTTTTGGCCTATTCTGTTGAAAAACTCCCTGGCTGGTTTCCGTGAGAAAATTCCAGACCTTTAAAAGGCCTGAAATTCGAGCGAACTGAAGGAAGAGCCGCCTTCGACGATGTCCGACCATGATTGCGCACAGTGCGCCATATCGCGTGCGCCTGGGAAACGAGTTTTCCAACAGAATAGGCCGGATACTGCCCGACGCGGACACCATGGCCGCCCATCGACTCGTCTCGACCCGTTTCGGCCGGTCGCAAGCGGCAGCTTTATGGAATTGAATCGTGGCACTCAATTGATCGTCGTTGCTGTTTTACTTCTGGGCCGCGGGGCTTGAATTCCGGTATAACTATACCGCGTGGTGTAGTGCGTCTTAGTGCCGCCGCCCGTATCGATATCGTTCTCCACACGCAGCGCCAGTCCGGTGCTTTTGGCGATGGACACGGTCGAATCGACCACCGCATCCTGACGTTCGGTGCGCGTCCGATAGTTGGCCACCGTTACGCCATCGATCGTCGAGTCCGGGAGCGCCTGGCAGGTGTAAGTCTTGGCGTTGCGCAGATTTTCGTCCGAACGTTTCTGGTTGTCCTGCGGTGACATAGGGCTCACTTTCCAAGTACCACCAATCTGCAGGTAATCAACTCCGCCTGCCGTAATTCCGGTACTGGTGCGGCCGCCGTTTTGCGTAATGGCGGAATGATCTGTTTGCATGGTCTTTGCCATCGCGTTCAATACCGGCGTGCAGCCGGGCCCGGGTTCGGCGCACACTGCGGGTGTCCCAGTAATAGCCCAAATGCCAAGAACGAGCCAGATCGTGCGCATGGAGAGCCTCCTTTCGATTAATAGTCTAGTCTTCGGCGCACCGCCCGTCGATGGCAGGGGGGGCACGATACCAGTTCGTAAAATAATTCCTTTGCCGTGGACTTACGCCATGTATCAAGCGTGCCCCCGAAAACGCCGTGCACAAAAACTATAGCCGTGTCTGGTCTCGGCAAGTTAGCGGAGACTCGGTACACTCATTGCGGCTCTTGCCTCCTTGGGTATTGTCTACCTTGTTTGTTGCTGCTAGATGGCCGATCGCGCACCATGGATCAGCAACGTGCGTAAGTACGCATCGCCGCGTTTGCTCATTCCGAGGAGCGTCGCCTTGCCGCCGCTGGAACGTTGGCGTGGAACCAGGCCCAGCCAGGCAGAGACTTGCCGGCCGTTTTCAAAGCTGCGCGCATCCGCGATCGAAGCCACCAGTGCGCTCGCAGCCAGCGGGCCGATGCCGGGGATCTTCTCGAGCTTGCGGCTGAGCTCGCTGCTGCTATGCCAGGCGATAATCCCCTGCTCGAACTCCTTGACTTGCCGATCGAGCTCCTTGAGATGTTCGGTCAAGCGATCGATCAAGTGCCGAAACGGCACCGGTAGTTCATTGCTCGCATCCTCGAGCAGTTCTGGAACGCGCTTAGCCACGTTGTAGATGCCTTGGGGGATGACGAGCCCAAACTCGCCCAGCAGACCGCGGATCTGATTGACCTGCGCTCACCAGTTGCACGATGTGTACGAGGACAAGCCTCGCCGCGATCACAATGTATACGCGGAGCACAATAAGCCAGGTGCGATTCAGCAATGTCAGGCGCACTCGCGCCAGCGCCGACAGAGAGGCATGCGCCAGGTCGACCGCTCGGAAATTGGAATCGGCTGTTCTGCCGTGGACCGTCTGCGCGACCACGATGCCTCTTCGTCGAGACCAAGGCGTTTTCTGGTCGCCGACTCTGGAGCGAATCTAACTCGCCCTCACGAGGGCTCGGCGCCGCCTTGGAGCTCACCCTGTGGTTGGGGAGCCCGTTTGCCGCGCACCGTGAGCCCGACGACGACCGGCATCGCGAGGAGTACCAGCGGCAATTGCACGAGGATTCCAGCGATGATCACAATCGCGAGGGGCTGCAGCATTTGATCGCCCGAGCCGCTGATGGCGGCGCCGAGCGGCATCAAGGCGAGAATCATCGCGAGCGTGCTCATCACGATAGGGCGTAGCCGATTGAGCGCCGCGGCGTGCAGCGCGTCGCGCGACGGCATGGTCTTCTCTAATTCCTGGTACTCGGACGCGAAGAAGATCGCCATCTCAGTGGCGATTCCGATAATCATGACCATGCCCATCATCGCAGTGATGTTGAGCTCAGTGCCGGTGATCCACAAGCCGACGAACACTGCGCTGCTCGACAGCACGGCGCTTGCGATGATGATCAGCGGCAACCAGAAACGGTTGTAGAGAAACAGCATCAGGATGAACTCGGCAACCGCGGCTGCCGCAAATACTTTGACCATGCCGTGAGCAGCGATCTGCTGTTGCTTGTACGCGCCGCCGATTGTGTAATACACGCCCGGAGGCAGTATCCCTGGATCGTGCAATACTTTCTGGACCGCGGCGATCGTGGACCCAAGATCGTGCGCGCCGTCAATCTCGGCGGTCACAGCGACCATCTGCGCGAGATTCTCGCGCGTGATCTCCGGTTGCCCGCTGACGAATTCCGTCTTGGCGACGGAACTCAGCGGAAACGTGCGGCCGTTTGGTGAGCGAATGATCAGCGCGCCGAGTTGATCGCGGTAGATCTTGCCTCGCTGCGGTTCCAGCCAAAGCCTGACCCCCGCGTCTTGCACGTTGCCGAGATAACGGGTCACCACGGCGCCGCTCAGATGGTGATACAGCTGACCCTGCACGTCCGCCGGCGTCATGCCCTGCGCGGCCGCGGCCACTGCGTCGACCTGGATCTCCAGCGCGTTGCCGGCCGGAATGACCCCGTTGTTGACCGACGCCGGCTGCACACCGGGTACCTTGGAGATCGCGTCGGCGACTTTAACCGCGACGCCGTCCAGCACGTCGGGATCCTTGGCCGTCAGTTGAATGACCACCGGTTGGCGGCGGCCGACCATGTCGCCGATCATGTCATCGAGGAGTTCGTGAACATCGAACTTGATCCCCGGCACCTGGCTCGTGATCTTATTGTCGAGGTGGTCCATGACCGACCAGATGGACGGACGCTTTGACGGGTCAACTAAGCGAACGAAAAAATCCCCCTGATAGGACTCTTTCAGGTCGCCCCCAAGCCCTGCGCCGGTGCGGCGCGAATAGGTAGCGACGCTGGCATCATTCTTCAGCAGCTCCTCGACCTGCCCGATCTCACGATCGGTCTCCGCCAGCGATGTTCCGGGGGCGGTTCGATAATCGAGCACGAATCCGCCTTCATCCATTCTCGGCAAGAACCCCGTGCCGACGCGGCGGTAGCCAAGGTATCCCGCGCCAACCAGCACCAACAGGCCGACCGCGATCAACATAGGGCGCGAAAACAGGCCGTTCAACGCTCGACTGTGGGTGCGCTTCAGCCAAGTCTCGCGGCCCTGAGCGGGATCATGCCAAGTTTGAAAGTTGATGAGGCTGCGTGCCAGCAGCGGTACGATCAGCGCCGTCAGGATGAACGAGATGGTGAGCGCCGAGGCCATCGTCAGCGAGAGAAACCTGAAGAACGCACCAGTTATGCCAGACAAGAATGCCAGCGGCGCGAAGACGATAATGGTGGCGAGGCTCGAGCCGAACAGCGGCGAGAGGAATTCCCTCGCCGCCGGCAGGACCGCCGCATTCGCCTTGTCCACTCCCGGAGCACCGGCGCGCCGTGCGATATGCTCGATCATGACGATCGAATCGTCGATCAGCAGTCCGATGGCCGCTGCGACCCCGCCAAGGGTCATGATGTTGAAAGTCATGCCGAGCACGTACAGCAGCAGCACGGTGATCGTTACCGACAGCGGCACGATCGTGATCGCGACCATCGCCACGCGCCAACTACGCAGAAACACGAGCACGACGAGCGCCGCCAACACGAGTCCAATCAGAATGGCTTCTTCGACCGCGCCGATCGATGAGTGGACGAGCTCGGTCTGGTCGTACCACTTGTAGAGATGCACCGCTTTCGGCTGAGTCTGGATGAAGGTATTGAGCGCGGCCCCGACCGACTTGGCCAAGCTCAGTGAGTCCGCGCTGTCCTGCTGATAAACGTCGAAAGTGATTGCCGGCTTGCCGTTGTCCCTGACCAGCAGCCATTGCGGAACCGCTCCCATCTCGATCTTACCAAGGTCGCCGAGTCGTACGATCCCGGCTTTGGCGGTGCGCAGCGGCACGTCGCGAACCGATTGCACGGAAGTGAAGGCATTGCTGTTCAACGCCAAATAGAGAAGATCGTTATCCTCCAAACGGCCGACCGCGCTGATCGTATTGGTCGCGGCGATCGCCTGTGCGATATCACTGAGCGTCAGGCCGTACGCTTGCAGCGCGAGCGGGCTCATAGACACCTGGATTTCAGGCGTTTGTCCACCCATGACGCCGACGCGACGCACGCCCGCAATGCCCGTGAGCAGCGGCGCAATTTGATATTGCGCCAAACGACGTAGATCCGCGGGCGACACTTGGTCTGAAATGAGCGCGTAGGACACGAACGGCATGATCACGTTCGGGCTCATCTGGATCGCATCGTAGGTCGTTCCGGCCGGCAGATCCGGCTGCGTTTGCGCGAATGCGGTGTCCACGCGTAACAGCGCCTCGGTCATGTCCGATCCCCACGGAAAATCGACGAAGATCTCCGCTGAGCCGCGCGAGGTCGTCGAGACGACGTTAATGGCGCGAGGCACCGCACGAGCCACCTTTTCGAGCGGTTGGGTCACGTCGATCAACATTTGCTTGGCCGGCATGCTGCCGGCGTTCAGTTCGATGCGAATGCGGGGAAAAGCGGTCACCGGGAAGAGCCCAACCGGCAACTCGATGCCGGCGAACAATCCAGCAAGCGCCAGCGCGAACGCGACGCAGAGCAATGGGCCACGATGGCCCTCGAGCAAGCGGATGAACATCATGGGCCGGGCCGGACAGCGCCGTTCGAAAGGCGCACCTTCATGCCGTCTTGCAGCTGATAGTTTCCGGCAAGGATCAGCGGCGCGGCGGCATCGAGGGGTCCATCGATGACATCCATGCTATCCACCGAAGCGAGGACGCGCACCGACACGGTCTTTGCGCTGCCATTAACCGCCTGGACCACATAGGTGTCGCCATTGTCGTGGACCAAGATCGACGCATGCGGTACCACAAACCCGTTCACTCTTCCGGTCGTGATCGACGCCTGCGCCGTCTCCCCTGGCAACAACGCGCCGAATGGCACGGATAGGTGGATCGGTACCAAGCCGTTGGCTGAATCGACAACAGCGCCGCGCAACGTGACCCTGGAGGCGAATGTGGCCGCCCCGCTCAACGGAGTGACGGTCGCCTCATCGGCCACCTTGATCGCCGAAGCCTGAATGGGGATCACCCCGGCGATGAGCGCTAAGCCGTTCGGCCTGACAAGCTCGACGAGCGGCGAGCTTTCGGCGACGATCGCGCGCGGGGTCGCCGCCACCGCCATCACGATAGCGGAGGACGGCGCACGCACGGTCAACGGCCCGGCGGCACCCTGCGCCCTCAGGGCCGCAAGCGCTGCGCGTGCGTCCGAATCCGCCTTTTCCGCCGCAGCGATCTGCTGTCCCGTCGCAAGGGATTCGCCGAGCAACTGCCGTGTGCGGACGAGTTCGTCGCTCGCAACGCGCTGTGCCGAAACGGCGGAGGCATAGGCGACGCGGGTCGACGGCGTCGGCGCGAGTTCCAGCAGCGGATCGCCCTTTGCAACGGTTTGACCGACACGCACGTAGACTTCGGCCACTGTGGCCCCGATCGGCGCCATCACACTGTCACGCGCAGCGGGATTCGTTTGCGCGGTGCCGTAGGCCGCGACAAGTTTCGGCAAGCTGCCCTTTTTGAGTGCGGTCGTCTGGACCAGAACGCTCGGTTTATTGACATCGTCGGCAGGGGCCGGCAGCGCTACGATCAGCAAACCGGCGGCGGCGAGCGTCCAAGCCAGTCGTTTCATAGTGCGTTTGAATCCGGATGAACGTCGGAGGTCGGCTGCACTTGGGCGCCCGTCACGGCAGCGAGCGCGATGGAATCGCTCCAAAGACTCTGCAACAGATCGAACCGGCTCCCCTGCGCGGCAAGATAGGCATTGATCAACGCCAAGTAGTTTGCGGCGGGTAAATTTCCGGCCGCAAAGCTGCGTTGGGTGCTATCGACGCTCTGATGCAATAGCGGTAGCCGCTGATCGAGGTCGCCGAGTTCCGTGTGAAGTTCCTGCATTTCATTCCACAAGTGCCAGGTGTCCGCCGACGCCTGATCCAGACGCGCTTGGTACTCGGCGCGCAGCTGCGCGCGCGTCGCGCGCTGGATCGCGATGTTGCCTTGGCCGCGATCGAACAACGGCAGATCCAGGGATATCGTGCCACCGGTCGTATGCACATCGGAGACGTCGCGGGCGCGGGTGATGCCAACGACGATGTTCGGAAACTGTGACAGCACGGCGATGCGCACCTGCGCTTCCTGGCTGCGATAGCCCTCCTGCAGCGCACGCAAATCCGGACGCACCTGCGGCAGCCGATCCATTGCCGCAACGATCTCGGCGCGATCCAGCAACATCGGGGGGTTTAGCGGCTGCAGCGGCACCGTCACCTCGGGGCGCACCCCTAAGAGCGTGCGAAGCGCTTGTTCAGCCTGCAGCGTTGCGCGCTGCGCGACGCCCAGCTGCGTGCGAATCGCAGTCACCGCAGCCTGATCGGCGCCCGCTTGCTCGAGAGTCACGTTGGCCTGCGCTAGCGCGCGCGCCGAGTGCGCCGCGGCGAGTGCGTATTGATCCGCAGCCGGCGCGAGGAATTCGATCCGAGCCGCGGCGATCGATTGCGCCACGTATTGCGTGCGCGCCTCGGCCACGGTTTGCCATTCCTGCCACAGGAGATCGGCCTGTGCTTGGCGGTAGGCGGCGTCTGCCGCTGCCCGTGTGCTGGCGTGCGTAAGGAGCGCGCGCAAATCGATCGCCAAACCTAACCCGTAGGCGTTGTATTCCGGGTAGCGCGGATCGCTGCGTGACGTGACATGATCATTGGGGTGATCGGCACTGAAACTGAACTGCGGATCGGGCAGGATGCCGGCCGCGAACGCTTGTGCAGCGGCAACGTTCATCGTGGCGCGTGCCGCCTTGAGGTTCGGATTATTCAACACCGCGAGCGTCGCGACGGCATTCATATTGAGCCCGACGGGACCCTGCGGCGCGGCGGACGCCGCAAGGCGGCTGGCCAGATCGTCACGCTGCGGCAGCGGCTGCGGGGAGTACATGGCGCAGCCCACGAGCACCGTGAGCGACGTCGCGAGCGCGCCCGCGTGCGGTAATCTGCGTCGTAGTCGCATGCATGCACCGCCGATTTCGCGGAACGAGCACGACCATCGCACCGTGCGAGGCTCGGAGATGATCTCAGGAAAGCAATTCGCGCCGTCGCGCGAGTTGCCTACGCGGCTACCGCGACCCAGTTTCATTGGGCTCATTGCTGAACCACCAAAACAAGGAACGTTTGCGGAACCGGTTTGGGCCGTGAGTGCGGGCTCTGCGCTGCGGTCGGCAGGTACGGCTTGTCGTCAGTCTGCGCGCCGGAACTCAGACCAATGACCGCGACAATAGCTATATAGAGAGCTGTTTTCAGACAAATCTTCCTGGTGTGCAAGATGCGAGAATTCGGCAGTGGTCGACACCCGCGGCGTACCGAATGATGAGGGGCGCCCAGAACTGTGCCGCTGCGGGCCGCACCCAAGAAATCGCGGTAGACATCGTCGCTTGCATTGCCGGATAAGTCTAGCGGGTGCAAGCTTGGCCTAAACTTGAGTCAACATTACCGAGTCACAACCTGATCTGAGGCGGCAAGGCGGTCTAATACCGGTTTCGGCTCTGGGCGGTATTTTGAGGATTCTGCCGGTGGACGACGACGCGGAAACCTCCGGCTATATCTTGCAGGGTCCGAATGAAGCCGCACACAATGTCGCAATCGCGGCCGATGTCCGCGACGGATTGCTTCGGGGCGCAGGTGAGGACTGATATATCCTGATCGTCGCTCTTCATGCCGACGACGTTCTCGGACGCCCCTAGTTAATAGATGGTGGGCCGTGTAGCCACCGAACCGGACCTCTAGTCCATTGTTTATTATCGTTTTTTTGGCTCCGCTCAGTAGTAACAAAGGTTCTGGTGCAAATAAGGGAGTTGGGTAGACTGGCGAATCTCTGCTTATCGAGATGCTGAATGACGAAGCCGATCGTCCGTGACCCGATCTACCGCCAGCGCGCCTTTGACGCGGACATCATTGAGCTTTGCGTTCTCCGGTACATTACGTATCGGCTGTCGTATCGGGACCTGGTCGAGATCAAGGCCGAGCGCGGGATCAAGGTGGCCCACAGTACGATCCTTCGATGGGTAACGCGCTATGTACCGGAGTTTGAGAAACGCGGGAATCGATTCTCCAAGGCGGTCGGTACGTCGTGGAGAGTTGATGAAACGTACCTCAAGATCGAAGCGAAGTGGCACTACCTGTATCGCGCTGTCGACAAGCACGGCAAGACCGTCGACTTCCTGCTGCGCCGGGACCGCCGTATCGCGGCTGCGCAGGCGTTCTTTCGTAAGGCGCTCGGCTCGACGCTACCGCGGGCCCCGCGGAAAGTCACGCTCGATGGCCACGTGCCCAGTCATCGCGCACTCTGGCAGCTGCGTCGCGAACATCGATGCTGGCACCACGTGAAGGTGCGGACCAACAAGTACCTTAACAATCTGATCGAGCAGGACCACCGGGCGATCAAGCGGCGCTGCGCGTCGATGGCCGGATTCAAATCGTTTGCGAACGCGGCCATCACTATCGCTGGCTTCGAACTCGCCCATCGGATTCACAAGAGACAGTTCTCGTTTGGGCGTGGCCGTCGGCGTCGTGGTTGGTCACGAAAGGACGAGTGGGCCATGGCGCTCGCGTAAAAGTTGCTGAGAAATTCGAGAAAACTTCATTGCGTCGGTAGAATCCCGCATTGCACCAGAGCCGAACGAATCGCTCATCACGATATTTAACGAGCTAGGGGCTGGTCGCTCGATGACGGCTCGCCACACTGAGATAGCTGGAAGGCCAATTGTCGCTGACCAGATTGCAACCCAAACCGCTCCCAGCGAAAACCCGCCTTCCAGCGAAGAAATTCGGCCGCCGACACGGGTTTGCTGAAGAAAAAGCCCTGGATCTCGTCGCACCCTAACTCGATCACGGCATTGGCCTGATCAGCAGTTTCGACACCCTCGGCGATGACTTTCATGCCAAGCGAGTGCGCAAGAGAGATTGCGGCGATGACAACGGCTCGATGACGCTCATGCTGCATCAGGCGAATGATGAACGATCTGTCTATCTTGACCGCATGTATCGGGAGGAAGGCGATGTAGCTCAGGGACGAATAACCTGTTCCGAAATCATCGAGGAAGATCTGAATTCCAAGATCCCGGATCCGGGAGAGGACATCGTGCGACTGCTCCGGATCCTCCATCAGCGCCGATTCGGTCACTTCCAGCTGTAGGAGATCCAATCTTCCACCAGATTCAGTACCCAGCGCGATGAGCTGTTTTAGGAGATCCGGATCGCGAAGAGTGCCCGGCGATACGTTGACTGCGATGGGCATTTCAATGCCCAGCTGCTGCCAATGGCTGATCTGCTTCCAGGCTGCGCCCAATACCCAATCGGTGAGGGGCTTGATGAGCCCAGTTTGCTCGGCCTGGGGAATGAAGTCCTTCGGCGGCACCATTCCGTGCTCGAGGTGCGGCCAACGCACCAGGGCCTCCACAGAGGATACTGCGCGGGCCCGCACATCAATCTTTGGCTGATAATAGAGGAGGAGCCCATCGCCTTTGATCGCTTTTCTGAGCTCTGCTAGAAGGATCAAGCGCTGGGGGGTCTCGGTCTCGCCCTTACCGCTATAGAGCGCGTACTCGATGCCTGCGGTTCTAGCGCGTCGGACTGCGATATCGCTGCGCCGGACCAGGGCGTCCGCATTGGCGCCATGAGCCGGAAACAGAGCGATGCCGCTGGTTGACCGCACATCCAAGTGAACTCCTGCGAGCTCGAACGGATCGGTCATTGCGCGTTGGATGTGCTTGGCAAGCTCGTGGGCACGCTCGGCATCTGCCTGCAGGATGACAATGGCAAATGAATCATCCGCAACGCGTGCGATGAAGTTGCCCGCTTCGGCCACACCAGCGAGGCGCAACGCCACTTTCTTCAGAAGATCGTCGGCACCTTCGATGCCAACGCCCTCTTGAATTTCGCTGAATCGGTCTACGCTGAGCATCATCAGCGCAACGCCATCGGTGCCGGACCCCTCCCGTTCAATGGCTTCTTGAAGTTGCAAGATGAGTTGAACGCGGTTGGGCAACCCCGTCAGAGGGTCGAAATTGGCCAGCCGCTCCACCCTGGCCTCGGCTCGCCGGCGCTCCAGATTCGAGCGATGAGTCAGAATGCCAAAGGAAAGATCCGCGGCAAGCTCCCGCAGCAACGCAACTTCCTCATCGTCGAAGGCATCTGTCGCCCTCGAATAGATGCTCAAGACGCCGAAGGTGTCCGGGCCTGCGACAAGGGGCAGCGCGATCAAAGAGGCGTAGCCACGCTTGAGCGCTGCGGCGCGCCACGCAAGCATCGGAGGGTCCGAACCAATTTCCCGGGAAACTTGTACGGTGCCGGTTCGCACAGCGGTTCCGGCAGGGCCGCGTCCACGCTCGGTATCCGCCCAGGAAATCGCCGCGTGGTCGAGGTAGCCGTCAGCAACTCCGTGGTGCGCGACCGGGCGAACGGATTTGTTTTGATCGTGCTCGGCAAAACCGACCCAGGCCATGCGATAGCCGCCCTGATCGACGAGTGCTTTGCACACGAGGTTGAGCAACGCGGGTTCACTCTCGCCCTGGATCAGCGCTTGGTTGACGGTGCTGAGAACGCGCAGAGCACGGTTGGCTCTGTGTAGTGAGGTGGCCACGCGCTCCACTTCCGTGACGTCGCGTGCGATCGTGATCTCCCCGACCAACGCTCCTAGGTCGTCCAGCAACGGCGTCGTTTTAATAGCGACGCGGATGGTTTCACCATGCTTCTTACGCCGTTCAGTGGTCGTCGAGGTGGGGCGTCCCGCGCGAACGCGCTCGAGCAGGCGCTCGTAGTCGGCGTTGGAGAGCTCGGCGGCATGCAGCTTGCACAACGACTGACCAATGGCCTCCTCTGTTAAGGATTGTTCGAAAGAGGCCGCTTCCCGGTTCCAATACGTGACCACGCCGTTCAGGTCCTTGACGATGACGGCTTCGCCGCTCTGTTCGAGCACCTGCGCGAGGTCACGGGCACTCGCCTCCGATCGCTCGTCCTCGGCGCAGTGAAAGCTGTGTGATTTGACGACTCGCATGAATAGAAGTTTATGAGCGGATAAGAACGCGCGTATGTGCGTTGCTTCTCGGAACGGGTTAGTACGTAGCTGCATGGGCATTCCACGGATTAGCGACCTACCTGGGCCGTGACAAGCATATTTCGGCGGAATGGGTCCGCGTCAGAGGAGCAATGAAATGCGGGATGAGCGTGTGTGTCACATTATGACCGCGGAGGTGCTTTCGATCGATATTCGTGAATCCATCACTGAAGCGATGCGCCTTTTCGCCAGCTATCCCGTGCATCATCTTCCCGAGGTCGATGATACCGGCGTCATAGGCATTCTGAGCTCCGCCGACTTGCTCAAGCTCGAACATTTTCTCCCAAAGTCCGGCGCACAGGCCTCCGCAGTACTGCTGAACAGTCGATTCAAGATCGACAAGCTGATGCGCTCGCCTGTCTTTACCGCAAAGCCAGACGACATCATTGCCGACGCGGCGTCGCGCATGGTGACCAACGCCGTCCACGCGTTGCCCGTTGTCGACGATGACAACCATCTTCTGAGGATTGTCACAACTACCGACATCATGCAAGCACTGCTGCATGGCATCGGTCTCAAAACAACCTCGGAACAGAACGATGCGAACCCCAAGCCCACTGAACTTGTGATGCGCCGAGCAATCGAAGCGGCAAATTCTGCGACGCTGCACAAAACCGATCCGAACAGCATTGCCGTATCAATGCTCTATCTGAACGAACGGAACGGGTTATTGGAAACATTGCGGGTGGACGTGGTGCGCTATATGCAAAGTGGGCAGCACGAGCGGCTGCATTCCCATCTCATCAAAGACCTGGACAAGCTGGCGCAGCGGGCTCAGGAGGTCGAACTTCCAATTCCGCTGTGAGGCCAACCACCGATTCGACTGACGGCAATGTCCGCTTTACTGTGGTCAATGAAGTAGCCCGACCTTCCGCTTCTGGCCGACTCCGGTCCGCCACCGTGTCACGTCATCCGCTCGGATTAGGTCATCTGCCAAATTCGGATCAGACGCGGCCATTCCCGCGAATCGACGAACGCCGGATCAGGCCCTATCGGTAAACCCGCGTTGCTTGTGCATCCACCGTGGCGGCCTCAATCACGTCGGGCATCGCTCGGTGTCCTGTCATCTGCAGGATGTGTATGCGGTAGAAAATCGGCGGACGCTGTTCCCGGTGCTCAGTGGCGACGCAAGCCGTCTGCCACCACATCTCGCGTTTCTGCAGAACTTCGAGAGCGTGTGTGCGCGCGCCTTCGTATTCGGGCGTTTCCGGTAACTCCTCGTAGCGACCAAACACAATAACGCTCATCCATTGATAGTGACTCGTCCGTTCATCAATCTCCAGACAGACGAGCGGATTGGACCGCATCCACTCGATCTTTTGCCCTAGCGTGGTGACACCGTAAAGCTGCTTTCCATCGTAGGAGAAATAGATTGGAACGATATAGGGTTGATGACCGCGTGCGCACGCCAATCTGCCGAAATCTGTTTGCCCGAGTGCGGTGCCGCATTCGTCCTCTGTCATCTCTTGAATTACCATCCCAAGCTCTCCCGGTCGGAATTTCCTGAAGCCTTAACCTAGTCCACCGACAATTCTGGTGGCAACTGCGGCTTGGTCGCCCGACTGCCGTTTCTACTTCCTAGCGCCTTAGGCTACCCCTATCCGCGAAAGGCCGCTCCGGCGTCGGCATTTTGTTCACCTGACTGTCCGGGTTTGGCCGGTTTTTGCCGGTGGGCATTCCGTATAGCCATTCAGCGCAATTATTGGCAAATCAATCGAGAACGCAGGTCGGGCGGTCAAAGCTGACCGGTTGCGGCCGTAATGACCCGAATCTTAAGCGCACTCTTAATAGGCGACTGCTCAATCCGGTGGCTAAGCACCCACCGTCACGGCCCGGCCAGGGCCGACTTGGCTGGCCGCCAGAAGTATGGCCGGAATATGTGGCGTGAGGTCAACAATGCGTTTGGAGCGGGAACGCACTGCCACGATCCCATACGGCAGTACTTTGATGTTTTGCTGAAATTCTAGATTGCGGTCGAGCGTTACAAATACATCGCACGTGCCATGTGCGCGGCGCAGTAGCTCGCCGTTTTTGATTCCTGCCCAGCCGTGACTATGCACGTTTGATGCCTCATGCCCGATCAGCAGCGCGGGGAAGTCACCGGGAAAATTCTCGTCAAGCAATATTCGCATCGGCCGCAACAGTTTCGTAAGCCGCGTCAAGCACTGCAATGGCAAATTCGCGCTTTACTGATGGAAACTGGTGCAGAAATTCATCAAGGCTCTCGCCGCCTTCCAAGTAATCGAAAAGGGAGCGGACTGGAACACGGGTACCGACAAACACCAAGCTGCCGCTGAGGATATCGGGGTCTCGGTGCGTAATATTGGCAAGCGTGGCCACGGCAGTTCTCCTAACTCCGTCATAGGTATAAGTCCGGTTGGCTCCAGCACCTAACCGTGAATTCGTCAACGATGGCGCGTCATAAGAATCTATGTCACCACCACAATCTGCCGCGATTTTTGAAGCAATTAGCAGTCAGATCCCACGCCTTGCCGGATAGCCTTACGGCGTCAATCGTCTACCAATTTGGGGTGCTGGTCCGAGCGGTCTGCCTCGGAGCCTGTTACTTGCTGTCCCGGAGCGGCTGCAGGTGATCCGCCCATTGAGTTAACGCGTCGCGCTTTGCTCGCTTGCTGACCTCATCGAGGTCGGCGAGGAGGGCGGCAAGCTCTTCGTCGTCGAGGGAGCGCTGTCGTGGCCGTTCGGTGCCTCCCGGGCGAAAGAGCAACTGCACCGGCGAGGATTCGACAACCTGCCGATGGATGCCGTACCGGAACAATTGCGACAGCAATCCGGCCACGCGGTTGGCCATGACCGGGGCAGGGCGGTCGACAATCGCATCCAAGAGCTCGATCACTTCACGGGGCTTAATCGTGCGCGCATCCCGGTGCGCCCAGTCGGCGAGCTCCTTCTGAAGGATTCGTTCGGCGTACTCCGGATGCTTGCGGCGCTGGCGCAAGTGCCGCTCGGTGAAGTCCTTGATCAACGCCGCCACGTTGTGGGAATTGCCTGCAGCAGGTAATTCGACGGCAGCCCGCGGTCCTGGGCGGTTCATGGCGCTGCGCGGGTCGATCCCTTCCTGCAGCAGATCGCGAAACCACTGCGCCCTGGCGCGGGCGTCGGCGAGCGACAACCCCGGGAAGTTGCCAAGCGTGATGACGCCGGTCCGGCGCTTGAACTTGTACCTAAACCGAAACTCGCGGACGATGCCGCGGGTGCTGGTTTTCCTGATCCGCAGCACGAGGCCGGTGACGGCCGGGTCCGTAAGTGTACCTACGCCGAGCTTTTTGACCGCCGCGCTGGTGAGCCTGGCAAGGGGTCGGGACATTTTGGTGAAAATCGCAGTTCTAGGTACACCTTAGGTACACTTTGCGGAGGGTACGCGTTACGACATTGTGAAACAACACGCAACATAATTAGCGTCTGAAAGTCTATACAAATAGGCATTTATTGAACGATCGGACGATGCAATCCGTCCAACGCGTCGTATCCCGTTTCAGCCTGGAATCCATGGGGTGCAAGGGGTCGCAAGTTCGAATCTTGTCGCCCCGACCAATTACTTACGTGTGTTAAGATTTCGGCTTGGGGACACCTTGCTGATTCCATAGAATGGCAGGCGCGTCATCCGCAAATCGAGCAGGCAAAGCAGACCGATACCAGCGCCAGCGAACGCGACTCTAGGCCCTCGATTGCGTCGACCGGCAAGCGGCAATTCTTCCCGGCTGCAGAGTTGATTGCGCAAGGCCCGAGTTGCTGAGCGGCGCGTTTTCCGCCGATTTTGGGCGAATTTAAGGGAAAGTTTTAATTGAATGCAGATTCCGCCCATGGCATCTCAGCGAAGACTGAAACCGCGACTTCGATCATTGCCACGGTGGCGTCAAGAGAGGTAACTGGCTCCGCTCGGTTGGCATTTGGGTTTCCCAGCGCCGTGATGTCTGCGACAAAGTTTACCGCCCCAATAATCTGGCCCTGAGCGTTACGCACCGGATGGGCGTATGCCAAGCCCGAGGTGCGGCCTCCATCGCGGCGCTCGATGACGATCTCTCGACCGTGATATGCCGTCCCTTCCAACAGAGCGAGCGCCATCCAGCACTGCTCGTGGCGTATCGGGGTGCCGTCCGACAAATACAATTGATGCGAACCGCAATATCGTTCACCCGCATCACGCAGTCTCGGTGCTCGCCCCCACACCGATTCAGCAAGAGGATTGAAATAAGTAATCAACCCGGCGGTATCGCACGTATAGGCCGCTACGGGAATAACCTCCAAGATGCCCTGCCAACTCGCCGTGATAGAAGGCATGCCTACAGGTCGCTGAGATTCAACACGATCAAGTTGCATCGCATGCCTCCTACGGAACCCATTAACGCCCCACTATTCTGCCTCACTATTCGCTCGAGAGCATTGATTGGGCCGGAAGTTTGCTGCATAAACGGGACTACCGCGCGTATACCGCTTGGCGATTGATTCCAGTGTATAGGACTGTAAAGTCGCGCTCTGCGGTGACTCCGCGACGCGACTCCCACTCTCGATTGACAGTCATTTAGATGTACCGTACAGACAGGAACAGCCAAATAATTTACAATAACATATTCGGTGTTTTTTTTTCAAATACAGCTTATGGAAAAATCCTCCACTACGTTCATCAGCGATGCTTACAGTCCGCTGAGGTTCATCCGCGATGATCGCTTCTCCTGATCCCAGAAATAATCATTTGCTCGCCGCGCTGCCGGAGGCGGAGTGGCGACGCTGGCAGGCACAGCTCGAATACGTTCAGATGCCGCTCAGCTCGGTTCTCTACGAGTCGGGCGGTACAATGAGCCACGTTCATTTTCCAACCACCGCGATTGTCTCGTTACTTTATGTGATGGAGAGCGGCGCCTCGGCCGAGATCGCCGTGGTCGGCAAGGAGGGCATCGTGGGGGTGTCGCTATTCATGGGCGGAGGCTCGACCCCCAGCCGTGCCGTCGTGCAAAGCGCCGGCGAAGGATTTCGGCTCTCCGCGCAGACGATGAAAGAGGAGTTCAACCGAGCAGGTCCCGTACTGCATCTGTTGCTGCGCTACACCCAGGCGCTCATTACGCAGATGTCGCAAACGGCCGTTTGCAATCGACATCATTCGCTCGATCAGCAACTGTGCCGTTGGCTGTTGCTGAGCTTGGATCGGTTGCAGGGGGACGAGCTGGTGATGACTCAGGAACTGATCGCCAATATGCTCGGCGTGCGCCGTGAAGGCGTCACCGAGTCGGCATTCAAATTACAGCAGGCCGGCCTCATCCGCTATGCGCGTGGCCATATCACGGTGCTGGACCGCGCAGGGTTGGAGAAACGCTCTTGTGAATGTTACGCGGTGGTCAAAAACGAATACAACCGACTGCTTCCCAAGCAGTTGGCGATTTGACCCAAGGCGGTGATTGCCTCGTTTTCTGCGCACTCTTCGCTCCTTCGATTGGAGCGCCTGTGTGGCCACTGCTGAAAATTCGGTCCGGGGCGCAATGGGTCATTTATCAATGGCAAGTTGCTGGGACCGTCTACCGCGGTCGTCCCAAGCGAGAATAATAAGCACGAACGAACCCTATCCACAATGGGATTGTTCACTAGCATCCTCGATAAACTTGGTTTTGGTTACGCGGCGGCTGCCGCGCCCATCACGGTTGTCGACGTGGTAGGGCAACTGAACGCGTTGGCGGCCAAGAATCCCGAGAAACTCAATTAGAAAGTGTCGATCGTCGATTTATTGAAACTGCTTGGGTCGGACAGCAGTCTACCGACCCGCAAGCAGCTCGCCACGGACTTGAGTTGCCCTGTCGATAAGCTCGGCGATTCGGCGCAAATGATCATGTGGTTGCACCAAATGGTGCTGCAGAAACTGGCCGACAACGGCGGCAACGTGCCGAAGGAGCTTCTGGGCTGAAGGCGCGATCACCTAGTGGATGCGAGGCAGGCGCGCGGTAAATTTGGTACCCGCTTCCTTAGAGGATGTCACCGTCAGTTGCCCTTTGTGTGCAAGCACAATTTGCGAACTAATGTAGAGCCCCAACCCCAGGCCGTCCCGATTCTTGGAGGTGACGCGTCGCCAAAACGGCGCAAAAATCATACCCATACTCTCCGGCGGGATTGGGTCCCCATCATTCCATACCTCTAGCACCAACTGATCGTCATCCGCTGCCGCAGTGAAGCGGACGGGGCTGCTTTCCGAGCCGTGCGTGATCGCGTTGCCCAATAAATTGGAAACGAGCTGCTGAATGCGGCCTACATCACAAGTGACAGCCCGCTTCACACGGATACTGGAAATGATGCTTCGCTCCGGTCGAGCGTCTTGCAGTTCTTTGACGACGGCGTCCAATCCAATATCGAGATCAGCGGCGCTGTGCATATGGATGCCAAGCCCACTACCCAACCGCCCTCTAGCAAAATCAAGCACATCGTCGATCAGGGCGGCCATGCGGCGCGCGTTGCTCCTCATGCGGGATACAAGCGTCGCCGTCCATGGATCTGGATGCCGTTTCGCTAATCCGTCGCACCCCATGTAGAGCGCTTGCAAAGGATTTCGCAAATCGTGCCCGAGGATCGCAATGAACTGCTCGCGCAGTTCGCTTACTGCGCGCTCGTCAAGGAGTGCGGTGTGCTCGCGGGCTCGCGTGGTTTCGCTCTCCAGCTGACGCGCGATCAACAGTGCGAAACGCTCGAACATGAACAGAATGCTGGGGGCGGACACCTTAGCGGGCCGAGGATCAATGGCACAAAGATTCCCAAAGTACTGTCCGTCTGAAAATATGATGGGAACCGACACATAGCTTTCGATTTTGTATAGTTGTGGCGTGTGATGATTGCAATATCGAGGATGCGTGCTTGCCTGATCGATGATGATGGGTGCGCGCATCGCTCTTGATTCCACGCATAGCGTGGTGTTGATGTCCAGTTGGCTACCGGCCTTCAGGCCGAATTGAATCTTGTCTTGCACGGCACACGCGGTCCAGGTGTGTTCCGTGACCCGAGCGACCGCGGCAAACCCCATGCCGGTCGTCTCGCATAGCACCTCGAGCAAAGTTGGAACGGACCCAATTCGCCCAACTGCCTCGACGTCACGCGCGATTGCTTGCGCAGAATCTGTTAAGTCCAGGGATGCTTCTTCTGCAGGCGCAACGAGCGTGGGTTGCAAGGATTCCTGCAGACACACGGGCATTACAGTGCTCACGACAGTGCTCCGGGAGATGGGAATAACAATAAGAGGCAATGGAGTTCACGCAGCCTCAGCGGCAATTATTTAGATCGATCACGAGCGTTCCCGGGGGCGTGGTGCAAATTGCCATGAGTCGTGATGTACCGTCGTTACGTCGTCTGTGATGGAAAATATACATTCGGGCGCCGCGGGGTCTGTGCGGCAACCCACATAGGGCGGCTGGCAAGCGTTCATTGCGTCCTATGTTCGTTAGCAGACGGTGCTTGCAAGGGACGTTGCGCACACTTCGAATTCCCCTCGCGCAGGAGCGCCCGTTGGCTGCTACTGAAAATTGCCTGATCGAGCTGCTTCCGCGCAATGACCGGCGACGCGTGTTGGGAATTGCCAAGCATGTCCAACTGACGCAGGCGCAAGTGCTGTGCGAATCAGGCGAGCCGACCCGCTACATCTACTTTCCCATCGATAGCTTTGTTTCATTGGTGACATCGCTTGAGGGTAAACCGGTCCTCGAAGTGGGCATGGTCGGGCGAGAAGGCATGTTGGGCGCTCAGGTAGCATTGAGGGTTCTAACGCAGCCATTGCACGCGGTAGTCCAAGGCGCAGGAGGGGCATGGCGCGTACCTATCAACGCATTCCGAACAGAGCTTGCGCGAAGCGACGCGCTGCAACGCGCCATTAATCGCTACTTGTACGTGTTAATGGGCCAGTTTGCCTCATCGGCCGCTTGCCTACGCTTTCATCAAATCACTCCACGTCTGGCACGCTGGCTGTTGCTGACGCAGGATCGCGCCCATAGCGCCAGCTTTGGCGTGACTCACGAATTTCTTGCCTACATGCTCGGCGTGCGTCGGGTCGGTATCACAACCGCTGCAGGCACCCTGCAACGCAAGGGTCTAATCGAATACGCGCGAGGAAACGTGACGGTGAGAAACCGGCGGGGACTGGAAGCAGCGACGTGCAGCTGCTATGCCACGGAACAACGGGCCTACGCCGCACTGCTACCGTAAATGACCTAAGTTGCACCGCATCGTCACGAACACCCCGGGGTGTGAGAGCGTCAATCGCGCGCTCCGCTTGCGTTATGTGCGCTATAGAACATACTAGGTCGCGTCGGCTATATACTACTGATGCGAGCGGCGATTGCAATGAGTTCTATCAGCACCGTCCCTGAAGTTATCGGAGGGAATCACTTATTGGCGGCGATGCCCAATATCGTGCGAGACCGATGGCTGCGGCAAATGGAATCTGTCGAATTGCCCCTCGGCGAGGTCGTGTACGAGTCGGGTGCGACCTTGAGCCATGTGTATTTCCCCACCACCGCCATCGTTTCGCTGCTCTATGTCATGAAAAATGGCGCGTCTGCGGAAATCGCCGTGGTCGGCAATGAAGGGATTGTGGGAATTTCGCTGTTTATGGGAGGTGAGTCCACACCCAGCCGAGCAGTGGTTCAAAGCGCAGGCCATGGTTTTCTACTCAAAGCGCAACTGCTGAAGGACGAGTTCAATTACGCCGGTCCCGTTCTGCATCTGCTCCTGCGCTATACCCAGGCGCTGATCACCCAGATGGCACAAACCGCGGTTTGCAACCGGCATCACTCGCTCGATCAGCAACTATGCCGCTGGCTGCTGCTAAGTCTGGACCGGCTGAAGGGCCTAGAACTCGTGATGACGCAGGAACTGATCGCGAACATGCTAGGCGTGCGTCGCGAGGGGGTAACCGAGGGCGCCCTGAAGCTTCAACATGCCGGACTGATTCGCTACTCGCGTGGGCACATCACCGTGCTGGATCGTGCCGGCCTAGAGAAGCGCACCTGCGAGTGCTACGCCGTTGTGAAAAAGGAGTATGACCGGCTGCTCCCTGCGGAGCTTGCAAGCTAAAGATCGCGGTCCCAACCCAGTTTGATCATTGCATCGACACATTCCGACGGCAAATATGACATCCATAATCGGATGTTTTCTGCGGAGCGCTGAGCGCCAGGGCCAGTAGATGCAGCATCGCCTTGCCGTACGCCGTCCAGCGACTTGCTGCAATTGCTTACGGCTTCGTCCTGCGCTTGTACATTGAATTTCACGGCTGGGTACCTCGCGCAATGAATGATGTAAGAATTACACGAAATCCTTAGTCAGTCTGTGCGGCACCGAACTTAGGGCCCTGCGGAGATGCAAAGACCCGTAATCAATGCGTCGAGTCTGTCCGCTTCAATGGGTTTTATGATGGCCTGGACATTGGGTCCAAGCGATTTTAAAACGAAGTTCATTGCATAACCCGATGCAATACTGATTGGGGTGGCGGATTTAATGTGAAGAATGCTTCGCACGAGGTCCAATCCGGACATTTTTGGCAAATTCACATCGGTGATTACCAGATTAAGGGAGTGACCCTTGAAGGCATTCAGTGCCTCCTCCCCGGCCCCATTGCGACGATCCGGCTTAGATTCTGGGTAAGCTGTTTAGATGTCATTTCGCGCACTAAGGGATCATCTTCGACGTAGAGAATGCGAAGCCGCAACGGCAAGGAGGATGTCATACCCGGATTCCGGCAAATGCTAAGTGGCGAGCAAAGATAACGCGATTGCAACTCCGAGCGATGTGGCCTTGAATTAGATCAAGTGCGTGGTTTCATCGTAAGACCAACCCTACAACTCTTCACGCCCGGGGAGGACATACATTTACAAACGCGGCGGGCACATTTGTCATCGTCGGTTGATCTAATCGCCGCCGATCGCTACGTTCACGAAAATAGGGAGTCAAAGTCATGGGTCGCGGAATTTTGCTTTGGATGTTGGGCGTTCCTCTTCCGATCATTCTGTTGCTTGCAATGTGTTCGCATGGCTAGCCGAGGAGATTAGTCATGGAAGAAATACTGCATTCAGGAACCACCGGTGTTAGCTCAGCTTCGGTCAACTTCGCTGGTAAGTCGGCTGCGTCTTGGCCCGCTATCATTGCCGGCGCTTTTGTTGCCGCCGGTACATCACTCATTCTGTTGGCCTTGGGAGCGGGACTTGGTTTCGCGGCAATATCGCCGTGGTTTGATCGCGGCATTTCAGGCACGACATTCACCGTGGCGACGGCTATCTGGCTCATCGTCACGCAGTGGATCTCCGCCGCTCTTGGCGGATATATTGCGGGGCGATTGCGAACCCGATGGATTGGCACTCACAGCCATGAAGTCTTCTTTCGAGATACCGCTCACGGGCTGGTGACTTGGGCAGTCGCCACCGTGGTAGTCGCGGTTGTGGCGGGCACATCGATTGAATCTATGGTCGGCGCGGGGTTCCATGCCGCACCCGGCGCGGTATCCGCAGGGGCCCAGGACGTCATGTCGACCGTAAGCTCACCCGTCAGCCCCTATGCAATCGATAGGCTTTTCAGGTCGGCCGGTGCGGCGGATGGCCGCCGGAGCGCGGGCGATCCTCGTGCCCAGGCGGCTCCAATCATGGCAAACGCCATTTCAACGGGAAGTGTCCCTGATAACGATCGATCCTACTTAGCCGACCTGGTCGCTGAAACTACTGGCATAGCGCAAGCTGACGCTCAAAAACGGGTGGCCGAATGGCTGGCTAACGGAATGGAGGCGGAGACGAAAATTAAGGCGAATGCGGATATGGCGCGTAAAGCGGCTTCGCAAGCGGCAATCTACACTGCTCTCGCTTTGTTGATCGGCGCTTTCATCGCAAGCGTCTCCGCGGCATTGGGCGGTCGCCTTCGCGATGAGCATCCCTAGGGGAGCCTTCTTTTCGGACGCCTCAGTGAGGCTGCCGTTCAGAATGTAGGAGGACAATGCGATGGCACGCACGCCCATGAAACTGGATCTGAAGAAGAATCAAATGCACAAGGACGTCGGTAAGGCACCGGGGGCCAAGGTCACCGAGGCTGACATCGCGAAGGAGAAATCGAAAGGCGGCGTCTTCGCCAAGCGCGCGCAGTTTGCCGAAAACGCCAAGAAGTGGAAGCACCCCGGAAAAACGAAGCGGTAGCGGAGCCCGCGCGCTTCGGGTTCCTCCAGTAGCCTGCACCCGTAAACCGGCGGCCATCCGCCAGCCTCTTTGCGTTGCGGGTACGCGAGGAACAATCCAACTCTACACTTAATTGTCTTTGTGAGCAGTATCGTGCGCTTTTCCGTCAGTCGATTTGCCCGACTTGGAATCCTTTCCGGTATCGGCGCTCGATGAGGCGTGCTTGGGATCTACATTGCCGCCCGTTTGCGTGCCTTGAATGCTCCCACCCGTTTGCTGAGAACTCCTCGCCGAGGTGTCTTTCGTCGAGGTACTCTACAGCGCCCGGGTTCGCTTCGAGCACTAAGGCGCACTTCGTGATCTGAATGTCGATAAACCTTTCTTACGCACGTTGTGACCCGGAAGGGTGTTCGCCTACATCGAGTATCGACGCGCACTGACAGCGGCAACGAGGCGATTGAGTCAGCTTAATAAAATCTACTTAGGAGATCAGACGTGAATAGAAAATTGATCGCGGCCGTAGCCGCATTTACCCTGATCACAGCCGATTGTGCGATTGCTCAAGCACCGGGAACCCCGGGTTCGCCTGGAGGCTCCGGAGCCCCAGGAACTCCTGGATCGCCTGGATCGCCTGGATCGCCCGGATCGCCCGGATCGCCCGGATCGCCTGGATCGCCTGGATCGCCCGGNNCTGGATCGCCTGGATCGCCCGGTATGCCGGGCAGGCCCGGAATGCCAGGTTCCCCCGGATCGCCCGGCATGCCCGGAACTCCAGGTTCACCCGGCGCACCCGGAAACCCACGAACTCCAGGCTCGCCAGGGTCCGCGGTGCCCGCGCCACCCACGGCTCCGCCGACTCAGTAAGGGAGTCTTAGGCTGAGGCCGTTGCGCAACGCGATCACTCTGAATGGGTATCGCTGCCTC
>PKXS01000126.1 GCA_003132425.1 Gammaproteobacteria bacterium | reverse complement strand
TCACCGGCGTTCATCCGCGCGCCACTGTGGATTCCACCGCGACGATCGGAGAGGGCACGACGCTCTATCCCGGGGTTTACGTCGGGCCGCGTGTCCGGGTCGGACGCGACTGCGTGCTGCACGCCAACGTGGTCGTCTACGAGGACTGCGTGATCGGCGATCGCGTGATCATCCATGCCAACACCAGCATCGGCCCCGATGGGTTCGGCTTTGCCACCAACGGCGGCATCCATCACAAGATCCCCCAAATCGGCAACGTGGTGATCGAGGACGANNCCAGGTGGGAATCGCGGGGAGCGCTAACCTTGGTCACCACGTGACACTGGCGGGTCAGGTAGGCGTCGCGGGGCACATTGAGGTGGGAGACAACGTCACCGTCGGCGCGCAGGCGGGGGTCACCAACAGCGTGCCCGAGCAATCGGTCCTGCTGGGCAGCCCGGCGATGCCGATCCGGCAAGCACGCCGGTGGGACCGCTGGTTCCATCGAAGTTGCCGGACGTCGACGGGATACATGTCGCAGTGCCAAGGGAAGAAGTGTCCGGGCTCATCAAGAAGCTATATCCGGCTGCCGTCATCCAGATTGAGGGCCGCGGCGAGCCGCTGACGGGGGTTTATTCGGGCAACGTACTCAAGGCGATTCCGAAGAACGTCGGCGCCTACGGTCCGCCCGGCGAGACCATCTATGCCGAATACACGATGCCGCCGAACAAGCAACTTGCCTACCTCGTATACCGTGATATCAAGTTCTCGGAGCCCATTGACCGCCAGAATTTTCTGGATGCCCTGCATCAGAAATACGGGACGGAAACCTCGTATGCGCCCGCCGTCAATGGCGGCATGTTGTGGTGGCTATTCGACGAACAGGGGCGCCCCGTGCCTGCCGGCAAAAGCCCCAATGGATCCCCGCCGTACGGTTGCGATACGGGTGGACCACCGAATGGAAATGCCTTTTTAAATAAGGTGAACGACTATCTCAACAACAGGCTACCGGCACCGACCTTTTGCGATTCCGTGGTCCTGCTGAAGGTGGGGTACGGGGGCACTGCGACGACGGTCCAAACGAGCTACTCGTATCTCGTCGACGGAGCGCTCTGGCGCCGCGAGGCGATCGTCACGGGCGATGCGCAAAAGGCGCAAGCCCAGCAGCAAAAGCAACAGGAAGTCCAAAAGGCCAATCAAGCAAAACCCAACCTATGACAAACATCTACAACTGTTTCCCGGGTCGGTGGGCGACGGGTGCTTTTATCCTGGCGTTCGGTCTTTACGCGGGCATCGCGGCCGCGGCTGCGCCGGACATCCTCGACGTGCGGCCGGGCATGTCCCCCGCGGATGCCTACAATGCGCTTCGGGCCGTCGACCCTACCCATCGGGTGACGGTCGCGCAGATCCAGATTCCGGAGCTTCTGGGCAACACGCCGGCGGCGTACATGATGGCGCCCGAGAACCTGGATACCCTCAAGGACAACGTCTATGTCAATATTACTTTACCTCCAAGCCCACAGCAGGTCTGGGGGGTGCATCGCACGCTCACCGGCATACATACCACGCGTGACCAGATCGTCGCCTCGCTGCTGCAGAAATACGGCTCGAATTACGTCTCACAGTTGTACTTTCGATTCGTCTGGGCCTTCACCGAAGACGGTCAGCCCGCCAACCTGTCGAAGGCGGACGTCAATGCCTGCGAATACCGAATGGGCGCTGCAACCGAATTGAACGTGCCGGTTATTGGGCCGCCGATAAAAACCGTGATGACCAGCGGACACGCTCCGGGTAAATTCCCCGACCTGTTTGATCCTGGCCAGTTTCCGCAATGCCAGTCGTTGGTGTGGGTGATCGCTGCCATTTCGGGCGGGGACTTGAACTGGATACTGTATGTGGACATCACTTATCCCGGTCTACAGCATCGCACGACAAAGGCGCTATGGAGTTTCTTCAATGGCCGGGACACCCAGCAGCAGCAGCAGAATCTGAATCAGGCCGAGCACACGGCGGTCCCCAAGCTGTAGCGCGGCGCGAAGATTCAGGCCCCGGTCTAACTGTGCCTCGCGTCAAGCCGCGCTTTCCGCGCTGTAGCGCGCCAGAAGTCCGGTGCGCACCGCATGGCGATAGACGCGTCCGTAGAAATAGCCGGCGAGCAGCAATTCCAACAGGGCAATCGCGGTTCCTTGCGATAGCAGCACGCCGGGGAAGGGCCTCCCCGCCAGCAAGCTGCGCATTCCCTCGAAAACGTAGGCGGGCGGCAAGGCATGCGATACCCACTGCATCCAGTGCGGCAGTGTCGAGAGCGGGTAGAAAACAGCGGCGAAAGGCGAGAGCAACGCCGGCAGCGGCCATAGCAGCCATTCGGAGGCAGGCCCGAGCCGCAGCACAATACCGGTTGCAAATATGCCGAGGGAGATGCCGAAGACGAACAGCACCATCAGGAACGCGATCAGCGGAAGACCCAAGGAAAAGAACTGCAAATGAAAAATGCCGGTAGCCAGCAACACCATCACGACGACGCCCACGCTGCTGGTCACCACACTGGTGATCACGAGCCCTGAAATGTATTCGGATATCGACAGAGGAGACGCAAACAGGTTAAGGAAATTGCGTGACCAGACGTCCTCAAGAAACGCGGTGGTGACGCCTTGCATGATGCGGGTGCAGAAGTCCCATAACAGCACGCCGCCCAGCAGCGTCGGCACGAAGTCCATACCGGCGCCGCTGACCGTATTGAGATATCGAGTGATGAAGCCCCACAGCACTACGTCGATTGCCACCCAGGTCACCATGGGAAACACCCGCACCGGGCTGCCGCGCAGCAGATAGACCTGGCGCAAGACGATGCCGGCGATGGGGCGCCACTTCACAAAACGCCGTCCATGGTGCCGGCCAGCGGCTCGCGCGCGACGCGAATGAAAAGATCCTCCAGAGTCGCGGCTCCGTGCTCTTTGGGCAACGCCCTCGGATCTCCCTCGAGCAGTACTTTTCCATGCGACAGAAACAACACTCGGTCGCAGACGGCTTCTACCTCGTACATATTATGAGACGTCCATAAGATTCCGCAGTCGCCCTGCGAGGCAAGGCTCTGGATCTTGGCGCGAATGATCTGCGCGGCTGAAGGATCCAAGGACGCCGTGGGTTCATCCAGCAGAAGCAGCTGCGGCCTATTAATCAGCGCCTTGGCGAGCGCCGCGCGAGTCTGCTCGCCCGAGGACAGCAAGCCGCACTTGGTATGGCGCAGATGAGCCAGGTCAAATTCCTGCAGCAGCTCCTCGATGCGAGCTCGCAAGGACTTGACGCTATACAAAAGGCCAAAAAATCGCAGGTTCTCGATCACCGTCAAATTTCCGGGAAGTGCGGCATACACGGCGGCAAAATTCGTGCGTGCGAGCGCGCGAGCGCGATGTTTCGCAATATCTATGTCAGCTATTTCGACACTGCCGGTGGTTGACCGCAGTACCCCCAGCACGATGTTGATGGTGGTCGTCTTGCCCGCACCGTTCGGGCCGAGCAGCCCGACAATTTCCCCGCGCCGCACTGTGAACGACAAATCATCCACCGCGGTGACGTTTGCATATTGTTTGCGAAGATTGACGACGCGAAGGGCAATTCGATCGGTCTTCGAGCGGGGCGACGGCGTGGACACCATTAGATTATGCAGTGCGGCGCAGAAATAATCCCGCGATGCTGCTGGTGGCCGGTGCATGCTTGGCGCGACCGGTGCAATTTTCCGTATCGGACACGCGCGTCTTTCTCGGCGAACCCGGCACTTAATTAGATTTCAGTTTTCACTTGCCTCTCGCAGACTGGGTGCCACGCGAGCGGTGATTTTCCCGCCCCGCGCAACACAACAGCCAAGGAGACGAGTGATGAATAGCTTCACAGTAACCGCAGTCGGCAATCTTGCCAAGAATCCGGAGCTCGCCGTCAAGGGAGATACGACCTACACGCGAATTTGTTTGGTGGGCAACGATTACGCGGGCAAGGACGAACAGGGTAATGCGCGCGAGGCCGTAACCAGTCTTTGGTTCGTCGCTTTTGAGAGTCTCGGCGAAGCGATAGCCAAAAATGCGCGCAAAGGCGATCAACTGATTCTACAGGCGCAGATCCGCTCCAATAATTGGACGGATAAGGAGGGCGAAAAGCAATACGACTATTCATTCGTGATCCAGAATTTTCGCTTCGGCGCGCCCGGCAAGGTAAAGCGCGAGGAATTGGCCGCCAGACGCGACGAACGGGACATCGGAGCACTCGAAACAGAGGTCTAAATACCGGCCAGCTTTCGGACCCGTAGTTATCTGGAAAGGGAATTCCGCCATGCATCACCGTCTCGCTCAACGTCTCATTCTGCAGCGCATAGCTGTGCTGGTCTCAGGCTTCATCTTCATCATCGGTACGCCCGATTGGGCGATGGCACAGACATCCCCGTTCATGACGGGCGCCACTTCCTTGCAGACGAATGCCCGCGTAGCCCGCGAGTACTTGGTGGCGCTTCCGGCCGAGCTCACCGCCGAGCAGCAATTGAATTTGGCGCGAAGCTTTTCGCAAGAGCTATCCGATCGCTATCGGTTTGCCGTCGATTTGACGATTCACGCGCCGCGTGAGTTTCCGGGCAGCGATCCGCGCAACTACCATGCTCATCTTCTCGCGACAACTCGGGAGATTACTAGCGAGGGCCTGGGCGTCAAAACCACCCTCGAACTCAATGATTCGAAGCGCCGCGAGATCGGTCTTGGGCCTAGCATCAATGAACTATTATTCGTGCGCGAGCGTTGGGCGGCTGTCACCAACGAGGCGCTGCGCGAGGCTCACGTCGAGGCGCGAGTCGATCATCGCACCCTCGAAGCGCAGGGCATCGACCGCGAGCCTGGTCCATGGATTCCACGCATCGCATATGAAATGGAACGGCGTGGATATCGGAGCGTCGAAGCGGAGCGCGTGCGAGAGGCGCATCAAGCACGCGTTCGGGCGCGCTTGGAGCGGGTCAAGCTGTCCGAACCCGTGCGGCAAGCCGACTTAGGGCAGGCAGCCGCATCGCACGAGAAACCGGGCGTTGGAACTCAGAGTCTCGAAGAGATCCGCCGGCAAGCCCGCGAAGCCTGGCTGCGGATGCGGCACCAGCAGAGTGAACCACCTCGCAGTGCTGAACCACCTCGCAGCGCTGAACAGGATCGAGCTCTCGATGACGATCTGGCACGCTGAACCGGTCTTGCGCCCTTAGCGGTCGACAGTGATCCGCAATGTTGCCTTTGCCTCCTGCTATGTCTATTCACCCGGAGGGACGTGTGCGATCTGCGAGCGATCGCGCCTATTGCGAACGCTCCTGAAGGCCGGCGACGCAAATTTTATGCTTAAGTACGCCTTTCGCGTCCGCCAGCAAGCGACGGAACTGCCCCTATTCGCCGGCTTTTTCGGCGCGACGGACGTTTTAGTGCCTGTGCCGGGGAGCGCACCGCGGGGCGCAGGAACACTCTGGGTGGCCGAGCATCTGGCGGCGGCCTTGGTTCGTGAAGGTCTCGGGCGGACGGCCTGGACCGGCCTGCATCGTGTACGGGCAGTTCGCAAATCGGCTACCGCCGGGGCGGGCGAACGTCCGACAGTATTTAGCCATTACGAGTCGTTTGAAATGCAGCCCTCTTTGCCGGCACCCGACGCAATCGTACTCATCGACGATATCGTCACCAAGGGTAGAACGCTGCTTGCCGCGGCGACGCGCGTCCACGAAGCGTTCCCGCGCGCTCAGATTCGCGCCTTCGCGCTGGTGCGGACCATGGGCCTTGTACCGAGCGTCGCGCAGTTGCTGGATCCGTGCCGGGGCGAAATTAGATGGAAAGCCGGCGATGCGCAGCGCAATCCGTAGATAGAGCCGCGCAGTCAGCTCCGATTAGCGGTAACTTGACGCGATACGGCAGTGCCGTATACTGCCTCAATATTCAGTTTCATCGAAACACGGCTCTTTACGAAGCTCGTGGTCGAGTATCTGACGGACGAGGAATATAGCGCCCTCCAGGGTTTCCTGGTGAGGGATCCCGATGCCGGGTCGGTTATTCCGGGTTCCAGTGGCGTCCGTAAGATTCGCTGGGCGGCGCAAGGTCGAGGTAAACGCGGCGGATATCGCGTCATTTATTACGTGAGGAGAACTCACGGTGTCATATGGATGCTAACCATGTATCCAAAGAACGTTGCGGAAAACATTCCGACACATGTGCTGAGGCAGATTCGTAAGGAAGTGGAAAATGGCTAAAGCAAAGCGAAACGTCGGCCGCGAGATTCTCGATGGCCTGCGGGAACTTAAGCGCGGCGAATTTGTGCGAGTAATCAATGTGCCCAGTGTCTCTCTGATTCGGGAGAAAACCGGGCTATCGCAGTCGCGATTCGCGGCTCTGCTGGGAGTTTCAGTTCGTACGCTTCAGGACTGGGAACAAGGTCGACGGGCACCATCCGGAGCCGCACGCACGTTACTGTTGGTAGCTCATCGGAATCCGACCGTGCTCCTGGATGGTCGCGTAGCAGTGCGATGCTCTGACAATCAGCTATCTCCGAAGTTGCGAATCGCAATTGCTGCTGCCGGTGACGAATTACCCTAGACGCCAAAACCTCACCCGCAAGTCGCCCGTTGCAAGGATCGACGCAAGCGGCAATCACCGCCGCGTTCGAGCGTGCGTTGGCAGGCGCGGACGGACTAACGGCCGCTCACTGCGTGCACGAACTGTGGATGCGTGGGGAGATGTCCTTGAGTGTCGAGCGATCGCTCGGGCGGCTCTGGTCAAGCGCCGCAACATCCATCCCGGATTGGCTGCCGATGCGCTACGTCGAGTGGTTGCCCAGCGTCTATGAAATCGCGCTGACGTTTCGCGCCTCCGCCAAGGGGCGGTCGAACATTTATTTGGCGCTCCTCGACTATCGCGACTGTCGTGCCGATTGGTATGGCGTGTACGTGGGCATGAGCAAGTACAGTCCGGTAGATCGCTTCGATCAGCACAAGGCCGGCATACGGGCCGCGGGCAGCGTATTGCAGCGGGGACTCGAGGTTTTGACGGGGCCGACCATGCACCTTCAGTACATTCAGCGCGCCGAAGCGGTCCGTATCGAGGAGGAACTGGCGCAGGCTCTGTCGGCGGCGGGTATTTTTGTCAAGGGTGGGCATTGAATTAATTCTAGTTGGCCCCTTCGATTTGCCGTTGTCGCGGCGTGTTGCGCCTCGCGGTGGCGCACACCTCGCAAGGGGTGCAAACATATCAATGAGATACAATCTGGCGGTGATCACCGTCCACCATCTCAATAACTCACGCTCCCAGCGGGTGCTGTGGCTGCTCGAGGAGCTTGGCGTCCCCTACGAGGTGAAGCGCTACGAGCGCGACGCCAACACGATGCTCGCGCCTCCGGCCTTATTGGCGGTTCATCCGCTGGGAAAGTCCCCGGTGATCATCGACGGCGAGGCGAGGGTGGCCGAATCCGGCGCGATCATCGAATATCTGGTCGGAAAGTACGGCGGTGGACGCTTGATACCGCCGCCGGGCAGCTCAGATCGCTTGCGTTATACGTATTGGCTGCACTATGCGGAGGGGTCGGCCATGCCGCCCTTGCTGCTCAAATTGGTATTCGATCGTGTTGCGAGTACCCCGATGCCGTGGCCCTTCAGCGCCATGGCGCGGCGCATTGCGGGCACCGTGCAGGGTACCTTCATCGGGCCGCAGTTGAAGCGGCATCTGGATTTCATGGAGGCTGAACTCGCCGCACATCCGTGGTTTGCCGGGAAGGAGTTTACCGCGGCCGACATACAAATGAGCTTTCCGCTCGAAGCGGCGGCCTCGCGCGCCGGCTTGGATGCGCGCCGGCCGAAACTCTTCGCCTTCCTCGATCGCATCCATGCGCGCGATGCTTACAAGCGCGCGTTGGAGCGCGGCGGCCCGTACCGGTTTTGAGGACCGACCCGTTATGAGCCGCGCCTGCCCGATCGCCCCATTAGTCCACAGCCGAACTTCGTAACGGTGGAGGGCTTGCAGCAATTCGAGGCGCAAGTTCGCGTGACGCTGCGATTCGACGACGGCGTTGCCGCTCGCGAAAGCCGCCATCGGGGCGGTGCCGGGAGATATGCTGTCGATCCTGAATCGGAAGGCGGAGGTACTGCGGATTGAGTCTTAATCGTCGAGCGCCGCATTGGCCGCAGATTTTAATTGGTCGCAAAATCATAGAAGAGGGGAGAGCCACCATGTCGTTATTGTTCAAAGCCGGCGCGGCTTTGTCTGGGTTATTACTGCTTGGGGTTGCGGGGTGCGGTCAAACGCCGCCGCCATCTGCTTCCGCGGCGCGGCCCCTCTCACCCGCCAGCGAGCAATGGGCCAAGATCACGAAGGGTTTTATTGACAGCTATTTGACGGCTCAGCCGTTTTTTGCGGCGCAAGCCGGCCGGCATGAATTTGACGGACAGATGCCGGACCTCAGCGCTCACGGGATCAAGCGCGAGATTGCTCGATTGCATGACCAGCGGGATCAGCTGTCCGCAGTCGATCCATCGACGCTGCTGCCGAACGAGCAGTTCGATCGCGAATACTTGCTGACCGTCGTCGATCGAGATCTTTTCTGGATCGAGAAGGCGCGCTATCCGTTCAGCAATCCTTACTGGTATCTAGGCAATCTCGATCCGGATATGTACCTAAGCCGCAATTACGCGCCGCTCGAGGTCCGCATGAAGGCCTACATCAAGTACGCGCGCGCGATTCCAAAAATGGTCGCCGATATCCGCGAGAATCTGCAATCGCCGCTGCCGAAGACCTTCATCGAATTGGGGATCGACGACTTCGGCGGATTTGCCGATTTCTACAAGAAGGATGTGACGCCGATATTCGCAAGCGTCCAAGATCCGGATCTTCAGAAGCAGCTGACCGACGCAGACACCGCGGCGGCGCTGTCGATGGCTGCGCTGAAAGAGTACTTGATATCGATACGCGCGAAGGGCACCGACAATTTTGCGCTGGGCAAGGACCTGTTCGCGCAAATGATCCAGCAAACCGAGCGTGTCAATGTGCCGATCGAACAGATCGAAGCGGCAGGTCGGGCGGACCTGGAACGCAATACGGCGGCGCTCAAGGCGCAATGCGCGGCGTATTTGCCGAAGGGCAGCATCCAGGCCTGTATCGCGAAAGAGTCGGCCGACAAGCCGAAAGACGGCACCTTGGCGCGGGCCCGCGAGCAGCTGGTGATGCTCAAGGAGTTCATCCAAAAGAATAAGGTGGTGACGATACCGAGCAGCGAGGAGGCGTTGGTCGCAGAAGCGCCGCCGTACAATCGCTCCAATGCGGCGTTCATCCAGGTCCCGGGACCCTACGATCACGGCGTTGCTTCCGTCTACAACATTGCGCCGCCGGACCCCAAGTGGAGCAAGGCTGAGCAGGCGGCCTATATTCCGAGCGAGGCGACCTTGCTGTCCACGTCCGTGCATGAAGTATGGCCGGGGCATTTTTTGCAGTTCATGCATTCGAACGCCAATCCGGACAAGCTCGAGGGGCTGTGGGTGGGATATGCCTATGCCGAAGGCTGGGCGCACTACTGTGAGGAAATGATGTACGAGATGGGGCTGGAGCAAGGCAACCCCGAGATGCGCATCGGCCAGATCACCGACGCCCTATTGCGCGATGTGCGACTGCTCTCGGCGATCGGCATGCATACGCACGGCATGACCGTGGCGCAATCCGAAAAGATGTTCAAGGAGCAGGCCTATCAGGATCCGGGCAATGCACGCCAACAGGCGGCGCGCGGTACTTTCGATCCCGCCTATTTGAATTACACGCTGGGTAAACTCATGATCCGCAAGCTGCGCACCGATTGGATCGCGAAGCGGCTTGCCGCGACCCCGGGGGCGCCCGCTGCCTCAGCGGCGCCGGCGCAGAACCAAGCGCTTTGGCACGACTTCCATGACGAATTCCTGTCCCACGGGGGACCGCCGATTCCGCTGCTGCGCAAGCTGATGCTGGGCGAGGAGGGCAGCGTCCTTTAGGCGATCGCCGCGGGCGATGCCTCGACAATGATCCCGCTGTCCGCCCAGCCGCCCAGCAAGGTGGCGGCGCGCAGCGGGATCTGCTCCNNTGCTCCTCGGGCACCCAGGCGGCAATTCCCGTGCACATGTCACCGACAGTACAGCCGCGAATGGCGGCATCAATGGCGGCCGCTTCGCTCGCGTCCATGGAGCGGAAGTAATTCTGCAGATTTTGCCGCCACAGCAGCCAGAGTACCGGCTGCCCCGTCAATTCCGGCTGTGGCGGCGACTCATCGCGACTGCAAGCCTGCCACACGGCGGTCGTGTTCCAACTTAAGGGCAGGCGCCGCAGCGAGGGCTGAAACCGAAACTTCAGGTCGTTCCATGCCGAGGGAACGACGGCGTTGAGCGCCGCGCGCGGCAGGCTTGGCACATCGGGGGCATCGAACACTTCCGACAGCGTCCATTCGAACGCGGCGACTTCCGTCAGAATGGGCTGCTCCGAGTACGGCGGAGTCGCTGCCATAAAAACCGCGAGTTCTCGTCCATACCAACGAATGGAGCGATGCACCGAAGGCCGCGCGGCGATGAATGTCTCGCCGAGCGTCACGAACACCTCGTCGCCCAAGAGCTTGTGCAGGATGGGATAAGTCTCGTCGAGTGCCTCGATCAGGCGAACTTGGTAGGCGTTGCGGTAGATGGCGAGGCGCTCAGTGGTCGGCAACGGCGGCGCATCGACGATTGCCGCGGCAATGGCGCTGCGCGCGCCCAGCAAATGATGCTGCAGATCCTGTTGGAGCTGGCGTAGATGCATCAGGCGACCCGTTGGGCATCGCCGCGGACGAATCCGCGCGCCACGTCCAGTTCCGCGACGAGTTCGCTCAAGACAGGAATGTTGTCGTCGCGTTCAATCATGGTGGGTACCGCGCCAAATCGTGCCAGCGCCTCTCGATATAGATTCCAGACCGGCTCGGCGATTGGGTGATCATGCGTGTCGATGAGATGCCCGCCCAGATCGCTGTGTCCGGCCAGATGGAATTGGCGCACCCGCGCCTTCGGCATCGCCTGCAGATAGCTCGAGGGATCGAAGCGGTGATTCACGCTGCTGACGTAGATATTGTTGATGTCGAGCAGGATTGCACAATCCGCGCGCTGCGCAACTTCGCGCAAGAACTCCCATTCGGTCATCTCGGAGGCGCGGAACGAGAGATAGCTGGAGACGTTTTCCAGCAGAATTTGCCTGCCGAGCGCATCCTGTACCTCGCCCACTCGGCCGACCACCGCCGCCAATGCCTCCTCGGTGTAGGGCAGCGGCAGCAGATCGTGCACATTCAGCCCCTCGACGCCCGTCCAGCACAGGTGATCGGAAATCCAACTCGGTTCTATTCTGCGGCTAAGCTCGCGCACGGCCGCCAGATAATCGCGATCCAGCGCGTCCGTGCTGCCGATCGACAGCGACACGCCGTGCATCACGAGGGGAAACTGCGCGCGAATGCGCTCCAAGTAATGCAACGGTTTGCCGCCCAAACCCAAGTAGTTCTCGGTAACCACTTCGAGCCAGTCGATTGCATGAGGCTCATTGAGAATGGCCTCGTAGTGTGGAGGTCTAAGCCCTAGACCGAACCCTGTGAGTTGCATGGGCGGTGTTGGGGTCGGGCGCGTGCCCGCGACCCGACCCCAATCCGTAGCCTAAAGATTTCGCTTACTTGGCGGCGTCGGCTTTCGCTTTGGCCTTGGCCGCGGCGCAGTCCGATGACGACATTGACACCCAGCCCTTGCCCTTGCAGCTGTTCATGCCCTTGCAGCTGTTCTTGGCGGATTTGCACTCGGACGAGCCCTTGCAGGAATTCACGCCTGTACAGTGCACGGTAGCGGTGTCGGCTGCCACCGAGACGCTCGTCATCCCGGCACTGAACAACATCGCGGCCGCAGCTGCCATCGCCGCACTCGACAGTCTATTGATCTGCATGATTGAGTCCTCAATTTGTTATTGATCGCAGCGATATTGCTGCTCATGTACAAAGACCCGGCTACGGCCGGGATTATTACTCTCTGTGATAAGTCAATGCCACTACCTATGCGCCGATGCCGGTTCCGGCCTGACGCTGCATCCGAACCCCCGCCCGCTACGAACAGCTCCCTAGGCAGAGGAGTTGCGATGTTGCTTCGATGGCTTGCGCCTTACCCATGTTCGTGGGTCTTGCGAGCGGCCGGACGGTCTTTTTTCGCGACGAACGGGACGGTATCGAGCGATCCAGCGCGTCGCCGCGCGCCGTGCAAGGAAATTGACCGGAATGTTCTGCGCCGCTGCCGCGCCCCGACTGAGTCCTCGCGCGATCCTGATCTTGCTGCTGGTGACGGCCTGGTCGTTGCGCCTGTCGATCTATATTGGTTGGCGCAATTGGGGTCATGGATCGGGGGCTGTGGGCATACACGCGCCATCCGAATTATTTCGGCGACTTTTTGCTCTGGTGGGACTGGTATTTGATCGCGTCGGCGTCCGGAGCGTGGTGGAGCCTCGCGAGTCCGCTCCTGATGTCGGTGCTGCTCATGCGGGTCTCGGGCGTGACTTTGCTGGAGAAGGATATCGTTGAGCGCCGGCCGGAATACGCCGGCTATAGTCGGCGCACCAATGCGTTTTTCCCTGGGTTTCGCAAGGGCTAATGGTCGTTTTTGCCGGCCATCGTAGGCTGGAGTAATAGGAACTGCGACCATGCGGATGTTGCATAATTGCAACAGGCACGTTACAAAAACCTATTGTGTCGCGCGAAATAATGATTATGCTAGCGGCACAGTTGAATGAGAGAGAGCCTGGATTCTGTCTCTTTGGCGCATTGGGATGCTAATCGTAATTATCGAACTGCGGGACCTGAGAGCGGAGTTCCGAGTGGTTTTTTGTTACTCACGCTAGGAAAAGTGCTCGTTCCCGCTCTGCCCGAGGCAGAGTGCGGCCGCGCAACACTTGGCAATTTGGGACAAATTTATGGAGATCACATAATGAAAATTTCACTAGGGGAAAACTCTCCTGGGACAGAGCTGCCGTCGAAAATCGTTCTGCGCCGCGTAATTCGCGGCATCGTGACAGCCGGCACATTGTCGACCGCGATGATCGGCTTGCCTGCCCTCGCGCAACAGGCGCCGGCGACAGCCTCGACAGGACCTGAGCTACAAGAGATTGTCGTCACCGGATCGCTGATCAGGCGCACCGATATTGAAACACCGAGCCCCGTGCAGGTGATCTCAGCACAGGACCTACAGAACTCAGGCTACACGACTGTCTCGGACGTGCTGCGTAACCTCTCCGCCAACGGCGCCGGCACGTTGAGCCAGTCCTTCAACCAGGCGTTCGCCGGCGGCGGCGCCGGTGTGGCGCTACGCGGACTCACCGTCGGCGCCACGCTCACCTTGATCGACGGCCATCGTATGGTGGGGTATCCGCTGACCGACGACGGCGAGCGCAACTTCGTCGACGTGACCTCTATTCCCTTCAATGCCGTCGAACGGGTCGAGGTGCTGAAGGATGGCGCCTCGGCCGAGTACGGATCGGACGCGATCGCGGGGGTCGTCAACATTATCTTAAGGAAGACCTACCAGGGCGCCGAATTCAACGCGGAGGCAGGGCAATCCTCGCATCACGACGGCACGATGACGCACTTGAGCGGCATTTGGGGCGCCGGCGACCTCTCAGCGGATGGCCACAATATTTATGTGACGATGGAATATCGCCGCGCGGACTCGATCCTACTCTCGGACCGTACCGGCCAATTCACCACCCTCAATTACCAGGGCGTTGGTGGCTTGAACACGACGCCGGGCGCCGGTTCTGATCCTGTGGGGCAGAATTTTAGCGGGTACCCGGGGTCAACGACCGGCGTTCTGTTCAATCCGACTACTCCAAATGCCGGTGGCGTCTATCCCAACGGGTTGCCGGCCGAGACATTCCTGCCAGGCTGCAACGCGGCGGCGCAGGCGGCGGACCGGTGCACATTCACCACCCCCGGGCTTCAACTCCAGCCACCGACGACGAGCGCGAACATCCTCTCGAAGTTTACGCAGAGCCTAGGCGGCGATTGGCAAGCCATTACCTCGGCTTCGATCTTCGAGACCAAGGCGCAGCAGGTCTCTCCCACGTATTCCTTCACGAACTACCCCGGCGGTCAGGTCATTATTTCTTTGCCGCCGGGGGGCCTACCGAACGTGCATATCTATGCGCCGACCACGGTACCGGCGAACTACCCCGGCAATCCGTATGGGGCCCCGGCGGCACTGCAGTATAACTTTGCGGAACTCGGCACTCCCTTTACTCAGTTCAAGACGGATACCTACCGGTTCGTGCAAGAGGTGAACGGCACGGCAGCCGGATGGGACATCGGGACTTCCGCCGGCTACATGTACGCGCTGCTGTCGCAGGACAGCTACGGTCTGCAGGAGCCGGGCGAGCTGCAGACTTCCCTGAACGACGGGTACATTCTCGGCAGTTCCGACGCCGCCTCAAGATTTTCGCCGGTAGCCCATGTCACCGACTCGAGCTATCTGATGTTCGGCAATGTCCACGGTTCGCGGGCGATCGCGACGCTTCCCGGCGGGGACCTGTCGCTGGCGGTGGGCGGCGAGTACTTCGAAAAGAAATTGAACGCGCCGGCCGCACCGAGCAGCGTCGATGGCACGCAGGCTGGCCTCAACGACGCGTACTCGATTGGATCGCAAGCGGATACTGCGGCCTTCGCCGAGCTGGCTGCACCGATCCTGCATCAGCTTGAGGCCAACCTCTCGCTGCGCTACGACCACTACAACACCTCGGCGGGTGGCGCCGTGACGCCGAAGTTCGGCGTCAAGTACTCGCCGATCCATGATCTGACGTTCCGCGGCACGTGGGGTAAAGGCTTCCGGGCACCGAGCATACCGGAGACCAATTCCGGCCTGGCCTTCGGGGCTGGTGCCATCCCCGACCCGGTGCTCTGCCCGGGGGGCAATGCCAAGGCGGTCGGAGCGTTCCCCAGTCAATGCGTCGTGGGGATCACCGGCATACAGGTGGGCAATCCTCTCCTGAAGCCTGAGAAGACAACCAACTTTACCCTGGGTTTCATCTTTGAGCCGTCGAAGGCGTTCAATGTGTCGGTCGATTACTACGACATCAAGGTCAATCAGGACATCGTCAGCACGTTCGAGGCCGGCGGGCTCGGCATTGGCGGCCTGACGCAACTTCAGCGCCTTGGGCCGCTGGTGACGCTGCCCGAGGTAATAAACGCAAACGGCACGACAGCGCTGCGGCAGACACCGGTTCCGTTGATCACGTACAACGCGTATCCCTATGTCAACGCGACCCAATCTGAGACCAACGGTATCGATGTCGACCTGAGGAGTCAGTTCGATCTGGGCGTGGCCGGGAACCTGTCGGCAGAGCTGAGCTACACTCGCACCCTGGTCTTCAAGGAGGAGGCGCTTGGCGTGGACTATGAGCTGGCCGGCACGCAGGGTCCCAGCGGCATCTCCGGCGATACCGGCAACCCAAAGAATCGCGGGACGTTTACGCTGACGTGGGATAAGGGACCGGTATCGTTGACCGGCGCGGTCAACTACATCGGAGGCTGGTCCGTGACGGACCCGTCGAGCGGTCAGTTCACCTGCGCGCAAGCGATTTACGGCAATTCCACGAGCGAGTATGGCCCCAAGTTCCAATCGGGCGCGCCGTTCCCCGGCTCATACTGCCATGTGGCGACCTTCGTAGATGTGGATGTGACGGGTCGGTATCAGTTCACCGATCACCTGTCGGCACATATCGCAGTCACCAATCTGCTCGACAAGCCCCCATCGTTCGACGATGTGACCTACGGCGGCGGCGGCGGTGCAGCCTACAGCGCTGGACTGGAACAGATTGGCGCCGTCGGTCGGTTCTTCGTGGTCGGCGCGACTTACAAGTTCTGATATAGACAGCACAGAATATTCGAACCAAGCAACGATCAACGGCCCCTTCGGGGGCCGTTTTTTTTCGTGCGCCCGGCAGGGCGCACTCATTGCGGAATCAGACGCTAGGCAGGAATTGAGGCGGCGCGCGCCCACCGGCGACATGCTCAAAGCCGGAGGCAAGCCGCAGCAGCTTTGGCTCGCTGAAGGCCGTGCCAAAGAACGATAATCCGATGGGAAGGCCCCGATAAAGACCGGCCGGCACGCTGATATGCGGGTAGCCAGCCACCGCGGCGGGGGTCGAGCACCCGCCGGTATCCGAGTCGCCGGTCACCGAATCGATCTGCCAGGCGGGACCTGAGGTCAGCGACACCATGGCATCAAGACCGTGCTCGGACAGCACCGCATCGATGCCGCCGCTGCGCGTCGCGGTCAGACAGGCCTCGCGAGCATCACGGTACGCGGCTTCATCGAGGCTGCCTTTGGCTTCGGCCTGGCGCAGCAATTCCTGGTCGAAAAAGGGCATCTCACGCGCAGCGTTAACTTCATTAAAGCGTATGAGATCTGCCAGTGAGCGCACCTTGAATCCCGCCGGCAGGCGCGCCAGGTAGGCATTCAGATCGGCCTTGAATTCATACAGCAACACTTCTTGCTCCGGGGTCGCCGCCGCCCCGTGCATCGGCAGATCGGCCGGATCGACGATTACCGCTCCGGCGCGCACCAGCGTCGCCACGCAGCCGTCGAGGAAGCGGTTGAGCGGCGCGTTGTCGGCGAAGAAACGGCGCGCAATTCCGAGCCGCGCTCCACGCAGGCCGTCGATGGAGAGAAAGCGCAGGTAGTCGCGCTCGAATCGATCGCCGACGGCGGCGCTTGCCGCGTCCGCCGGGTCCCGGCCAGCCATCGCGCCGAGCAGCGCCGCCGCGTCGCGCACGCTGCGCGCAAGCGCTCCCGCGGTGTCCTGGCTGTGCGATATCGGCACGATGCCGCTGCGGCTCACGAGCCCGACGGTGGGCTTCAAACCCACGATGCCGTTGATCGAAGCGGGGCTGACGATCGAGCCGTCGGTCTCGGTGCCGACCGCCGCTGCGCAAAGGTTCGCGGCCACCGCGACGGCTGAACCGGAACTCGAGCCCGACGGCGTGCGGTTGAGCGCGTAGGGATTGCGAGTCTGCCCGCCGCGGGCGCTCCAGCCGCTGGTGGAATGCGTGGAGCGGAAATTCGCCCACTCGCTCAAGTTGGTCTTGCCGAGAATCACGGCGCCCGCGGCGCGCAGGCGCGCCACCAGCGGCGCATCCGCCGGGGCGTACCAGCCCTCGAGCGCCAGCGACCCTGCGGTTGTCATCATGCGATCCGCCGTCTCCACATTGTCCTTGATCAGTACGGGTACGCCATGCAAGGCGCCGCGCGGCCCCCGCGATCGGCGTTCATCGTCGAGCGCGGCGGCGATATCGAGAGCGTGCGGATTGGTTTCGAGCACGGCGCGCAATCCGGGACCGCGGCGGTCAATTGCGTCGATGCGATCGAGATAGAGTTGTGTCAATTGGCGCGACGTCAAACGGCCCCCGGCGTAAGCCGCCGCGATGTCCGCGAGCGTCAACTCCTCGACCGTGACCGGAGTCTTGGCTCTGGCGCGCATCGCACCGACCGGGGCGACCAGCGCGGCAACCGAAGTTGCGAGAAGAAAGTCGCGCCGGTTCATCGCCATCGCGACAAATTATCCGAAGTGCCGGCATTACGCAAAACGAAAGCCCCTGAACACTCTCGTGCTCAGGGGCTGGTTTCGAGACCCAAGAGCTTACTCTTGGGGTGTCAGCTCATCAAGATCCGCTGACGAGATGCACTGTCACCGGACGATGCTACTGCTGCTGCTGCTTCTCTTTTTCCTTCTGCGTCGGCTGGGCGCCTTGCTCTGCCGCTTCGGTCGACGCAGCACTTGCGTCCTTGGTGACCACCTTGACGTGGGCTGGGGCATTCGTCACCGCGAAGGCGACGCGACGGTTCTGGGCGCGGCCTTCGGCGGTGTCGTTGCCGGCAATCGGGTTTGCCTTACCGTAGCCCTTGGCCGTGAGAGCCGACGTGTTGAGGCCTTTGCTAACCAAGTAGGCCTTCACGGCATCCGCGCGCCTTTGCGACAGATTTAGGTTGTACGCAGCGGTACCGATCGAGTCTGTATAGCCCTGGATCTCGACATTCAGTTCAGGCTGGGCTATCAGCGCAGTCGCGACTTCGTCCAGCGTCTGCTGTGCCGGGGCGGTCAACTGGGTCGAGTTGAACTCGAAGTCCACCGCGCGGACGATCACCGATTGTTCGATGATGCGGCAGTTGGCGTCGACCTGGAAGCCGGCCGGCGCGTGGCACGGCGCGGGAGGCGGCGGTGCGGCTTCGACTGGCGGAGGGGGCGGCGGTGGCGCAGCTGCCACCGGGGGCCGGGGCGTCGGGTTGCCGAACGACAGCTGCAGACCTACGTCAAAGACTACATCGCCGGGATTGTTCGGGATGTACGCCGTGTCTTGGATGAACTCGCGGCGGTACTTGGCTTCCGTGCGCAATTGCACGCGCACCGGGCCCGTCTGGTCGCCAAGGCCGGTCAATAATCCGAGCCCGGCCTCCGCCATCCAGGTGTTGTTCTTCGGCATGTAACTGAACGTGTCGGTGAGCATGCCGCCGCCGAAGATTACGTAGGGGCGGACGATGGAATCCGGGAAGAATTTGCGAATGAAATCGACCGAGTAGGCAGACAGCTCTTCATGGCCGCCCAGTCCGTACTTCCGATCGTAGCTGCCATTGCTGGCGCCCAATTCCGCGGCCCATTGATCTTGGAAATTCTTGCCGATGCTCAGGGCCTCGCCGAAATCGTCCTTCGTGGTGCGCTTATCGTCCAGCAGGCTATAGGTCCCCATCGGGGCCAGGTACCAGGCGCCGGAATCGTCATATGTGCCGGCGCTCGCGGTGCCGCCGACGCTTGCCGCGACGGCCGTCACTCCACACAAGATCACTCGCTTCATACCCATCTCTCCGTGTTGAATTTGCGCAAAAGCAACAGTTGTCGACATCGCAACTGCAATGCACAAACATACTTAAAAAACAATGAAATCAACGCCATCAAGCATGGAGTCCACCATGCTTGTGGCATTGTCGCCACGAAAGCCTCGCGTGTATGTAGGCCAAGACCGCGTGGTCGCGTAGGAGTTCACTTAACATATGGGGCGCCCCAAGCGAGCGCCCGGACACAGGGCGATTGCCCATCACGGCCATGCATAGCGTTCGCCGCGGACGCTACACTTTCACGGCAGGACCGTCCCTGCGATCGGTTCCGCGACGTTAAAGACCAATGCGAATACTGACACTCACCTGTGCCCTGTCGACCTTGACCTGCGCATCGACGTCACTGGCCGCCGTACCGGTGTACGACGTCGACGTCATCCACACCTATCCTCACGATCCATCGGCCTTCACGGAGGGGCTGTTTTACTTGCACGGTTTCTTATACGAAAGCACCGGCCTCGAGCACCACTCGAGCATTCGAAAAGTGCGAATCGAAACAGGACAGGTGGTCCAGAAGATCGATATTCCGGCGCAATATTTCGGCGAAGGGATCGTCAATTGGGACGGGCATATCATCAGCCTTACGTGGCAATCGCACGTCGGTTTTGTCTTTGATCTCGCGACCCTCAAGCTGCAACGCCAGTTCCACTACGAAGGAGAGGGATGGGCGCTGACGCAGGATGGCAAGCAAATCATCATGAGCGACGGCACGTCCGAACTTCGCTTTCTAGATCCCAACACCCTGCAAGAAACCAGACGCATTCAAGTTACCCTCGACGGCAAACCGATTCACGAGGTCAATGAGTTGGAGTGGGTCAAGGGAGAAATCTACGCCAACGTGTGGCAGACCAACTGGATTCTGCGAATCGACCCGAACACCGGTCACGTGGCCGGCCTCATCAATCTTGCCGGGCTTCTGAGCCCGGCGGATCAAGTCCAGAGACAGACCGACGTGCTGAACGGCATCGCCTACGATGCCAAGGGCGACCGCTTGTTCGTTACCGGAAAGAACTGGCCGAAGCTGTTTGAAATACGGCTGCGGATGGGCCGCGAAGTGGCGCTGACGAGACCTTAAGGAGGCGCATAGTTGACCAGCCCCGCGAACTCGAAGGTACTTACCAGCAACACGTCATCGCCGCGCACGGCGTGAGCGGGCTGCGTGCAGAAGCCTCTGGCTTCGACGCGGTAGGAACCCGGAGTCGGCAGCCGCCGCTGTGTCAGTGCATCCACGGTGCAGCGTGAGTCGCCGAGCGTGCCGTATATGCGGTCGGTGCCTTGCAGAATAATCGTGAGGTTGGCGCCGGTTGCACGCGCCGGTCGGCCCTCGCGCACGCCCGTCAAGCCGAAGACGAACAACAGATCCGGCTTTGCGCCCGGCACCCGTTGAAAACTCAGGCGCACGCCCGTTGGCTTGCTCTTTGATTCGCCTTGGCAACGCGTGCCGCTATTCGGCCAATCGATGCGCGCATCGATGGCCCCGGCGACGCGCGCTCGAAAATAGCCGTCGCCGGAGGCCAGACACGTGGTCGCTGCGGCCGCGGCGGGCGCGCCGGCCCGTGCCGCCGGCGGTGCGCCGGCCCAGGCGATGGTAGTGCCGGTAAACCCGACAATCGCAAGCGCGACTTTGCAGCGCAGCCGAACACACCTTCTATTGAAGCGGATTATCGGTATCATTTGCGCCCATGTTGCCACGCACGCCGGGAGATTGCTGATGTCAAGGCGGTTGCTGCCGCTGATCCTGTTGCTGTGCTTGGCCGCCTGTTCGACCTTTAGTCCCAAATTCACCAAGCCGACTCTATCCGTTGTCAGCGTCGAGATGCTGCGCGGGAATTTGCTGCAGCAAGATTTTCAGGTGAAATTCAGAATCCAGAATCCGAATGACCGTGCCCTTCCGGTGAGTGGTCTGCACGCGGAGCTGCGCGTCGGGGGCGAGCCATTCGCGAGCGGCGCGAACCAAAAGGCCTTTGTCGTGCCGGCGATGGGCGATACCGACTTCGACATGATGATCACCGCCAACATGGCGTTAGGGTTGCTGAAGCTCGCCAACAATGTGAACCAACAATCGGGCTCGATCGACTACGATCTGACGGGCGTCGTGACCATCGATTTGCCGTTCCTCGGGGATGTGCCGTTCCATCAGAGCGGTTCATTCTCGTTGGCAGCGCATCAATAACTCATTGAAATAACAAGACTTTATCTATAATTGGCGATTTGCTGCCGGCACCGTCTGGTAAACTGCCGGGTCCGCACAAGCGCTCCCGCAGCGCCCAAATAGGTAAGGATCAATGGCCGCTTCGCCCTACGAGCAATTAGAGCAAGAGTTTCGCCGCCTGCACGCGTTTCGCGGCGCGCTGTCTTTATTGCGCTGGGACGCCGCGGTGATGATGCCGCGCGGCAGCGCCGATGTGCGCGGCGAGCAACTGGCGGCGCTCGAAACCGAACATCACGCCTTACTCACGACGCCAAAGGTGGCGCGGCTGTTGGAGCGCGCCGAAGCGGGGGCTTCGCAGATGGAGGATTGGCCGCTCGCCAATCTGCGTGAGATGCGCCGCCAGCGCGACCACGCCATCGCGACCCCACCCTCCCTTATTGCGCGCCTCGCCAAGGCCACCTCGCGCGCCGAAGTTTTCTGGGTGGAGGCGCGCAAGGCAAACGACTTCAAGATACTGGCGCCGCACTTGGAAGAGGTAGTGCACCTGGTGCGCGATAAGGCGGCGCTGCTGGGCCAAGCTCGAGGGCTCGCGCCCTACGACGCGTTGGTCGATGGCTTCACTCCGGGCATCTCGACGGCGGACATCGACACGATTTTCAAGGCGCTGTCGCGCAAGCTCCCGGGCCTGATCAATCAAGCGATCGAGGTGCAAGCCGCGAGGGCGCCCGTTCCCCTCGTGGGTAAATTCGGCGTAGCGCGTCAACGCCAGTTATCGTTGGATGTGCTCAAAGCGCTGGGTTTTCCGTTCGACCGCGGCCGCCTCGACGAAAGCGAGCATCCCTTCACGGAAGGCGTGCCCGGCGACATTCGGGTGACGACGCGCTTCGATGCGAACGATCCGTTTTCCGGTTTGCTCGGCGCGGTGCACGAAACCGGTCACGCCATGTACGATTTGGGTCTGCCGCTCAAGTGGCGCGATCAACCGGTGGGCCGCGACCGGGGCATGGCGCTCGAGGAGAGCCAATCCTTGCTGTTCGAGATGAATATTTGCCGCAGCCGTTCCTTCGTGAAATACCTACAGCCGCTGATGGAGAAGTATTTGCAGGTGAGCGGCCCGGAATGGTCCGAGGACAATCTTTACCGGCATTTGATCCGGGTGCGCCGCAGCTTGATTCGCATGGATGCCGATGAACTTACTTACCCTGCTCATATCATGCTGCGTTACGAACTGGAGAAGAAAATTCTCGACGGCGCGCTCCCCGTGGCCGATCTGCCGGAGGCTTGGAACGCGAATCTCGAACAGCGATTGAATATTCGGCCGGCGAATGACCTCGAGGGTTGCTTGCAGGACATCCACTGGGCGGTGGNNCGGGGTCGGCGCGCGGCTGCCCGTTCAGGAACTCATCAAGGAAGCCACCGGCAAGCCGCTCAACGCAGCCGCTTACTTGCGCTACCTCGAAGCCAAGTATTTAGAAGTACCGTAGCTTTCCAGGAACTCCGCCGCACGCCGCCATGCACGCCCACCGCATAGATCATTCCAACAACTTCAAGAAGCTGCAAGCGGGCTTGCGCGGCAGCGTCGGCAAGGCCATCGGCGACTTTCGTATGATCGCCGAGGGCGATCGCGTCATGGTGTGCCTGTCGGGCGGCAAGGATTCCTATACGCTGCTGGACGTGCTGCTGAGCTTGCAGCGCAGCGCGCCGATCTCATTTGAGATCATCGCGGTCAATCTCGACCAGAAACAGCCGGGATTTCCCGCCGACGTATTGCCGCGATACTTGTCGGAGCTCGGTGTGCCATTCCACGTCATCGAGCAGAACACCTATGCGGTCGTCAAACGCGTCATTCCCGACGGCAAGACGATGTGCGGATTGTGTTCGCGGCTGAGGCGCGGCGCTCTTTATCGTTTTGCGTCGGAAAACGCCATCACCAAGATCGCGCTCGGCCATCATCGCGACGATATCGTCGAAACCTTGTTTCTGAACATGTTTTTTGGCGGCCGAATGAAGGCGATGCCGCCGAAGCTGCTCAGCGAGGATAAGCGGCACATCGTGATTCGTCCGCTTTGCTATGTGCCGGAGCGACTGATCGCGCGCTACGCGGCGGTGCGCGCCTTTCCGATTATTCCGTGCACCCTTTGCGGCTCTCAAGCCGGCATGCAGCGCGCCGTCGTGAAAAATATGTTGAGCGAGTGGGAACAGAAATTTCCCGGCCGCATTGAGGCGATTTTTTCGAGCATTTGCAATGTCGCCGGCTCGCAGTTGGCCGATCCGGCACTGTTCGACTTTGCGGGACTGGACGGGTTGAAAGCCCCGTCAGTTCCAGTGGTGACGCGCCGGAATCAGATGCTGCAGAAGCCAGGCCTGCAGTCCTTGGCCGGATCGGGCCCTCATATAAGCGCGGCGCGCCAGCCCTGAGCGCAGGCGCGCTCCTAGTTCGTACGCGGACTTATAGTCGACCTGGCGCGGGCTCCAGCGGGTCTTCGCGGTATCCATGGTCGGCGAGAGGTTGACGGTCTTCAGGCCGTGCGCGATCGCATACTTGATTGCTTCGGCGACCGTCGTGGTCATGACGCTGTACCGGGACCATTCGGGGTCGAAGCCGGAGTAGTACAAATACAGGCTGTCGCCCAATACGAAGGCGAGCCGCATGGCGACAATCTGCGTGCCTACTTTGAGTTGAAATAAGCGCACCGCGCCGCGCTTGCCCAAGCGATCGCAGACCGCGTACAGAAAATCGCGGGACACCGGGCTCGCAAACCGGTTCGAATGCATCGGCGTGGTCTGCAAATTGGCGCGCATTATGTGCAATTCGAGAAACCGGTCCAGACCCTGGCGCAACTCGGGCGGGTTTTCAATCACCTGCAATTCGAAACTATGGCCGTCGCGTTTCAGCGAATTGTAGCAATGCCGCAGCGATTCACGAATGTTGCGCTTGAGGCGCCGTCGAAATTCCTCCCATGTCGGAGCCAAATCCAGTACGTATACCGGCAGCGAGGGTTGCCATTGCAGATTGCCGCGAACCGCCAACGCTTCGGCAAACGTGTCGCTGATCCCGGTCCACTGAATCCAATCCCAATCGCCCACCTTCGCGAGCTGATCATGCACGGCGCGCGCGGTCAGATGTTCAAAGCCGGGCTCGATCATCGGAGCGCGGATCTCCGTGATGGCGGGGTCGGCACCCAGCAGATTGACGGACACGACTGTGAGCGGCCCCAGTCGGCGCCGGCTGACGATGAAGGGAACAATGGCGACACAGGCGCCGGTAGAATCGCGCAGTACATAGAACAGCGGCTCGTCATGAATGCGCGGGTTGCAGTTAAGGAAGTGATGGCACCAGGTGAGCTGCCATTCATGTAGGGCGAATGGCAATGTATTGCCGGTGACCCGATGCAGGCGCTCGTAGTCATGCTGCAATGCCGCCACCCCGGTCAGGTTCGACACCGTTTCGACCGTTACCGTGGCATTCGAGCTTTCACATCCAGGGGAAACGATCACGCTCACGATATCGCCTCCGTTGCAGCAACGCTACGTCCTTGCTCACCCGATTGACTGTAAGATTTGTACGGTGACACTATCAGTATCCCACGCCATGTTGCAATCTCGTAAAACCCTTGCCGGCCCCCGCCGCAGGCAGCGTCATGCCTGGGAATCCCTATCGGACGATCAGTTGCTCAGCCTGCGCTTTTGCGACTTGAAGCTCATCATTGCCGGCACCGAATTGCAGCGGGCGATCGATCGGCTGTACCGGGAATTGGCGCTGCGCGGCATCCGCTTTCGGCCGCATTGCTGGCTTGCGGAGGAATGGTTTTCCCCGGACGGCATCCCGGGAATCGCGGTCCCCTTCTATCTCGCGCATCCCCGGCTCATGAGCATCGAGCGGCGCTACATGCGTGAGGTCGAGGGCGGCAACCGCAATTGGCTGATGCGCATCTTGCGCCACGAAGCAGGCCATGCCATCGATTCGGCATATCGGTTGAGGCGTCAGCGCCGCTGGCGCGAGGTGTTCGGGCCGGCCTCACTGCCGTATCCCGATACTTATCGCCCCCGCCCCGGCAGCCGCCGCTTCGTGCAGCATTTGGGCGCCTGGTATGCGCAGGCGCACCCGACGGAGGATTTCGCCGAGACCTTTGCGGTCTGGCTCAAGCCGCGCTCCGCCTGGCGGCGCGAGTACCTCGGCTGGCCTGCATACGCGAAGCTGGAGTTCATCGACCAACTCGCGGGCGATATCGGCTCCGTGAAACCGGCCGTAACGGACCGCAGCACCGTCGAAGACATCGGTGAACAGACTCGCACCCTACGCGAGCACTACGAGCAGAAGCATGCTCGCTACCGCATGCCGCGCCGCTCCGGCGCCGATGAGTTGTTGCTCAAGGTGTTCACGGCCGCGCCGCGCACGCGGGCGGCGCCGAAAGCCGCCAGCCTGCTGCGCGACTTGCGCCAGCCGTTGCGGCAGCAAATCGTGCGCTCCGGCGCATTCAGCGAATATCTCGTGCATCAAGTCCTGCGTTTGATGATCGAGCGCTGCGAATGCTTAAATCTGTATGTTCGAGGTCCGCGGCGCGAGCTCAAGGCGCATCTGATTTGGATGATCGCGCGCCTGGCGGAGTCCCACGAGGAGCGGCAATTGCCTCACGTCGCACTATGAAGAAAGTACGGGCCTTGGTGCTGGTGCACGAGACGCTCGTGCCGCCCGAGTCGTTGAAGGGCTCGACGGAAAAGGAAATCGACGAATGGCGCACCGAATATGACGTCATTTCGCATCTGAAGAGCGCCGGCCATGAAGTCAGACCCTTGGGCCTTAGCGACAGCCTTTCGGAGTTGCGCCGCGCCATCACCGAATGGAAGCCGGACATCGTCTTCAATCTGCTCGAGGAGTTCGACGGCATCGTCACCTACGATCAGCACGTCGTTGCCTTCCTGGAGTTGATGCACCAGCCATATACCGGCTGCAATCCTCGCGGCATGCTGTTGTCGCGCGACAAGGTCCTCTCGAAGCAACTACTCTCCTATCATCGCGTGCCGACCCCGCAATTCATGGTGTTCACTCGCGGCAAGAAACCGAGAATTCCCCAGAAGCTGCGCTTCCCCCTGTTCGTGAAGTCCTCGACCGAGGATGCCTCGCTCGGCATCGCCCACGCATCGGTGGTCGCCGACGTGAAGCAGCTCGTCGAGCGAATCGCCTTCATTCACGATCAAACGCATTCGGATGCGCTGGTGGAGGAATATATCGAGGGGCGGGAACTGTATGTGGGCGTCCTCGGCAACGATCGGCTTAAGGTGCTGCCCGTTTGGGAAATGACCTTCGGTTCGCTGCCGGAGAATCTTCCGGCGATCGCAACGCGCAAAGTGAAATGGGACAGAACCTATCAGAAGAAGTACGGCATCACCACGGCGGCGGCCGAGAACCTGCCGGAGGGTACCGAGGCGCGCCTCGAACAACTCTCGAAGCGCATATTTCGCGCGCTGCATTTGACGGGCTACGCGCGCATGGATTTTCGCCTGCAGGCGGACGGCGCGCTGTACGTGCTGGAAGCCAATGCGAATCCCAACCTGTCCGCCGCCGAGGATTTCTCACAGTCGGCGCGCACGGCGGGCATGGGCTACGACGAGCTCTTGCACCGAATCTTGCAGTTGGGCGAGAACTACCCGGCCGCGTGGCGCGCGGTCGAGCCTTAGAACTCAGACGGGCCCTTAGNNCCGGCTTCAATACCCAGTGGTTTTCGTTCGGGAAATACAGGAGCTCACTCGGCACGCCGAGGCGTTGCAGGGCGGTGAACACCGACAGGCCTTGGGCTTCGGGAACGCGGTAATCGAGTCCGCCGTGAATCACCAGAGTCGGCG
>PKXS01000115.1 GCA_003132425.1 Gammaproteobacteria bacterium | reverse complement strand
TCCGGCACTGCTTGCGCGATGGCGATTCGCTGCAAGAACGCCGCCACTTCGATCAACGCGCGATCGTAGTCCGGCGCATCACGATCGAGCTCCCGCACCTCAGCCAACAATCCAGCGCCATCCTCTCGAGCCAGGGCATCGATGAGCCGGGCGACGTGTCCGCGATCGATGGTGCCAAGCATTGAACGCGCGTTTGCTTCGCTCAAGGCACCGCCGCCGAAGGCGATCAGCTGATCCAGCAGGCTCAGGGCATCGCGCATGCTTCCGTCGGCGGCCCGCGCGATCAAGGCGAGGGCGGCCGGCTCGAACTTGAGATCTTCCGCCGTGGCGATGAATTTCAATCGTTCGCCGATCAGATTTGCCGATAGCCGCTTCAGACTGAACTGTAGGCAGCGCGACAGAACGGTGGCCGGTAGTTTTTGCGGATCGGTAGTCGCCAGCAAGAATTTGACGTGCGGCGGCGGTTCTTCCAGAGTCTTCAGCAGCGCGTTGAAGGAGTGGTTGGACAACATGTGCACTTCGTCGATGAGGNNCTCCCGGGTGTCATCGACTTTGGTGCGCGAGGCCGCATCGACTTCGATGAGATCGACGAATCGCCCTTCGTCGATTTCCCGGCACGCGGCGCATACGCCGCAAGGATTGGAACTGACCCCGGTCTCGCAATTCAGCGACTTGGCGAGAATTCGCGCCACGGTGGTTTTTCCGACTCCGCGAGTGCCGGCGAACAGAAACGCGTGATGCACCTTGCCGCTGTCGAGCGCATTTCCCAGCGCGCGCAGAACGTGCTCCTGTCCCACCATTTCGGCGAACCGCTTGGGGCGCCATTTGCGCGCTAATACGATATAGCTCATGCCAATCAGTTTAGCCGGTAGGAGGGCATCGCGTCCTTTTTAGGAGGCGACCCGCGCCAGCAGGACTTCGGCGCCCGACTTGATGCCTCTACCGCTGCTCCCTTCCGGGCCTGNNGGAGAGGGAGGGATTCGAACCCTCGAACACCTTTTGGGATGTTACTCACTTTCCAGGCGAGCGCCTTCGACCACTCGGCCACCTCTCCCGCGGCCCGCAAGCCTACCGGAGGCGACCCGGTCGATCAAATCTATCCGCCGGACCCTCTGCCGGACGGCGCCGGCACGTAATGAGGCGGCGTATCAAGACAGGCGTCATGCGGCCCGGGCGGCGGCGGGGCGAGCTCCACGGTGGGAATCACCAGGGCCCCCTGGGTGTTCGGCGTATCCAGACCGGACGGCACTTTAAGAGGAGGCACTTGTGCCGCCCGTTGGTACTCCTGCGGCGAATGACAATCCGGCGTCAGCCGAGTAAAGAGGTGACAGCCGCAGAGGGGCGCGGTCGCGAGGGCAAAAATCAATACTCGATCAAATCTCATGCTGCTTGGTCCTTCAGAGTAACCCCGGCGGCCTGCATTGCGCGCAGCACCGTATCATGATGCGCCGGCGATAACTCGACCAACGGCAAGCGGATGGCGCCCCCGATGAGCCCCATTCTGGATACCGCCCACTTTACGGGAATCGGGCTGGCTTCGACGAACAAATCCTTGTGCAAAGGCCGCAAGTCGGTGTCGATGGAGCGCGCTCGCGCGAAATCTCCGCGTAGCGCCGCGTCACAGGCATCGCGCATGCGCCGCGGCGCCACGTTGGCGGTGACGGAGATCACTCCCCTCGCCCCGGCGCCCATCAACTCCATTGCGGTCGCATCATCGCCGGACAACAGCGAAAACGCCTCCGGGCAGGCAGCCAGTATTTTGCGCGCACGGGAGCTCGATCCGGTGGCTTCCTTGACCGCCGCGATCTGCGAATGCCGTGCGAGACGCGCCACCGTGCCGGGCAATAGATCCACAGCCGTTCGACCGGGCACATTGTAAAGAATTATGGGGACATCGGATGCGTCCGCGGCAGCCATGAAGTGCCGGTAGAGGCCCTCCTGCGTCGGCTTATTGTAGTAAGGCGTCACCAGCATCACCGCATCGGCGCCCAACCTGGAGAGCACTCGGGTGCGGGCCACGGTACTTGCCGTCGCGTAGGTGCCTGCTCCGACCACCACTTTTAACTTCCCGCGGCATCGCGCGACCGCGCGCCGCGTCAGCTCCTCGATTTCCTCCAGAGTCAGCGCCGGAGACTCACCGGTGGTACCGGCAACCACGATCCCCTCGGTGCCCTCGCGCAGGTGAAAATCGAGCAGCCGGTCCCACGCCGGCCAATCCAAATTGCCGTCGGCAGACATCGGCGTGACAATGGCTACCATGCTTCCGCAAATCATCGGGGGCTCCGCGGTAAATATCGCTACCTTAAGTGGCAGACATGCACCCTGGCAAGCGTCCGCAGGGTAGAATTTGCACCGATGAAACAGCATATCGTGATTTCCGCGGTTGGCGGGGACCGTGTCGGCATGGTCCATGAGCTTTCCAAGGCCGTGGCCGACTGCGGCGGAAGCATCAGCGAGAGTCGCATGACCTCGTTGGGCAGCGAGTTTGCGATGCTGCTGCTGGTGAACGGCAACTGGCACACGCTCGCCAAGCTTGAAGGGGAGTTCAAGAAGCTCGCCGACGCCACCGGCATGAACATTCAGTTGCGGCGCACCGAGGAGCGCGCTGCGCGCAGCGACATGCTGCCCTACTCCATCGATGTCGTGTGCCTCGATCAGACCGGCATCGTGGCCGGCTTGTCCGGGTTCTTCGCGCAGCGCGGCGTCGACATCGCCGAGCTATCGACGCGCTCGTACGCGGCCGCGCATACGGGCGCGCCGATGTTTTCGGTGCAAATGATCGTGAATGTGCCGGGCCGCCTGCACATCGGCGTGCTGCGCGAGGAATTCATGGATTTCTGCGATCACTTGAATTTGGACGCCATTTTTGAACCAGTGAAGAGTTGAACCCAACAATGAGCAAGATTGAGATTGGCAGGAAGGCNNCAGGAAGGCGCCGGATTTCTCCCTCGACGGCACGCGCGGCGCCTGGTCGTTGAAGGATGCCGCGGGCGCGCCCGTGGTCCTTTACTTCTATCCTCGCGACAACACGCCCGGTTGCACCAAGGAGGGCGAGGACTTCACGAAGGCCCACGCGCAATTCAAAAAGTCCGGTACGCCGATCTTCGGCATTTCGACCGATAGCGTGGAGTCGCACGTAAAATTCAAGAAAAAAATGGCCTTTGCCTTTGAATTGCTCAGCGATCCCGACCAAAGGGTATGCAAGCTGTACGATGTGATTCAGGAAAAGAACATGTACGGCAAGAAATACATGGGAGTCGAGCGCAGCACTTTTCTGATCGACGCGAAAGGAGTGCTGCGGCAGGCATGGCGCAAGGTGAAGGTGAACGGTCATGCCGAGGCGGTTCTGGCGGCGGTGAAAGCGCTGTGACGAACACCTCGCGGCCCGCCGGAGCCGCGGTTCTACGGGCGCGCGAGAGAAAACCGGAACGGCGCATCTTCGTGCTGGACACGAATGTCCTGATGCACGATCCGACATCGATATTTCGCTTCGAAGAGCACGACATCTACATTCCGATGACGGTACTCGAGGAGTTGGACGCCGGCAAGAAAGGCCTGTCNNCGCCCGGCGGCCGTCTGTTCTTTCAAACTCAGTTGCTCGAATCCGCGTTGCCGGACAGTCTGCCCGGGCATCGCGCGGACGATGCGATTTTGGCGAACACGCTGGCACTGCAACAGAAATTCCCGTCTGCCAGGGTTACGCTGGTTTCGAAGGATATCAATTTACGGATCAAAGCGGCGATCGTCGGCGTACAGGCGGAAGACTATTCCAGCGACAAGACGATCGAAGACGCCGACCTCTTGGCAAGCGGCGTGCAGCAGCTGCCGGCAAACTTCTGGGAAAAGCACGGCAAGGGGATGGAGTCGTGGCAGCAGCAAAGCCGCACTTTCTATCGCCTCAGGGGACCGTTGGTGCACGAATGGCAGCACAATCAGTTCCTCTACGACTCGGGCGAGAACGGCGTGGAGGCCATCGTTCGCAAGCTGGAAGGCGAATCGGCGATTCTGGAGGTCACCGTCGATTATCGCACCGAGCGCAACAACGTCTGGGGAGTCACCTCGCGCAATCGCGAACAGAATTTTGCGTTGAATCTGTTGATGGATCCTGAAATCGACTTCGCCACCATCCTAGGTCCCGCCGGAACCGGCAAGACTCTGCTGACTCTTGCGGCGGGCCTCGCGCAAACCTTGGATCACAATCGCTACAGCGAAATCATCATGACGCGCGTCACCATTCCGCTGGGCGAGGATATCGGCTTTCTCCCGGGGACCGAAGAGGAGAAAATGGAGCCGTGGATGGGCGCGCTGATCGACAATCTGGAGGTCTTGACGCAAAGTCAATCGGGCGGCACTTGGGGCCGGGGCGCCACCAACGATTTGCTCCGCCACCGCATCAAGATCAGGTCCTTGAATTTCATGCGCGGCCGGACGTTCTTGAACCGCTTCGTCATCATCGACGAGGCGCAAAACTTGACGCCCAAGCAGATGAAAGCCTTGGTCACCCGCGCAGGTCCGGGCACCAAGATGATATGTTTGGGCAACATCGCGCAAATCGACACGCCCTACCTCACCGAGACCACGTCGGGTCTGACCTATGTTGTCAACCGATTCCATGATTGGACGTATTCTGGGCATATCACTCTGGTCCGTGGCGAGCGCTCGCGTCTGGCAGACTATGCGTCCGAAGTTCTTTGATTTCGAGCTGGTTGCGCGCAAACCCGGACCGTGTAAGCGAACTTCGGGGCTGCGTTCGTACTCCAAAGAGCTTTACGGGAGGCTGAATGTCGCCAATTAGGACCGTTTTCGCTGCTGCCGTGGCCCTGGCGGTCGGTGGGAGCGTGAGCGTGGCCTGGGCGACGGGCCTGAGCGCGGCCGATCAGGACCTACCGGATTTGGGAAGTCCGGCGACCGCCGCCGTATCGCTGGAAGAGGAGTATCAGGCCGGCTTGGGGTGGTTCCGCACCATGCAACAAGGCGGACAAGTCCTCGAAGATCCGGAAGTCAGCGATTACATTCAAGAAATCGGCCATAGCCTCTCCAGCCACGCCGAGGAAGGCCAGCACCAGTTCTACTACTTCGTGTTGCGCGAGCCCATCATCAATGCCCAAGCAATGCCGGGCGGCTTTATCGCCATCAATAGCGGCTTGATCCTCGCGACCCGCAATGAGAATGAACTCGCCGGCGTGATGGCGCATGAGACCGCGCACGTCACCCAGCGACATCTTGTGCGCGGACTCATCGACCAAAGTCATGCCGGCCTGATGTCAACGGCCGCGATGTTGGCCGCCATTTTGCTAGGAGCGACCGCCGGCCGCGGCTCGCCGGGCGCGATGGAGGGCGGCATCCTTGCCGCGGAGAGCGCGGGGATTCAGCACCAGATCAATTACACGCGCAAGGACGAATTCGAAGCGGACCGAATCGGCATCGGCACTATGGCAAACGCCGGCTACGATCCGTTGGGGATGGTAAGCTTTTTCGAATACATGGGACGCGAAGGGCCGGAACCGACGCGGATCAACGCCGTTCAATTCTTGATTGACCACCCGCTTTTTCCGGACCGTGTGGCGGAGGCGAGCAATCGCGCAGCACAGATCGGACGCATCCATCATGTGGATTCGCTGGGCTACCTATTGACCCGCGAGCGGCTCAGGGCTCTGGTCGGCAACCCGCAGGAGACGCGCGATTACTATACGAATCTGCTCAAGAATGGCGCGGGCAAGACCCTCGAGGACCGCTACGGATTGGACGTCACGCGAATCATCATGAGAGACTCGGCCGCCGCAATCCCTGATTTACAGGCGCTGGTGCACGAGAATCCCAAAGTGACGCAATTCTACGGCGCCCTGGGACAGGCGTATCTCGCGAACGGCCAGATCAAGGAGTCGCAGGCAGTACTGGACAAGGCACTATTTTTGTTTCCCCGCAACGTGCCCATCAGCATCCGCCTTTCGGAGACCTTGATGCGGGCCGGCGACAACAAGCGCGCGCAGCTGATCCTGGACGATTTGTTCAATGTGGTCGAACCGACTCCCGATCAAACAAAGCTCATCGCCAAAGCCGCAAACGCGGCCGGGGACCACGCGGACTCGTATTACTATATGTCGTATTACTACGTCATGATCGGAGATCTGAAGATGTCCGCGACCCAGTTGCAGCTTGCTCTAAGCCTTCCAGGTTTGGACCCGGTACAGCGCGGGCGCATCAGCGCTCGTCTCGAGGAAGTGCGTGCTGCGATGCCCAAGGCGCATAAGAATCAGGTTGCCGACGATAACGGCAACGGCAGGCATTAATCGACTACGTTTCCGTTCAGCCCGTTATCGCCGCCGGATGAGTGAGAGTTTTAGGGAGAGTTTCCGATATGATAAGCAATCGGGCCGCGCGCATGGCGCTGGGATTGGCGCTTGCCGCCGCTTTAAGCGCTTGCGTCACGCTGCCGCCGAACAGCGTGCGGTCGCCGCAGGATCCCTGGGAGTCCTGGAACCGCGGGGTCTATAAGTTCAATGACGCCGTCGATCGAGGAATCGTCAAGCCGGTGACGCGCACCTATGTGCGTGTGGTTCCCAAACCCGTTCGCACCGGAATCCACAATTTCTTCGCTAATCTCGACACGCCGACGACCATGGTCAACGACGTACTGCAGGGAAAATTCCTTGCCGCGGGCAACGATCTGGGACGCTTCTTGCTCAATTCCACGTTCGGCCTGGGGGGAATTCTCGACCCGGCAACCTCGGCGGGATTGGCGCGCAATGACGAAGACTTCGGTCAGACGCTCGGTAAGTGGGGTGTGCACGCTGGTCCGTTCGTCGAATTACCGATCCTTGGGCCTTCCGATCTTCGCGATGCGCCCGCAAAGTTGGTGGATACCTACAGCAATCCGCGGCAGTACATCAAGAACACCTATGTGAAATACGGCTTGTACCTGCCCTATCTCGTCGACATACGCGCGGAATTACTGCCGCTCGACGACACTTTGAAAAATGTCTATGACCCGTATGCCTTTATCCGGGACGCCTACCTGCAGCGCCGCGCCTATCTGATTTCGGACGGTAAAATCAAGGACGAGGAACCCCTCGTCGATCCGGGCGAGGACACGCCGCCGCCGAGCGCGGCTCCGGCCGCCCCCGCAGCGACGACCGCTCCCGCAGCGACGGCCCCTCCCGCAACGAAGCCCGACGACTCATCGCCCCAGCAGTAGCCGCCTCGTTTCGCAAGGGAATGGACGTTGAATCTAGGCGGCGACCAGCAGCTCTTCAACTTCGCTCAGGCGCGCCAGCTGGAGCAATTGCGAGGGTAAATTTTCATAGCGCAGTGTGCGCTTCGCGCCGCGAGCAACGCTCAGCCATTCGATCAGGAGCGCAAGGCCAGCGCTATCGCTGGAGGTCACACCTGCCAAATCGATCACCGACGCTTGGCCCCGCCCAATAGCAGCGCTGCCCAGGGGCAAAAGCGCCGTGACGGTCGCAATGTCCAGCGGTCCCGTCACTCGAGAGCGTTCAGCCTGCTGAACTTCGAATGAACTAGCGTCCTTGGAAGTTTCGTTCAATGCGCGTTACCTTTGGCGGAATCGGCCCTTACCCGTCCGTCCGTCTCGAGCCGTTTGATCACCTCATCCAGTCCTTTTTGCTGAATCTCCGCTTGGAAGTCGGTGCGGAAACTCTTGACGTAAGAGATTCCCTCGATGACGACATCCCACGCTTTCCAGCCGGCGTCGGTTTTTCGCAAGCTAAAATCCACCGGCACTTTTTCGCCGGAATCGCGTTTCACTTGCGTACGAACGGTGGCCGTCGTATCTCCGGGTTCGCCCCTGTAGGGCAAAATGACGAACCGATCGGCCGTGAAGTCGACCAATGCCGCGCCATAATTTCTGAGCAGCGAGTGATAGAACGCATCGACAAAGCGTTTTCGTTGTTCAGGTGTCGCCGTGCGCCAGTTCTGGCCCAATACGAGTCGCGCCGCATATTCGGTATCGAAATTCGGCAGCAGCACATTGGCGACCAAGGAATCGAGCTTCGCCGGGTCCTGCTTGTACATCGCTCGATTCGCGTCGAGTTCCGTCAGCATGCGCTTTGCGGAATTTTCAACCAATTGCTCGGGGCTTAGCGTCGCCGAGGGCGCTGCGGGCGCCGGCGTGTCCGCCCGGGCAACAGAACCCACGGCGACCAACAACAGGGGGAGAACCATGGATTTAATCATTGCCATTACTCCGTAATTTTACTTGGGTGCTGCGGCCGGAGGCGCGGCCGGCGCAGGTGTGTCCGATTTGGACTTGCCAAAGTTCGCCAGAACTTGACCGATCAGGTTCTCGAGCACAAATGCCGACTGCGTAAAGTCGATATGATCGCCGTTCTTGAGATAAGTTTCAGCGCCCCCGGCGGTGATGCCGATGAATTTGCCGCCGAGCAGCCCCTGGGTGTAAATGCTCGCGTCGCTGTCGGTTGGGATCTGATTATATTTAGCGTTCACTCGTATCAGGACGACCGCTTTATATTCCTTGAAGTCCAAGTTTATTTTCGCGACGCGTCCGATTTCCACTCCCGACATCGACACGGGCGCGCCAACCTTCAAATCCGCGATATTGTCGAATTTCGCGATCAAGTCAAAATGCGGCGGACTGGTGAAAGACATGCCGCGGCTGGTGGTCTGCGTCGTCAGGAAAAAAAGCGCCGCAAAGCCGAGCACTACGAACATTCCCGTTCCTAAATTCAACGCACTGGTTTTATTGCGCATAAATAACCTCTTACAGAAACATTGCCGTAAGCAAATAATCCAAGAACAAAGTGACCACGGCCGAGGTTACTACCGTGCGGGTGGTCGCCCGCCCGACTCCTTCCGCCGTGGGTATTGCGTAGTAGCCCTCGTACACGGCGATCAGACTGCAAGCTACACCGAAGATGCAGCTCTTGACGATTCCCTCGCTGACGTCGCGCAAGTCGACCCCGGCGCGCATCTGCGACCAGAAGCTGCCCGCATCGACTCCCATGATCTGCACGCCGACGAGCTGCGCGCCGTAAATGCCTATCAAGCTGAATATGGCCGCGAGCAGCGGCATGGTGATCACTCCGCCGAGGAATCGCGGCACGACCACGTGCCGGATCGGGTCGACCGCCATCATTTCCATGGCCGACAGCTGGTCCGTCGCCCGCATCAATCCAATTTCAGCCGCCAGCGCGGTGCCCGCGCGGCCGGCAAACAACAGCGCGGTGACCACCGGGCCCAATTCCTTCATCAGGCCGATGGCCGCCGCAGTTCCCAACGCGGACTCGGAACCGAATCGCTCCAGGAGCTGAAACCCCTGCAGCCCCAGCACCATGCCGACGAACAATCCGGACAGCATGATAATGACCAGCGACAGGGCTCCAGAGTTGTAAACCTGCTTGATGATCAAATCGAATCGCAGCAACGCGGGCGGCGTGTAATAGAGCAACCGTCCGAGGAAACGCACGATTGCGCCCAGACCCACCAAGGACTCGACGATGCTGTCCCAAAGCTCGCTTAGCAGCTTCAAAGTTCCTCGCCGCTTGCGAGCAGCTCGCCGAAGTAATCAGGGGCCGGATAATGAAAAGGCACGGGACCGTCAGCCAAGCCTCCGACGAATTGGCGCACGATCTCCGATGGATAAGACTTCAACTCCTGCGGCGTTCCGCGGGCCACTACCTTTCCGCCCGATAACAGAAAGACCGAGTCGGCGACGGCCGAGATCTCCTTGACATCGTGCGACACCACGATACTGGTCAGGCCGAGCGCGTCGTTCAAGCTCCGGATGAGGCGCAGGATTACACCCATCGAGATCGGATCAAGGCCGACAAAGGGTTCGTCATAAATTAAGATCTCCGGATCCATGACGATCGCGCGCGCCAAAGCGACGCGCCTGCCCATACCGCCGGAAAGTTCAGAGGGCATGAGTTCGGCCGCCCCGCGCAGTCCCACCGCCTGCAGTTTGGTCAGCACCAGCTGGCGAATGAGCCGCTCGGGAAGATCGCTATGCTCGCGCAACGGAAACGCGACATTCTCGAACACACTCAAGTCGGTGAGCAGCGCGCCGTTTTGAAATAGCATTCCCATGCGCCGCCGCAGCGCATAGAGGCCGGCGCGGCGCAGCGTCCGCAGATCCAGCCCCGCAACCTCGATGGAGCCCGTGTCGGCGGCTACTTGACCGGTGATCAAGCGAAGCAACGTCGTCTTGCCGGTGCCGCTCGGCCCCATGACGGCGGTTACGCGGCCGCGCAGGATCTCAATATCAAGCCCGGTAAACACGGGCCGGCCGTTCACCGCGTAATTCAGGTTACGAATTTCAACGATGGCGGCGGTTTGATTCAATGGTTTGACGTTTGGATTCGCGGGGGAGGCGCGAAAACCAGTACGCGCGATATACGCGCGGGCCGTTACGGCGCTGGACTTTCCATCGATGTCTTGTATGCGCCGATCGATGCGAGGCCGTTCAACTTGGCGCGCGCGAACAAGGCTTGCTGTCCTTTGCCGAATGCCGCGGGCTTGCCGCCCCAGGCGCTCAGCGCATTTTCCTGCAGGGCGCGTCCATAACTGAACGTCAGCGCCCAAGGCAACGGGCCGGCCGCATTCATCAAACTCAAATGCAGCGTGGCTTCCGTGGGACTCTGGCCGCCCGACAAAAACGCGATGCCGGGTACGGCGCTGGGCACGCACCGCTTCAGCGTCCGCAATGTGGCTTCGGCTACCCGATCCGGCGCCGCCTTTTGCGCGCACTTCTTGCCCGACACGACCATGTTCGGCTTGAGCACGATGCCTTCGAGATAGACGCGCGCGGCAGACAAATGCTCGAACACGGTCCCTAGCACGGCCGTGGTCACTTCCTCGCAGCGCTCTATCGTGTGGCCGCCGTCCATCAGGACTTCCGGCTCGACGATCGGCGCTATCCCGGCTTCCTGGCACAGAGCCGCATAACGCGCCAAGGCCGCCGCATTGGCCTCGACGGCATAGGCGGACGGGATGCCGGAACCGATATCGATGACGGCGCGCCATTTCGCGAATTTCGCGCCCAACTTGTAGTACTCGGCAAGGCGTTCGCGCAAGCCATCCAGTCCTTCGGTGATGGTCTCTCCCGGGAATCCGGCCAGCGCTTTCGCCCCCGTGTCGACCTTGATGCCGGGCAGCATCCCATGCTGCGCGAGGTACGCCGGAAATGATGTTCCGTCCTTGGTCTTTTGCCGCAACGTCTCGTCGAACAGGATGACGCCGCTGATGTACTCGCTGGCGCCCGGGGTCGTAAACAGCAATTCGCGATAGACCCGGCGATTCTCATCCGTGGACTCGAGTTTTATGCTGTTGAAACGCTTGGTGATCGTGCTGGTGCTCTCGTCGGCAGCCAAAATTCCTCTATTTTTCGCGACTAAGGCCTGCACTGTCGCGCTGAGCTCTTGCGTGTTCATTACTGGCGTCTCTCAGTGATTATTGGCGGCTATCAGGCAGCACAAGGATAACAAAATCAAGCAGATTCGGTGCTGCAAGTGGAACTTCGGTTCATATAGGACTAGAATAGTCCCACATGAAGTCCCGGCTGTTCAAAGCGAGTTCGTATGCTGCGAATGGGTAAATTGACCGACTACGCCACCGTCGTCTTGGCAAGTTTAGCGCAAGAGCCAGCGCGGCACCGCGCCGCTGCGGAATTGGCGCAGCGCACCCGTCTCAGCCGGCCCACGGTGAGCAAGGTGCTGAAGGGGCTGCAGCGGGCCGGAATGGTCATCTCCTCGCGCGGCGCGCAGGGCGGGTACCGTCTTGCACGCAGGCCCGAACAAATCACGGCGGCGCAAATTCTCGACATTTTCGAGGGCCCGATCGCGATCACGGAGTGCAGCGGCGCCGCCAGTCAGTGCGGCATCGAACGGCTGTGCCGCGTCGGCGGCGCGTGGCAGCGCGTGAACGCCGCCATTCGCCGCGCGTTGGAGGAGGTGACGCTGCAACAATTGGCAGGGTTGGGCTCCGCCGAATTACACGTTGCGGACCTGGCATCGGAAATTCGCATCCACTCGTAGAAATCAACCAAGCAACGGCAACCGGAATCACACGTGTCCAGTAAATCACAAGAAGTGGAAGCCCTCATTGGTCAAAAGTACCGGCACGGGTTCGTCACGGATATCGAGTCCGACAGCCTGCCCCCGGGGCTCGACGAAGATGTCGTGATTGCCATTTCGAAAAAGAAGAATGAACCGAAGTTTTTGCTCGATTGGCGCTTGAAGGCGTTCAGGCACTGGCAAACCATGCAGGAGCCTGCCTGGGCCCGCGTGCATTACAAACCCATCGACTACCAGGACATTTCCTACTACTCGGCGCCGCGCGCCCCGGCCAATGCGCCCAAGAGTCTCGATGACGTGGATCCGAAGCTTCTCGCGACCTACGCCAAGCTCGGCATCCCGCTGCACGAACGCGCCCGGCTGGCCGGCGTTGCGGTCGATGCCGTATTCGACAGCGTATCGGTGGCGACGACGTTCAAGGACAAACTGGGGAAGGCCGGCGTCATCTTTTGCTCGTTTTCCGATGCCGTGCGCGATCACCCGCAGCTCATCGAGAAATATCTCGGCACCGTGGTCCCGGCGGGCGACAACTTCTTTGCCGCGCTGAATTCGGCGGTGTTTTCCGACGGCTCGTTCGTGTATGTGCCCGCCGGCGTGCGTTGCCCGATGGAATTGTCGACATACTTTCGCATCAACGCCGCCAAGACCGGNNCCGCGCCGATGCGCGACGAGAATCAGCTGCATGCGGCCGTCGTGGAGCTGGTCGCGTTGGATGATGCGCAGATCAAGTACTCGACGGTGCAGAATTGGTATCCCGGGGACGAGAACGGGGTCGGCGGAATCTACAACTTCGTCACCAAACGCGGCGAGTGCCGCGGCCGCAATTCCAAGATATCGTGGACTCAGGTGGAAACGGGCTCGGCCATCACCTGGAAATATCCGAGCTGCGTGCTCAAGGGCGACAATTCAATCGGTGAGTTCTATTCCGTGGCGGTCGCCAATCATTATCAGCAGGCCGACACCGGAACCAAGATGATTCACATCGGCCGCAACACCAAGAGCACGATCGTCTCCAAAGGCATCTCCGCGGGACATGGGCAGAATACCTATCGCGGCCTGGTCAAGATATTGCCGGGCGCCGAGGGCGCGCGCAATTTCACGCAGTGCGATTCCCTATTGATGGGCGCCAAATGCGCGGCGCACACCTTTCCCTACATGGAAGTGAAGAACCCTAGCGCAACGGTCGAACATGAGGCCAGTACTTCGAAAATCGGCGAGGACCAATTGTTCTATTGCCTGCAGCGCGGCATTTCCGAGGAAGATGCGGTCAACATGATCGTCAGCGGCTTTTGCAAAGTGGTATTCAAGGAATTGCCGATGGAATTCGCGGTTGAGGCGCAGAACCTGCTGAGCGTGAGCTTGGAAGGCGCGGTCGGTTGACACTCGAAGGAAAAGAATCTTGCTGAAAATCTCCAACCTTAGCGCCCGTGTTGCGGGCAAAGATATCCTCAACGGCGTCGATCTCAACGTCAACGCCGGCGAGGTCCATGCCATCATGGGCCCGAACGGCTCGGGCAAGAGCACCCTCGCCCAAGTATTGGCGGGCCGCGAGGATTACGAAGTCACAGGCGGTTCGGTGACCTTCGAGGGCCGCGATCTGTTGGCCATGCCCGCCGAAGAGCGCGCGCGCGCCGGTTTATTTCTGGGCTTTCAATATCCCGTCGAGATTCCGGGCGTCAATAATGTGTACCTGCTGAAGGCCGCGCTCAACGCAAAGCGCAAGGCGGCCGGGGAACCGGAAGTCGACGCGTACGAGTTCCTGGCGCTCATCAAGCAAAAAATGAAATTCATGCACATGAGCGAGACCTTCCTGTCGCGCGGCGTCAATGAAGGCTTTTCGGGCGGCGAGAAAAAGCGCAATGAAGTTTTGCAAATGCTGGTGTTGGAACCGAAGCTGGCGATCCTCGATGAGACGGATTCCGGCCTCGATATCGATGCGCTCAAGGTCGTATCCGCGGGCGTCAACAGCCTGCGGGATCCAAAACGCGCCGTGGTGCTGGTAACGCACTACCAGCGCCTGCTCGATTACATCGTGCCCGATCAGGTGCATGTGCTGTCCGGAGGACGTATTTTGAAGTCCGGCGACAAATCGCTCGCGCTTGAACTGGAGCGTCGCGGCTACGACTGGGTGCAAGAGAGCCAAGTCGCATGATATCGGCAAGGCAATCAACCGCCGCGACGCCACAGTCGGCGGCGCTTCGATCATTCGAGACGCAGTGGCATGCCCGCGCCGCCGATTCATTATCGCCAGTGCGCGCACAGGCGATGGAGCGTTTTCTGCGGCTCGGCCTGCCATCGATGCGCGACGAGACCTGGCGCTACACGGATCTTCGCAGCCTCGCGGCGCGGAGCTTTGTGGACGCACCTCAAACGATGCCCGGCGAGGTCGTGCCGGGCGCCTCGCAGTCATTGTTGGGCGATACCTCGGGCGCGGCCACGGTGCTGATGATCAACGGCTACCCGATTTTGTCCGGCTCATCGTTCTCGCCAATTAATGGCATAGAAATTAATGGTTTACAGAAGTTATCTAGAACTAACCCGAAGCTCGTGTTGCCGTATCTGGAAACTTCATCGGATGCCGATCAACGACGCTGGTCGCTGCTGAATACCGCCTTGTTCGTCGACGGTCTGCACCTCAAGATTGACGGCAAGGTCGCCGCCCCGCTGCTCATTTTGCACGTCGCGGCCGGCAACGGCGCCAACAATGCAGCCTACCCGCGGGTCATTATCGAGGCATCGCCCGGGGCAAGCGCGACGATCATCGAACACCATGTGTCGCAGCATGAGCACGCGTCATTGTGCAATTCCGCCACTCATCTCGCGCTCGAGACAGGTGCTCAGATCGAACACTACCGGGTGTTTTCGACCGGCCCCGCAGCTACTCATGTCGACTCGCTCGATGTGCGGCAAGGAAAGGATAGCCGCTGCAAGCAGTTTACGTTCGTGTTGGGCGGCGGCTTGGTTCGCGCGGGTCTCGAATCTCATTTGGATCGGGCGGGCGCCTGCCTCGAAAGCTACTCGCTGTTGGTGGGGCATGAGGCGCGCCACGTGGATTGCCTCAACATCGTCACCCATGCAGCGCCCGATACATGCAGCCGCCAAACCGCGCGGGCGATTGCGAGCGGCACCAGCCGCGTTATTTTCAACAGCAAGGTCGTGGTCAATCCCGGCGCAATGCACGCCGAGTCGCAGCAATCTTCCCGCGGCTTACTGCTGTCGCCAACCGCCGAAATCGATACCAGGCCGCAACTGGAGATTCACGCCGACGAGGTCAAGTGCGCGCACGGCGCAACCACCGGGCGGCTCGATCCCGATATGCTGTTTTACATGCTATCGCGCGGCCTGGATCGCGAGACGGCGCAGAGTTTGCTGGTCTACGCCTTCCTTGCCGACGTGCTGACCGGCATGTCGGTGCCCGCGGCGCGATCCGCGATCGAAGGCGCCCTCATCGCCCAATTGCCCGATTCGCAAGTGCTGCGGAAATTCCGATGAAAAATATTGCATTGGCAGACGAACACTCGAGCTTTGAGCGGCCGCACTTCGACGTTGAGGCGGTGCGCCGGCAATTTCCGGTGCTGGCGCGCCGCGTGCACGGCAGGCCGTTGGCGTACTTGGATAACGGCGCATCGGCGCAGCGGCCGGAAGCGGTGATCGATGCCGTAGATGATTACGAACGGCACCATCATGCCAACGTGCATCGCGGGGTCCATACCTTGAGCCAGGAGGCGACCGCTCTGTATGAGGGGGCGCGCGACCGGCTGGTCCAATTCATCAACGCCCGATCGCGCCACGAGGTCATTTTCGTGCGTGGCACGACGGAGGCGATCAATCTGGTCGCGCAAAGCTACGCCAGGCCGATCTTGAAGGCCGGCGACGAGATACTGATCACTTACCTGGAGCACCACGCCAACATCGTTCCCTGGCAGCTGGTTTGCGAGCAAACCGGCGCCACATTGGTCGTGGCGCCGATGGACTCACGCGGCGAGGTCCACCTCGATGCGGTGGAATCCCTGATGAGCTCGCGCACCCGTTTGTTTGCTTGCGCGCACGTCTCGAACGCTTTGGGAACGGTACTGCCTGTCCGGCGCTTGATGGCCGCAGCCAGGGCTCGCGGCATCGTCAGCTTGATCGATGGGGCGCAGGCGGTGCCGCACATGAGCGTCGACATGCAGGATCTGGATTGCGATTTTTATGCCTTCTCGGGGCACAAGATGTTCGGGCCCACTGGCATTGGCGCGCTCTATGGCCGTGAGGCGCTGCTCGAGCGCATGCCCCCTTGGCAGGGCGGCGGCGACATGATTCTTGCGGTGAGCTTTGCCGGGACCACGTACAACACTCTGCCGTACAAATTCGAGGCTGGGACGCCCAATATCTCCGGGGCAATCGGCCTGGGCGCGGCGGTCGAGTTTCTCGCAGGTTTGAATCGAGTGGCGGCGCATGCGCATGAAAGCGCACTGCTCGATCATGCTACCCGCGCGTTGAGCGGCATACCGAAGCTTCGCATCGTGGGTACGGCCGGGGACAAGGCCAGCCTGATCTCCTTCGTCGTTGCCGGCGTGCATCCGCACGATCTTGGGACCATCCTCGACGGGGACGGCATCGCCATCCGCACGGGTCACCATTGCGCAATGCCGGTGATGGAATTCTTCGATTTGGCAGCCACCGCGCGCGCCTCGTTCGCGTTCTACAACACCTTCGAGGAAGTCGATCGGCTCGCCGCGGCGATCGAACGCGCCCGCAAGATATTCACGTGAGCACCGATCATGGAACTTAATGATCTCTACAGAGACGTGATCCTCGACCATAACCGGCGGCCGAGAAATTTTGGCGGCTTGGAGGCGGCTGACGCCAGCGTCGAAGGATTCAATCCGCTGTGCGGCGACCGCCTGACGCTGCGTTTGAAATTCTCCACCGGCAAGATCGCCGATATCAAATTCGAAGGCCAGGGGTGCGCCATATCGACGGCCTCCGCTTCCCTCATGACCGAGGCGGTGAAGGGCAAGACGCGCGCCGAGGCGCTCCAGCTGTTCGATCGCGTCCATCGGCTTTTGACCGATGATGGGGCATCGGCCGACGAACTTGGCAAGCTCGCCGCTTTGTCCGGTGTCCGGGAATTTCCTGCGCGGGTCAAGTGCGCCAGCCTTTGTTGGCACACGCTCGCCTCGGCCTTGAAATCGACCGATTCTCACCTCTTGCCGGCAGTGTCGACCGAATGAGTGCTTAGCGCCATGTACTCACACGAAAACGAGCCGATCGTTGTCCAGCGCGAGGTAAAGGCGGTCGCTATACCCGCGGGAGTCGAGGTCAATCTGAAGCTCGGATCGGTCGGGTATATCACGCAGGCATTGGGCGGCAGCTTCACGGTTTACATTGACGGCAATCTGTTCCGCGTCGCCGGTCAGGATGCGGATGCGATCGGCAAGTCCGCGGCAAAAGCACCTGAAGTGCCGCCCGGCGCGTCGGAAGACGACATTAGAAATATCGTCTGGCAGCAGCTAAAGACTTGCTTTGACCCGGAGATTCCGGTCAATATTGTTGATCTTGGCTTGGTCTACGAATGCGACGTCACCAAGAACGAAGACGCGACGCGCAACGTCGACATCAAGATGACTCTAACGGCGCCTGGCTGCGGCATGGGCGAGGTGTTGGTGCAAGATGTGCGCGAAAAAGTACAAATCGTTCCGACGGTGGCGCGCGCCAATGTCGAGCTGGTCTTCGATCCACCTTGGAACCAAACCATGATGTCGGATGAGGCCCGATTGCAAACCGGCATGATGTAAGGGAACTCGATGAACTGGATCGATGCGGGGCCCAGCGGGACTTTAACTGACGGACAAACGAGATCCATCGCCGTCGGACGCCGCATGATAGCCATAGCCCGCAGCGGGGAATCCTATTTTGCCTTTGAGGACGTCTGCACTCACGACGGGGCGGAACTCACGGGCGGCGCCATCGAGGGCGAGGAAATTATATGCCCACGCCACGGCGCGCGATTTTGCATGCGGACGGGCGAGGCGTTGACTGCGCCTGCCTATGAACCCGTCCGCGTTTTCGACACTAAAATTGAAGGTGGGCGGCTATGGGTACGCGCCGAGTGACGCTGCTGCGCCACGGCCAGGCGCAGGCGAGCGATACTTGCGCGGAGGATTTCGAGCGTCAGCTGACGCGCCGCGGCAGCGTCGAAGCGCGGGAGATGGCGGTGCGGATCGTGTACCTGCGCCTCATCCCGGATCTGATTTTGGTGAGTCCGGCCGAACGAGCGTGGGCCACGGCCGAAATCATCGCCGCCGCTTGTGAACCCGAGCCCAAGCAAGTGCAATGCGCGCGCGAATTGTACCTGGCCACCGCCGAGACCACTTGGCGCCTGCTCACGCACCGGGAATCCTCGCTGCAGCATGTGCTGATCTGCGGCCACAACCCGGGCCTTAGCCACGTCGCGAGCCGGCTTGGACCCAAGCCGCAGCGGCGTGAACTACCCACCGCCGGGCTGATAACGGCCGTTTGGCACAATGCGGCGTGGGATACGCTGCAGCCCGAGACCGCGCACAGCTGCGAAATGGACGACCCGGAGAGCATGGCGGATTCGTGGGCTTAAGCGTGGGCTTAACCGAGTATCGGCTTCAGCTTTGATCGCGCTGCAGGCGCATCAAACGCCGCCGGTCGCGTTTGTCCGGCCTGGCCGCCGGCCGCGGTCTTAGGACTTGCGCCAGCCGCTGTTGCTCGCGCAATTGCGCGCGGCGCAGGACGCTGGCGGGCGTTTCGAGATAGTGTGATTGCGCTTGCCCGGCGGGCCCGCGCCGCACGGGCAGCCCCAATACTTCGAATTCGGCGACGGCCCCCTGCAAGGATAAAGTGAGCCTGTCCCCGACACGCACCGCATGCGCCGGCCTGATGCGCTCGGCGTTCAAATGCACTTTGCCGCCGCTGATGGCGGCTGTCGCAAGAGCGCGTGTTTTATAGAATCGCGTGTGCCATAACCACTTGTCGAGCCGCGGATTGTCCATTTTTTCGTCGGTTGTCATAAGTGAACGCAAGGCTCAAGGATATCCAAAAGGGGCCCGGGCGAAGCCGCTATAATAACGTTATGCAAGGCCACAGCCGGTACTTGAGGAGTTAAGTGCTAAAGGAATTTCGCGAGCGCCTGCAGCGCGACACTCTGGCGCTCGATGCAGCGGGATTACTGAAGCGCGAGCGGGTAATCGATTCCGCCCAGGGTCCGGTAGTGTCTCTCGCCGACGGGCGCGAAATGATCAATCTTTGCGCCAACAACTACCTGGGACTTGCCAACCACCCGGCGGTGCTTGAGGCCGCGCACGAGGCGCTCGCTCGTTTCGGCTACGGGGTCGCTTCCGTGCGGTTCATTTGCGGCACGCAGAGCGTGCATCGCGACTTGGAAGAGCGCCTCAGCTCCTTTCTCGCCATGGAAGACACGATTTTATATTCCTCATGCTTTGACGCCAACGGCGGCCTATTCGAGACCTTGCTCGACGCTGAGGATGCGGTCATCAGCGATTCGCTGAACCACGCAAGCATCATCGACGGCATCCGGTTGTGCAAGGCGCGGCGTCTGCGTTATGCCAACAACGATCTGAACGAACTCGAACAAGCGTTGAAGGACTCTCAAGACGCGCGCGTGAGAATGATCGCCACCGACGGTGTTTTCTCCATGGACGGATCGATCGCCAAGCTCAAGGATATCTGCGATTTGGCCGATCGGTACGGCGCGTTGGTGATGGTGGATGACTCGCATGCCACCGGTTTCATCGGCGCTAATGGCCGCGGCTCGCATGAGCTGCGTGGAGTCATCGGCCGGATCGATATCTTGACCGGAACCCTTGGCAAGGCATTGGGCGGCGCCAGCGGCGGCTATGTCGCCGCGCGTAAGGAAATCGTCGCGTGGCTGCGCCAACGCTCACGGCCCTATCTGTTCTCGAACAGCATCGCGCCGCCGGTGGCTGCAGGCACCCTTCGGGTGTTGGACCTGCTGGAAAAGTCGCCGGAATTGCGCGAACGGGTGCATGCCAACGCGCGGCATTTTCGCTCGCGGATGCAAGAGCTGGGTTTCAATCTGATTCCGGGCGAGCACCCGATTATTCCCATCATGCTGGGCGAGGCGCCGCTCGCCGTGAGCCTGGCCGAGCGAATGCAATCCGAGGGCGTTTACGTCGTGGCTTTTTCCTTTCCCGTCGTTCCTCATGGCAAGGCGCGCATCCGCACCCAGATGAATGCGGCGCACAGCATCGAACAACTCGATCGCGTCGTTGCGGCCTTCGGCCGTGCGGGCCGCGATTTGGGCATCATTCACTAAGGACAACTCATGAAGGCACTCGTCAAGGCGCGCGCGGAACCCGGGATCTGGATGCAGGATATTGCGGAACCTTCGGTCGGCCACAACGATGTGCTCATCAAGGTGCATCGCTCCGCCATCTGCGGCACAGACATTCATATTTACAACTGGGATGCTTGGGCGCAAAAGAGCGTGCCGGTGCCGATGGCGGTGGGCCATGAGTACTCCGGAGAGATCGTCGATTTGGGCAGCGAGGTGCAGGGCTTTCGCACCGGCGATCGCGTCTCCGGCGAGGGTCACATTACTTGCGGCCATTGCCGCAATTGCCGCGCGGGCCGCCGGCACTTGTGCCGCAACACGCAGGGCGTCGGCGTGAGCAGGCCCGGCGCGTTTGCCGAGTACCTGACGATACCGGCCGCCAACGTGTTCAAGTTGCCGGCCGCCATCGACGATGAGATCGCCTCGATTCTCGATCCGTTCGGCAATGCCACCCACACCGCGCTCGCGTTCAACGTCGTCGGCGAGGACGTGCTCATCACGGGAGCCGGTCCCATCGGCATCATGGCGGTGGCGATCGCACGCCACTGCGGCGCGCGCCACGTAGTCATCACCGATGTGAACGATTACCGCTTAGGGTTGGCCAAGGCGATGGGCGCTTCAAAAGCCCTCAATGTGTCGCGTGAGTCGCTGGACGATGCCATGCGTGAGCTCGGCATGGAAGAGGGTTTCGATGTGGGATTCGAAATGTCGGGAAACGCCGCAGCGCTTCGAGACATGCTGCGCACCATGAATAACGGCGGCAGCATCTCGATGCTCGGCATTCCCGCGGGCGAAACCGCTATCGACTGGAACCAAGTCATTTTCAAAGGCTTGGTTATCAAGGGCATCTACGGGCGCGAAATGTTCGAAACTTGGTACAAGATGTCGAGCATGCTGCAAAGCGGACTCGATGTGCGCCCGGTGATCACTCATCGTTTGGGGATCAACGATTACCTCGAGGGATTCGAGATCATGAAGTCCGGGAAATCGGGAAAGATCGTCCTGGACTGGTCAACACTTTAGGCATCACTCCAAGACCTTGGATCTTTACGTACCACCAGCGCTGTACGCATTAAGATTACAATAGTTTCTCGGGTCTGATGGGTAAGTCGCGCACGCGTTTTCCAGTCGCATGGAATACGGCGTTGGCGACTGCCGCGTTCATGCCGACGATGCCAATCTCCCCGATTCCTTTGATACCGAGCGGATTCACCCGCTCGTCTTGCTCAGGCACCATGATCACTTCAATGGACGGCACGTCGGCGTTCACGGGCACTAAGTAGTCGGCGAGATTGCGGTTGACGTAACGCGCAGTACCGACGTCCAATTCGGTTTCTTCGAGCAAAGCGGATGACAGGCCCCAGATCGCGCCTCCCATGAACTGGCTGTGAGCGGTCTTCGGATTGACGATGGTGCCCGCGGCGAAGGCCGAGACCACTCGCGAAACCCGGATTTCGCGAGTACGACTATGCACCCGCACCTCAACCAGGTGCGCTCCGAAGGCAAATGCTGTCACATCCTTTCGCTCCGTGCCGCCCAACATTGTCACCCGTCCCTTTGCCATGTCGGCTATCGCGGTCGGAGGCAAACCTGCAGGTACATTTTCGGCGTACACCTCGAGCCGGTGACCCAATCGCCTCACCGCCACGGTAAGACCTTCGCTCTGACCCGTAAGGCCCTTCAGCTCGCCATCGACCAGTGTCAAGGCATCCGAGTTGGTGCCGTGGAAAGGGCTATCACTGCTTTTGACCGCTGCATCGGCAATTCGGCGTCGGAGTTCTTCGCACGCCTTGGCAACGACGTGTGCCGCCGATGCGGCATTGTTCGAACCGCCCGCGAGCATCATGGGCGGTAGATCGCTGTCGCCCAAATGTACCGTCACGTCCTCAACTTTGAGACCAAGCGCGCGCGCCGCCGTGATCGCGACCGTCGTGTAGGCCCCGGTGCCGATCTCATGGCCCGCGGTCCCGACGACCGCCTTCCCCTCCGCTGTAATCGATACGCGAACCGCCGCCGGCCCTATTTGTGTGGGATAACACGCTGTGGCGCACCCATAGCCCACCAGCCAATCACCGTCGCGCATCGAGCCCGGTTGAGAAGTGCGCTTGGCCCATCCGAATTGGCTCGCCGCTTTATCGAAACATTGCATCAGCGATCTTGAAGAAAACGGAATTCCCGCCACGGGGTCGGTCAGGGTGTCGTTCACGCGGCGCAGCTCGATCGGATCCATCTTGAGTTCGTAGGCCAGCTCGTCCATCGCGCTTTCGAGCGCAAACATGTAGGGCGTCTCGGGTGGCGCACGCATGTAGCCCGGCGTGCTTCGATCCGCGTGAACGACGTTCACGGCGGTAGCGATGTTTGGACACGCATACATTCGCGCGGTGCTATCAACGCCTGCCACATTGTAGCCCGAGGGACGCGAAGTGACCTCCCAACCCTCCTGGAAAAGCGAGGTGAGCTTACCGCTGCGCGTCGCACCCAGCTTCACATGTTGGCGGGTCTCGGCTCGATACGTCGCAATGGTAAACCCCTGATCGCGCGTCGGTATGAGCTTCACAGGACGCCCGACCCGCTTCGACGCAATTGCGATCCAAGCGGTGCGAGGATTCGGCCCCTTGGAACCAAAAGCGCCACCGATATAGCGCGAAATGGCTCGAACATTGTCAGGATCAAGGCTTAGCCGTGCGGCGATCGCGGCTTTGGTGCCCCACATAAATTGCGAGGGTTCGTATACCGTGAGCTTCGGGCCGTCCCACGCACACGTTGTTGTAAACAGCTCGATGGGATTGTGGTGTTGCGTCGGGGTCGAGTATCGAGCCTCAAACTTCACGGCGGCGCTCGCGAACGCAGCGGCGGCGTCGCCCTTGCGGGGATCGGGACCTTCTTCAATCGAGTGTGGCTCCGTCTCGGTGCCCTCGGAGTCAAAGGTCGCACTCGGCGACTCCGAAATATAGGTCACTTCAACCTTGTTCGCGGCCTCACGTGCGCTCTCATAGGTATCGGCGACCACAACGGCGATGATCTGTCCGTCGTGCCATATGCGGCTGTCTTCGAGCGTGGTCGTGGATGTATTTCCGTCCGGACCCGGTGCAGGCTTAGCCTGATGGCCGACATTTTCGTGGGTGAGGATATCCAGCACGCCGCCGACCGCCTTGGCGCGGTCTAGCTCAAAACTGCCGATTCGGCCTCGCGCGATAGTGCTGGTGACCAAATAGGCGAACGCCGGGTTGGCAACTGGCTCGTCCGAGGCAAATCGCGCCGCGCCGGTTACTTTGGCGACACCGTCGATACGCGATGTTGCTGTACCCAATAAGTTCCGAAGCTTGTCTTGCATGCTGTTACGCCCCTTCGCGCTTGGGCACCATCGACTTGGCCTGTAGGAGAGCGCGAACCAGCGTTCGTCGGGCAAGCTCCGGTTTGTAGTTATTGTAACCGTGGGTTTTCGCACTGGTGAGCGCCACTGCGGCTGCCGCTTCGGCATTCGCCTCAGTCAAGGGTTTGCCGATCAGCGTCTGTTCAGCCTGTTCCGAGCGCCACGGCCGATACGCCATGCCGCCAAGTCCGATGCGCACATTGCGCACCCGCTCGCCCTCTAACTCAAGCGCTACCGCCGCGGAGGAAATTGCAAACTCGTAGGAGGCACGATCTCGCACCTTCAGATAGAGCGAGCGACCGTTCCATGGGCCCGGCGGCACGACAAAGGCGGTGATGATCTCCCCGGACTGCAGCGTGGTTTCGATATGCGGTTGGCCGCTCGGTGGTGCATGCAGAGCCGCAAATGCCATGCGACGCGGGCCCTGAGGTCCACTCAACTCAAGTTGCGCGTCGAGCGCGATGAGTGCCACGGCGAAGTCTCCCGGATATTGCGAGATACAGGTTTCGTCGACACCGAGCACCGCATGATTTCGATTGAAACCCTTGATCGCGGCGCAGCCGGAGCCGGGGTTGCGCTTGTTGCACGCCTCCCAGGTCGAGTCGCGGTAGTAGGTACAGCGTGTTTTTTGAAGGACATTGCCACCGAGCGTTGCCATGTTGCGCAATTGCGCGCTCGCGGCGAGCTGCAGACTTTGGGCGATGGCGGGATAGCCGTCCAACACAGCGGGATGATCCGCTACCGCGGACATCTTGGTGAGGGCCCCCAACTTCAATCCGCTCGGGCCGGCATCAATGGAGTCGTAGGCGCCTCGTAGGGACCCGATGTCGATGACTCGCTCGGGTCTCAAAACGTCCAATTTCATCAGGTCGACAAGTGTTGTACCGCCAGCCAAGAATTGCACCGTCGCGTTCGTTTGACCTTGCCCCGCACCGAGGCCGAGACGCGCAGCTTGTGCCAGATCGTCGGCGCGCTCGAAGGTGAAAGGGCGCATCAGCCGAGCTCCATCGAATCGCGAGCCTGTTTGATCGAGGCGACGATATTGGGATAAGCGGCGCACCGGCAAAGATTGCCGCTCATGTATTCCCGGATGTCGGCATCCGTTTTGGCGTGACCTTCGCGAACACACGCTATGGCGGACATAATCTGGCCGGGCGTGCAATATCCGCACTGAAAACCGTCCTGATCGATGAACGCTTGTTGCATCGGGTGCAGCTGGCCATCGGCACCCGCCAGTCCTTCAATGGTATCGATGCGCTTACCTTGCGCCGCCACAGCCAGCGTCAGGCAGGATAGAACGCGCTCGCCCTCAATGTGAACCGTGCAGGCGCCGCACTGACCCTGATCGCATCCTTTCTTCGACCCCGTCATATGCAAGTGTTCGCGTAATGCATCGAGTACAGTCACTCGAACATCGAGCGTCAATTCCCGCGGCTGACCGTTCACTATCAGCCTGACTGCGACCGTGCCATTCGCAGCCGCCGCCGGTTGATCGCCTTCACCGGCTGTCAGCGGACTCGCGCCGATCGCGGCAAGCGCCGCCCCGCCGGTAATCACCTCGCGTCTGGTTATTGTAGTCACGGTTTCCCTCGAGAGGATATTAAAGCTTCGGAACATCGACATTGGATCTATCGAGTGTCAGTGTAGAGCGCTCGCCCATGTCAATGTAACTAGGGCTTACCGGCCGGCGATTCGCTTGAGCGGGCTGCGCGGCTCGAGGCACCAGCAGTAGGCGTACAGGCCTCGCGGATCATTGAGCTTCGCGATCGCGCGCGCTTGTTCGAGCAACGGATCGAGCGCCCTGTCGAGGTCGCTGCGCGGCGCGATGAGCCCGGCCATTCGGCCCAGGGACAGGGCCTCGGACCGCAATTGCATCAGCAGCTGCTCACGCAGGTTGAGTTCAGGCTCGATGTACTGCACCTGGTAGTCGCTGCCCAGCCCGGCAAGCCTTGCCACCGCATCGGTGGCGTCCTTAAGTCCGCCGAGATGATCCACCAGGCCGATGCGCTGCGCATCGATACCTGCCCACACTCGCCCTTGCGCTATCTTGTCCACATCCTCCACTGTCTTCTTGCGGCCTTCGCCGACGCGGCGCAGAAACTCGGCATACGCGTGATCGACCGAACTTTGCAGAATCTGACGGACGGCGGCCGATAGCGGCCGATCAATTCGCATCTCCCCCGCAAGCGGCGTGGTGCCGATGCCGTCGACTTTGACCCCCAGTTTGTCCAGCGTGCGCTGGAAGGTCGGAACCACCGAGAACACCCCGATGGAGCCCGTCAATGTCGTGGGGCTCGCATAGATCTGGTTGGCAGCCGCGGAGATGTAGTAACCGCCCGACGCCGCGTAGGTGCTCATGGAAACGATCACCGGTTTGCCGGCTTTGCGCAGGGCCTGAACTTCCCGCAGGATTTGCTCCGAAGCGAACATGCTGCCGCCCGGGCTGTCGACCCGCAAAATCACCGCCTTTACGGCCGTGTCATACCGAGCCTGGCGCAATAGATCCGCCGTACTCTCGCCGCCAATCGCGCCCGGCGGTTGATGTCCGTCGAAGATTTCGCCGGCGGCCACCACAATGCCGACTTTACTATCGGGTTTCGCCTGCAGCACATGCTTGGCGCGGATGGCGGCGAGATACTGACTCATCGAAATGGAATTGAAGGAATGCGTGTCTTCATCCTCACCCACCAAGCCCTTCAATTCATCGGCCAGCTGGCGGCGGCTCTTCAGCGCCGTCACCAATCCACGCTGCAGCGCCAATTTGGCCGCATCGCCGTTGACGGCCGCCAGCGCCGCCGGCTGGTCCGCGACATAGTCCTTGAGTGCCGTCGCGGGCAACGAGCGGGCTCTGGTGACGTCCTGGCTGTAGGCGCTCCACAGCGCGTCAAGCCACACCGAGCTTTCTTCGCGTTCGCTGGGAGCCATGTCGCTGCGCGAGAATTGGTCCGTGTAGCTCTTGAAGGTGCCGGCACGGAATACGTTGACGTCCACGCCCAGCTTGTCGATCGCGTCTTTGAAGAACATCCGGTAGTAACTAAAGCCGTCGATGTAGACCAGCCCGAGCGGATCGAGATACACCTCGCCGGCTTGTGACGCCAAGTAGTACTGGGTCTGATCGAGCGAATCAGCCGCCGCGACCACCCGCTTTCCTGCCGCGCGAAACTCGCGGATCGCGGCGCCGATCTCCTGCAGCTTCGACAGGCCCGAAACGCTCAAGTTGCCCAGATCCAGGACAATGAGCTTGATGCGCGAGTCGGTCTTGGCCGCTTGAATGGCGTCGATGACATCCCGGAGCAGTGTCTCCGGCGCGGGGCCGCCCGAGGCCTCGCCGAACGCGCGGCGCACGGGATCGCTGGACAGTTCTTCTACCAGCTCACCCTCGGGTGCGATCACCAGGGCCGCGGACCGCGGCACGGTGGGAATGGAGGTATGCAGCGCGGCGAGAATAAAACCGAATATCACCAGCAGCAGAACCAGATGAAGGACCTTGCGGATACCTTCCAAGATTCGCCAGACGAGCCCGAAAAATCCCGTCAACGCAGACTCGCCACTCATTCACACCTCGTCAGATCTTCTCGTCGATGCGCGCTGCCTTGCCCGACAAATCACGCAGATAATACAGTTTGGCGCGGCGCACGGCACCGCGGCGCTTGACGCTGACTTCGCTGATCGCGGGACTGAAGGTTTGGAATACGCGTTCCACGCCCTCGCCGTGAGAAATCTTGCGCACCGTGAATGACGAATTGAGGCCGCGATTCTTCTTCGCGATGACCACGCCCTCGTAAGCTTGAACGCGCTCGCGGTCGCCTTCCACCACTTTTACCTGGACAATGACCGTGTCGCCCGGGTTGAAATCCGGAAGCTTCCGCGTCGCACGCTCGCTGTTCAATTCTTGAATAATTTTGTTCATAGCCAACCTCATCTTTAACTTCGCTTCAATCACCACCGAACTAATCTTCGGCCCGCTCCGCGCGATTCGCGCGTTCGATCTTGAATTCATCCAGCAGCGCCCGCTCCTCGCGGCTCATGCCGCGCCGCTCGAGCAGCTCAGGGCGGCGCAGCCACGTGCGGCCGAGCGCCTGCTGCAGCCGCCAGCGACGAATCGCCACGTGATCGCCCGACGACAATACCGCCGGCACCGCGTGCCCGTCGACCGACGCAGGCCGCGTGTAATGTGGCCAATCCACAAGCCCGTCGCCGAACGATTCCTGTTCCGCCGATTCCGCGCTGCCGAGCGTTCCCGGCATCAACCGCGCAATCGCATCGATGACCACCAGCGCGGGCAACTCGCCCCCCGATAACACGTAATCGCCTATCGACCACTGCTCGTCGGTCTCACGCTCGATGAATCGCTCATCGACACCCTCATAGCGCCCTGCCACCAACAGCAAACCCGGCCATTCACTGGCCTCGCGCGCCATGCTCTGCTCGAACCTGCGGCCGTCCGCGCCCAAGTACACGCGCCGGCTCCCCGGCGGCAGTCTCGCCATCGCTGCGCGCGAGGCGCCGCGCAATGGCTCGACCTTCAACACCATACCGGGGCCGCCCCCGTAAGGCCGGTCGTCCACGGTGCGATGCACATCGGTCGCATGGTCGCGAGGATCGAAGCACTCGACTCCGAGCACTCCGCGCTCCAGCGCCCGTCCCACCACGCCGTGCCCCAGAGCCTCACGGAGCATGAGCGGAAACAAAGACACGACCGCGATACGCATGCGCCTTAATCCGCCGGGTCGCCCCAATCCACCACCACCTGCCGTGCCTTCAGGTCCACCCGCCGCAAATGCAGCGGCACGGCCGGCACCCAAAACTCCTGCTCCCCGCGCACCACCATCAACGCATGCGCCGGCGTCTCGAGAAAATGCTGCACGATCCCTAAGCGAACTCCCGAAAGGTTCACCACTTCGCAGCCGATTAAATCGGCGCGGTAAAAATCCCGATCGTCCCGCCGCGGCAGCTCGCTGCGCGGCACGCAAACCTGCGCGCCCCGCAATGCCCGCGCCTTGTCGCGATCATCGACCCCCGCCAGCTTCACCGTCAGCTGACCGCCGCTGCGTCCGCTGGCCTCGACTTGATAAGTCTGCCAGGCACCGCTCAGCCCCAGTTGCAAGTATCGATGTTCCAATAAGCGTTCAGGAGGATCGGTGTGCGACCGCAGCTTGACCCAGCCCCGAACGCCAAACGGCGCTCCGACGAACCCAAGTTCGATGAGCGCCGATGATTCGCCGCTCATCTTTCCCTTGAATCCTTACGCGGCCTGTTTGCGGAACGTGGTGAGTAAGTACTTGACGCGATCCGACAGGTGAGCCCCTTGAGCAACCCAGTGCTCGATGCGAGCGACATCCAATCGCAACTTGACTTCCGCACCGCGCGCGACGGGATTGAAGAGCCCGACGCTCTCCAGGCTGGTGCCCCCTTGCCGTTTTCGGCTGTCGGTCACCACAACGTGATAGAACGGGGTCTTCTTGCCGCCGCGTCGAGTCAATCGGATCGTCACCATCGTTAATTCGCCTTGCAGTGCCTAGCCGTTAATTGTAATGAATACCGGGGCATAAGAGCAACAAAATGTCCCTTTTGAGCGATTGCCGCGAATCACGGGCCAAATCCGGGCGGCAGCCGCCCGCCCATGCCGCGCATCATGTTCTTGAGCATGCCGCCCTTGGCAAGCTTTTTCATGGTCTTTTGCATCTGATCGAATTGCTTCAGCAGTCGATTGACCTCCGGCAACTGCACGCCGGCTCCGGTGGCAATGCGCCGTTTGCGGGATGCATCGATCAGCTCGGGCCGCCGGCGCTCGCGCGGAGTCATGGAGTCGATAATCCCCATTTGCCGCTTTAAGGATTTTGCGTTGACCGCCCCGGCCGCCGCGGCGGCATTTGCCTGCATTTTCGCCGGCAGCTTGTCCAGCAGGGCCGACATTCCGCCCATGTTCTGCAGTTGGCTCAGCTGATCGCGCAGGTCCGCCAAATCGAAGGATTTGCCCTTGCTGATCTTCTTGGCGAGCTTTTCTGCCTTCTCTTGGTCGACCTGTCCTTGGACCTGCTCGACCAGGGACAGGACATCGCCCATTCCCAAGATGCGCGATGCAATACGCTCCGGCTGAAATAGCTCCAGCGCCTCCGGCTTCTCGCCGGTGCCGACGAAAATGATCGGTTTGCCGGTCACCTGCCTGACGGAAAGCGCGGCGCCTCCCCTCGCATCGCCGTCGGCTTTGGTGAGAATGACGCCGGTCAGGCTCAAGGCCTCATTGAACGCTTTGGCGGCATTGACGGCGTCCTGACCCGCCATGCTGTCGACGACAAATAGCCGTTCGTGCGGATTAACCGCGGCCTCCAGCTCCCTTATCTCCGCCATCATCTCAGCGTCGACGTGCAGGCGGCCTGCAGTGTCGAGCAACAGCACGTCGTACGCCTGTAGGGTCGCCTCGGTCAGCGCACGCCTGGCAATTGCCACGGGCGGCTCGCTTGCCGCCGCTGCCGCGAATCCCGCGCCGACATCAGAGGCCAGGGTTTGCAGCTGCAGTATCGCCGCCGGCCGGTACACATCGGTGCTGACCATGAGCACTTTCTTGTTTTGCTTTTCAATGAGCCAGCGTGCGAGTTTTCCGGCCGTCGTGGTCTTGCCGGCACCCTGCAGGCNNCACCACCACCGGGCGCTGCGCGCGCAAATTCAATCCTGTGCTCGCCTCGCCCATGAGGCGCGTCAGCTCCTCGTGGACTACCTTGATGAAGGCTTGTCCGGGGGTAAGACTCTTGGCGACCTCGGCGCCGACGGCGCGTGCCTTGACCGAGTCGGTGAAAGCCTTGACGACGGACAGCGCCACGTCGGCGTCGAGCAACGCGAGCCGAACCTGCCGGACGGCATCGGAAATATTCTCGTCGGTCAGGCGGCCGCGGCCCGACAAGCTCTTCAGGGCCGCGGACAGGCCGGATGTCAGGCGGTCAAACATGGCGCGAATTGTATAATAGTTCGGTCATGGCGACCGCTAGTCGCTCCTAAGCCCTTGTGTCATCATTTGATCCTCGTGATCCTCGCCATCACCTTGTTTATTCTCTATTTCGCCGGCGCCTGGGCCATGCTGCGAAGCGTGAGCAATCGGCGCCTCGAACTCCTCGCCTGGTGCCTGAGCCTCGCCGCGATCTTTGCGCACAGCGAAGCAATCGTGCACATGATGCGCTTGGTGGGATCATTTTCGATCGGCCTTCTGGAGGCGATCTCGCTGCTGGCCTGGACACTGGCGGTGCTCGCCTGCCTCATCTGCATCGACCGGCAGAATCGTGTGCTGGGCGCCATATTGTTCGCCAGTGCGGCGTGCGGAGCGGCCGTTACCGGCACCGGACACAGCTATGCCGAGGCGGCGAAGGTCGGGTGGGAACTCACCGCGCACATCCTGCTGTCCCTGGGGGCCGCGGCCCTGCTATTCGCTGCGGCCGTGACCGCGGTGCTGCTCGTGATCCTGGATCGGCGTCTGCGCACGCGGCGCATTGCGGACATTTCGAATGCGTTACCGCCGCTGGATACCCTAGAGAAAGTGATGTTTCGGCTGATCGGTACCGGCTTCGCATTGCTCACTCTGGCGCTGTTCACCGGCTTCGTCTTCGTCACCAATTTATTTACGCAGCACCTCTTTCAGAAAACGGTGTTGTCCATCATCGCTTGGTTGCTGTTCGGCGTACTGCTGATCGGCCGAGTTCGTTACGGATGGCGCGGGCGCTCCGCGGTGCGTTGGACCTTAAGCGGCTTCGGCGTGCTGGCGCTGGCGTACTTCGGATCGAAATTCGTCCTCGAGTACCTGCTCGGGCGGCATTGGGGTTAGGAGCGTGACTGATAGCCCGCCAGAATGCCGCACTACTCATTAGGGCTTCTGTTCGGCGCCTTGGCGGCGCTGCTCATTCTCGCTGCGTTCTTCGCCGGCAGCGAGACCGCGCTCATGAGCTTAAATCGCTATCGCCTGCGGCACCGGGCCAACGCCGGAAATCGCGCGGCGCGACTGGCGGAGGCACTGCTGGCTCACCCGGACCGTCTCATCGGGCTGATCCTGTTGCTGAGCACCATCGTCAATGTGGCGACGCCGACGTTGGTCGGTCTGATCGCTTTCCGGTTGGGCGGGAATTTCCTGGTCGTGGTCGGCGTCGTTGCCTTGACCTTCGTCATGTTGATTTTTTGCGAGGTCGCGCCAAAGACCTTCGGCGCCTTGCATCCGGAGCGGCTGGCGCTGCCTGCGGCCTACATTTATACGCCGCTGCTGACTCTGTTCTATCCATTTGTCTGGGCGACCAATTTGCTGGCGAACGGCGTGCTGCGTCTGCTCGGCGTCTCGCCGCAGCAAGCCTCTCACTCCTTGAGCAGCGAGGAATTGCGCAGCGTCGTGGCGGAAGCAGGCGCGATGATTCCGCAGCGCCACCAGCAGATGCTGGTCAGCATTTTGGATCTCGAAAAGGCCACCGTGGAGGACATCATGGTGCCGCGTACCGAAATCGTCGGCATCGACGTCGACGACGACTGGGACAAAGTGATCGAGCAACTGCGCCAAAGTCAGCATACTCGGTTGCCGGTTTACGCCGGCGAAATCGACCGTATCGTGGGTCTATTGCACATGAAGCGCGTGGTTCACGAACTGGTGCGCGGCGACCTGGACCGCGAAAGCCTGATCGAGCTGGCAAGCTCCCGCGATGCGTATTTCACGCCGTCCGGCACGACTCTGAATACACAGTTGGTGAATTTCCAGCGCGACAAACGCCGCGTGGCGTTCGTGGTCGACGAATACGGCGACATTCAGGGCCTCGTGACCTTGGAGGATATCCTGGAAGAGATCGTCGGCGAATTCACCACCGATCCCGCGACCATGATGCACAAGGATGTCCACGCGGAAGCCGACGGCAGCTTTGTCGTGAGCGCCTCGGTGACCATTCGCGCGCTCAATCGTTCCATGCGCTGGAAGCTGCCGACGGATGGGCCCAAGACCTTGAACGGCCTGCTGCTCGAATTCCTGGAGACGATCCCCGAACCCGGCACGACGCTCAAATTGGCGGACTACATGCTCGAGGTACTGCAGACCGGGGATAACGCGATAAAGACGGTGCGCATACGGCCGCCGCCTCCGCCCGCCCCTCCCGCAGCTTCGTCACCGAAGTCGCGGCGGCGCGCCGAAAGAGGCTAGAAGGCCTCGAGTGCTTGGGCGAGTCGCGTCACGCCGCGCACCGTCATCCCCTCGGGCGATCGCTTGGGCACATTCGCTTCGGGCACGAGCGCCAGCTTGAAGCCGTGCTTTGCCGCTTCGCGCAGGCGCTCCTCGCCGAACGGCACCGGCCGGATCTCGCCCGCGAGTCCTAACTCGCCGAAGGCGATCAGGGAATTGGGCAGCGGCACATCGCGCAGACTCGAGCGCGCGGCCATGACGATCGCGAGATCCGCGGCTGTCTCGGTCAGGCGCACTCCGCCGACTACATTCGCGAATATATCCTGGCCAGGCAGCGCGAGACCCGCGTGCCGATGCGCCACTGCGAGCAGCATCGTGAGGCGGTTACTGTCGATGCCGACGGAAACTCTGCGCGGATTGGCGCCGAGACTTGCGTCCGCAAGAACTTGCACCTCGATCAGGAGCGAGCGCGTCCCCTCGCGCATGACGGTGATGACACTGCCTGAAACCGGTTGCTTGTGGCGCGACAGAAAAATCGCCGATGGGTTGGTCACTTCGCGCAAGCCCGTTTCGAGCATTGCGAACACGCCGATCTCGTTGGCCGCGCCGAAGCGATTTTTGACCGAGCGCAGCACCCGGAACCGGCTGCCGGTGTCGCTCTCGAAGTACAGCACGGTATCGACCATGTGCTCGAGCACTCGCGGTCCGGCTATCTGGCCCTCCTTCGTAACATGGCCCACCAGCAGCACGGCGGTGCCGACGGTTTTTGCGAATCGCACCAATTCGGCGGTGCACTCGCGCAACTGCGACACCGCGCCGGGTGCGGCTTCGATTCGCTCCGAGTACATGGTCTGGATGGAATCGACGATGAGCGCGCGCGCGCGAAGTTCGGTCGCCGCCGCGACGATTGTCTCCACGCAGGTCTCGGCGACAAGGCGGCAGGCGGCAGCCTCGAGGCCGAGGCGCCGGGCGCGCAATGCCACTTGTTTCAAGGACTCCTCTCCCGTCGCATACAGCACCGTGCCGAGCGGGTTGAGCGCAGCAGCGGCCTGCAACATCAAAGTCGATTTCCCAATGCCGGGATCGCCGCCGATCAGGGTCACCGAACCGGGTACGAGACCGCCGCCCAGCACCCGGTCGAGCTCCGCGGATCCGGTCGCGAGCCGCGGCTGTTCGTGCGATGCCTGCGCGGACAAAGTCGTGGAAGCATCGGCGCGCGCGCCTTTCGCCCCGGCCCTCCCGGATCGCGGCCGCGCGGACTGGACCTCGGCCAGCAAGGTATTCCATTCGCCGCAGCCCGCGCATTGCCCCTGCCATTTCGGCGAAGAAGCTCCGCAGTTTTGGCAAATAAAGACCTCTTTGGACTTCGCCATTGGCTCCCTTAGCGTCGATTTGTGAGCTTAACATTGCTGCTTATGCAGCCCGATCACCTATACTGCCGGTCCTCAGGAATCGGATTATGTCTATTGCATGCGCAAATTCGGGCTGATCGCAGCAATCGTGGGCTTCGGCATTCTGGCATCGGACCTGTTGCTCAGAGTGCTCTCCCACTTCAGCTCCTGGCTATCGCTGCCGGGAATCCTGCTATTGACCGGCGGGAGCGCCCTGTATCTATGGTCTCGCGTTCAGGCCTCTGCCCCGACGTCTCCCGCGCCCAAGTCGCCCGCCGTGCTGGGAACCGATACCGCGCGGCTGCTCGATAACTATGAGCAGCGCTTTGCCGAACTCAAGGGCCGCAAACCGAACGCCACCGTGCTCGGCGACCTGTATGCGCTCGGCACTCAGCTGGAAACGCGCGGCAGAGTGCCGCAGGCGACCGCCGTGTACCGCCACCTGGCGCGCTTTGATACTACCTATCGCGACGTCGGCGCGCGTCTTAAGCGCCTCATGGATGCCGAGCGAGCCAAGCCGAAGGCCGGCTCCGCAGCAGCTGCATCGAGCCCGCCGAGTCCCGGCGCGCCGCCGCCCGCGGCGCGGACTGTTGCCGAGGTACCCGAAGATCAGCGTCTCGGCCGCTACCAATTGGAGCGCGAAATCGGCCGCGGGGCCATGGGTATTGTTTACCTCGGCCGCGACACGGCGATCAATCGCCTGGTCGCAATCAAAGCAATTCCGCTGGCGAGCGAATTCAGCGACTCCGAGCTCGCGGAAGCCAGGGTGCGCTTCTTTCGAGAAGCCGAAACCGCCGGCCGCCTCAATCATCCGAACATCGTCACCATCTATGACGTCGGTGAAGAACGAGGTCTTGCCTATATTGCGATGGAATACTTGAAGGGCCGTCATTTGAGCGACTATGCACCGTCGAACAATCTTTTGGAGCCGCGCAAAGTGCTGGAGCTGATCGGCCGCACCGCAGACGCATTAGGGTTTGCGCACAAGCAGCAGGTCGTGCATCGAGATATCAAGCCTGCGAACCTGATGTACGACGCCAGCACCGATGTGCTGAAGATCACGGACTTCGGCATTGCGCGCCTGACGGGCGCCGGCAGCACGCGCACGGGAATAGTTCTCGGCACGCCCTCCTTCATGTCGCCCGAGCAGCTTGAAGGACGAACTGTGACCGGGCGCTCGGACTTGTTTTCGCTCGGTGTTAGCCTATTTCAACTGTTGACCGGGCAGCTACCGTTTACCGCCGATTCGATGACCGGGCTGATGCAGCAGATCGCCGAAGCGCCGCATCCGCCGCTGCGAGCTTTCCGGCCGGATCTACCGGCTTGTGTCGACAGTATCATCGATCGTGCGCTGGCCAAGAGTCCTGATGCGCGGTTCGACTCCGGAGCGCAAATGGCAGCCGCCTTGAATGACTGCCGTGCGCGGATGCCGAGCGGGCCGCCATGATCTACTTTAAGTTAATGACACCAGAAGCGGACGAAAACCGATGACTCTGCGGGGGAAAATCGCCAGCGTCGCGCTCACCGATACGGGGAAAGTCCGCGATCACAATGAGGACATGATCGGAGCCGAGGCCGACATCGGCTTATTCGTCTTGGCCGACGGCATGGGGGGCTACAACGCCGGTGAAGTGGCGAGCGGTATCGCGGTCAAAACCATTATCAATTTGGTGCGCGATGCCCTCATGCGCGAGGACTTGACCGAACGCGACCGGGAGAGCGGATTGACGCGTCCGAGCATCATCTTGCGTGATGCCATTCACAGAGCCAACAAAATCATCTATCACACGTCCAAGACCCAGCCTCAATGTGAGGGGATGGGCACAACGGTGGTGGCGTGTTTGTTCCACGATAACAAGATGTCGATCGCGCATGTCGGAGATTCAAGGCTTTATCGCTTACGCGACAACCGCTTCGAGCAAATGACCTTGGATCACTCGTTGTTGCAGGAATTGGTCGACCGGGGCTTTTATTCGCAGCAAGAGGCGCAGCGCGCGACCAACAAGAATTACGTCACCCGGGCCCTCGGGGTCGAGCAAAATGTCGAAGTGGAGATCCATGAGCAGCCAGTGCAGAAGAGCGACTACTATGTGCTCTGTTCGGACGGCCTATCCGACATGATCGAGGATGAGGATATTCACTTAACAATCAGCACCTTTAGTGCTAATCTTGATACGGTTGCTAAACAATTGATTCAACTCTCGAACGATAACGGTGGTCGGGATAACATCTCGGTGATAATGGCGCACGTGGCGGAGCCCTTCCCCGCGCATCGGCGTATATTTGACAAAATCTTGGGATGGTTCGGCTAGGGATATGGAGTCTGAATGGCACGCCTGATGCTCAGCTTGGACGGACAGGTCCTCGCGGAATACAACATGAACAAAGAGCGCTATACCATTGGGCGCCTTCCCGACAACGATATCCGCATCGATAATCCGGCGGTGAGCGGTCATCACTCGCTCATTATCAATATTCTGAATGACTCCTTTTTGGAGGATTTGAACAGCACCAACGGCACCTACGTCAACGGCAAGCTGATCAAGAAGCACGCCATGCAGCACGGCGACGTGATCACGGTCGGGCATCATCAACTGCGCTTTGCCGACCAGCAGGACGGCGACGCGGAGCAGGATGAGTTTGAGAAGACCATGGTCATCACCCCCAGCTCGCAGGGTGAGGAACGCATTCGACGCGTCGGCGTAGCGGTCGACCAGGCGGCCAAGGCGGTTGCCGCGAAGCGTCCCGCCGTGCCAAGCGGCGTACCGGAGAACGCGACGGCGCTGCCGAAAGCCAAGCTACAGGTGTTGAGCGGCGCATTCGCCGGGCGCGAGTTGGAGCTCACGAAGGCACTCACCACTCTCGGCCGTCCGGGCGTTCAAGTGGCCGCCATCACACGGCGCCACGAGGGCTATTTCATCGTGCACGTGGATAGCGGCAAGGAAAATGATTACCCGCAGGTGAATGGCGTGCCGATCGGTCCGCAGGCTCGCCGCCTCAATGATAACGACGTGGTGCAGCTCGCCGGCGTCAAGATGGGATTCTTCGAAAGCTAGCGCGTTGACCGATCTTTCTGCCTTCCCGATCACCAAGAAGTGGGCCGCCCGGCATCCCGAGCGGATCCAGCTCTATTCTTTGACGACTCCCAACGGCATCAAGGTCTCGGTCATGCTGGAAGAGACCGGCCTGCCCTACGAACCCCACCTCGTCAGCTTCGACACCAATGACCAGATGTCGCCTGAGTTTCTCTCGCTCAATCCCAACAACAAAATTCCCGCCATCCTCGATCCCAATGGTCCGGACGGCAGGCCGCTTGCTCTGTTCGAATCCGGTGCGATTTTGATCTATCTCGCGGAGAAGTCCGGGCAGTTCATGCCGCGGGATCCGGCACGCCGCTACGAGACGATCCAGTGGCTGATGTTTCAGATGGGCGGCGTCGGCCCAATGTTCGGTCAGGTTGGCTTTTTCACCAAGTTTGCCGGCAAAGAATACCAAGACAAGCGCCCGCGCGACCGCTATGTCGCGGAATCGCAGCGCTTGCTCGGGGTCTTGAACCAACGTCTTGCGCACCGCGCCTGGATCATGGGCGATGACTACACCATCGCCGATATGGCCGTATTCCCCTGGGTGCGCACCCTGTTCGGTTTCTACGAGGCGGCGGATCTCGTGGGAGCCGCGAATTTCCCGCATGTCACGCGGGCACTCGGCACATTCCTCGCGCGTGCGGCGGTCGCAAAAGGTATTGATATCCCCAAGAGGAACTGACTATGACGCTGCATCGTAGAATTTTCGTACTTTGCCTGGCGCTTGCCGCCCTGCCCCTGGCCACGGTCGCCTATGCCGGCGCCCCGCAACTGAAAACCCAGGCGCCAGGCTATTACCGCATGATGCTCGGCGACTTCGAGGTGACCGCGCTCTTCGACGGGACCTTGGCGCTCGCCACGGGAGAGCTGCTTGCCAATGCGACCCCCGCTAAAGTGCAAGCAGCACTGGCGCGCGCGTATCTCAAGGACCCCGTCGAGACGTCCGTCAACGCCTATCTGATCAATACCGGCTCGAAGTTGGTGCTGATCGACACCGGAACGGGCGGTTTGTTCGGCCCCAAGCTCGGCTTCATGCTCGCCAACCTGAAGGCATCGGGCTACCGGCCGGAGCAAGTCGATGAGATCTACATCACGCACATGCACCCCGACCACATCGGCGGCCTCATGGCCGGCGGGCAGCGCGCGTTTCCCAATGCCACGTTGCGCGCAAGTCAGCTCGACGCGGACTTCTGGTTGAGCAAGGCGCACATGGCCGCTGCGCCGAAGGACGACAAAAGCACCTACCAAGAGGCCATGGCGTCCATCGACCCCTACATCGCCGCCGGAAAATTCAAGCCGTTCAGCGGGGATGTGGAACTCGTTCCCGGAATCAGGTCGATCGCCCGCCCGGGGCACACCGTGGGTCACACCACCTACATGGTCGAAAGCCGCGGACAGAAGCTCGTGCTGTGGGGCGATTTGATGCATGTCGCTGCGGTGCAATTTCCCGATCCATCGGTGGTGGTCAAGTTCGACACCGATTCGAAGACGGCCGCGATAGAGCGTAAGAAGGCTTTCGCCGAAGCGGCCAAGGAAGGTTACTGGGTTGCGGCCGCGCACCTGTCGTTCCCCGGTATCGGCCATCTGCGCGCCGACGGCGGCGGCTATGACTGGGTGCCGGTGAATTACTCGTCGCTGCGCTAACGCCGGCGCGCGGTCAATCGAAGTTTACCCGCACGCCGGCCCAGATTGCCCGCGGCTGCCCGGGAGCGACCGCATTCTCATTGGTCCAATCGCCCGGATTGGGCCGAAACGAGCCGTTCGGGTTGAACGAATTGCTGGTGAGGAATCCGGCGGTGGAATATTCCTTGTTCAATAAGTTCACGAGACGGGCGAAAAGCTCGGCATGCTTGGTCAGGCGGTAGGTGCTTTGCAGATTGATCACGGCGTAACCGGGAATCCATCCAGTTCCTGCGATGAACGCTCCCTGAACATTCGTGCCTCCGGCCTGATTGGCGTTGTTTTCATCTCCGTGAAGGTATGAACCGGAGACCACGACCAGGTTGCCGCCGAATTTCCATTGTTTGCTCAGGTCGTAGTTAAGCACCAGCCGCCCGGTCTGCCGCGGAATCAGAGGAATCCGATCTCCCGGACGAACCAGGATGTTGCCGTCGGCGTCGGCGGTGCTGTTCGATGAGGCATTGACGTCAAAGCTCGACTGAAAGGTAGCATCGACAAAGCTGTACGCCAGGCGCCAGTTAAAGCCGCCCTCCTTTCCGCCAAGCGACAAATCGAATCCCTGACGGCGCGTGTTGCCGACATTATCGAAATACCCTTGATTGGTGCTGGTTGCGACAAACTGGATGTCATTATTATTCACGGTGCGAAACGCGTCCGCGTTCCACACCAGCCGTTGGTCGGGCAGATTGCCGCGAATGCCCACCTCCACCGTTCGGGCGACCACCTGCTTAAGATCCGGGTCGCTGGCGAAATCATTCGGCAGTCCGCAAGGTGCAACGGGATTCGAGCATCCCAATTCAATCACTGTCGGCGCCCGGCTCGCCTCGTTGTAATCGGCATACAGGGTCAAGGCATCGGTCGGCGTCAGCGTGAATCCGAACGCCGGATTGATTCTGCTGAAGGTGTGATCACCGGCCAGAGGACTGGCCTGATCGAATCCCGAACCGACATCGCCCACGTCGGTATCGACGCTGTATCCGTTGAGCGTTTCGGTATTGCTGTTGTAGCGGACCGAGGCCGTGACATGCAGCAGCGTGCTCGGCGAGAGTGTGTCGGTCAGATACACGCCGCTGATCTTGTTGCTGCCGCTTAAGGAAATGACCGTTTCATTGTTGAGCGGATTGACCTCGTAAATGAGCGTCCGGTCCGGCGCCAGCGGCCCGTACTGAAATGCCTGCGCAAAGGTGTCTTCAGAGTCCTCGTAGTCGGCGCCGAGAATGCCTTGGTTCTTCCAGCCGAACAGATCCTGCGAATCGGTCAGCTGCACGCCGAAACCGACGGTGCGCTGAATCAGGCGCGACGTGGCGTTTTGGCCGGGAGCGCAATAGGCAAGTTCCGCCCGGCTCGCGGCCGGCGCGCTACAGTCGATCGGCGGCCCGGCGTAGTCGCCCGAGAGGTAGCTATCGTTGATATTGCCGTTGACGCTGCCGGTGATCAGGTGCCGACTGTAGGCATTGGCGGACAGCAGCACATGCTCGCTCAGGAATTGGGTTCCGGTGAGGTTCACGAAATTAAGAAGATTCTGAGTGTAGTCCGGCGTATAACTCGCCTCGCGCCGGAAATCCAGCATGCTCTGCGGCGTGGCGCCATTCCCGTATAGGCTGGTGTCGGCATAGGTATAGCTTAGATCGACATCGGTCTTGTCGTTTTGCCAGCCGACCTTGCCAAACCCCTGATAAACCCTGGACGGAGACAGATCGCGCCAACCGGTCTCATCGAAATAATTGCCGGTGAGGAAGTAATCAAAGTTGCCTACCTCCCCGCCGGTTTCCCCCTGAAAAGCACGCCGCCCGAACGAGCCGCCATACGCCTCGAACTCGGTACCCGGATTATCATGTCCGCTCTTGGTCTGTACCGAGAGCGCCCCACCCAAAGTATTGAGCCCGAATACCGGGTTGGAGCCGGACATGAGCGTCACGGTCGAGATAGCCGATTCAGGAATCAAGTCCCAATTGACGGTATCGCCGAAGGACTCATTGACCCGCACACCGTCCACATACACCGACAAGCCCTCGGGGGTACCGAGCAGCGGCGAGGCGGTGAACCCGTGGTAATTAATGTCCAGTTGAAACGGATTGTCCGCGCTCTCGCTGACATTGACGCCGCTGAAGTTGTTGTTCAGATAATCCGCCAGATCCAGAGTCTGCTGACGCTGCATATCCCGAGCGTCGGCGGTCTGCACGTTCGCGGGTATTTGATTCAGTGGCAATCCGAGACCCGGCAGCGGTGCGTTGCCGATAACGATGATCTGTTGGAGCTCCTGCGCCGTGGCCGGATTGCTGGGAGACCCCGCGCTCAGCTGATCGTCCGCCGCCGCGGCCATCGGCAGTGCCGAGCCGGCGCAGCAAATGACACCCCACAGCGTCACAATCGAGTTCAAGCGCGCCATCGATCTTTCCTCATGATTTCCACGATTTTGGCGCGAGGGTGTGCGCGACTTGCAGTGTAAAGATATCCTCCCGGGAATTATTCCCGACTCAGCCGGGATTACTTCCCAGTTCCGACGGTCTAACGCAGATCCACCGCGACGCGCTGGCTGATGCCGCACAGCAATTCGTATGGGATGGTGTCCGCCCACACGGCGATCTCCTCGACCGGCAGTCCCGCTCCCCAAAGGACGACGGGATCGCCCAATACGGGCGTTCGCCGCAGATCGGTGACATCGATGCCAATCATGTCCATGGATACTCGGCCGGCAAGAACCGCGCGTTCTGCGTTGACCAACACCGGAGCGCCGGAGCCGAGGTTGCGCGGATAACCATCGCCATAGCCGATCGCCGCCACCGCCAATATCGTGGGGCGCGCCGCGGTCCAGTCGCCGCCATAGCCCACTCGTTCGCCGGGGACGAGTTCCTTGACCGCAATGACGTGTGAATGCAAGGTCATGGCCGGCGTCAAATCGTAGTCCGCGCCGATCGAGTCGGCGAAGGGAGATACGCCGTAGAGCAGCAATCCGGGGCGCACCCAATCGGCCTGCGCCTGCGGGAAACTCAACATGCCCGCGGAATTGACGATGCTGCGTTCGCCCGGCAGCGACCCGGTAGCCGCGGCAAACCGCGCCAATTGATCCGTGGTGGCGTGCAGCTCCGGTGTATCCGCAGACGCCAGATGCGTGAATAGGTTCACCGGGCTTTGCACGGCGGCCAAATCGCGCAGCGCCGCGAGCGCCAAGTCAAACGCGCCGCCCTTGAACCCCAACCGGTTCATGCCGCTGTCGAGCTTGAGCCATACCTTGAAGCGGATGCCGGCCGCCGCCGCGCGCAACAGTTCGATTTGCTCCGGCGTATGCACCACGAGCTCAAAATGCGCGGCGGCCGCCGCGTCGAGTTGCTCGCGATCAAAGACCCCCTCGAGCAGCACCGTGGGCGTATCGATGCCCGCCTGGCGAAGCGTAAGCCCTTCATCCACTCTTGCCACGGCGAAGGAATCGGCGGACTTAAGCGCGCGGGCGACGGCGACGAGCCCGTGCCCATAGGCGTTGGCCTTGATGACGGCCATGACGCGCGAGCGCGGCGCCCAACGGCGCACCACCTGTAAATTATGATGGAGTGCGGCGGTATCGACCGACGCGCTGACCATCGGCGTCACCGAAACACGCCCTCGGCGTACGATTCCGGCGCGTAGTTTTCGAACTTAGTGTACTGACCCAGGAAAGTGAGCTGCACGTCGCCGGTCGGACCATTGCGCTGCTTGGCGACGATGATGTCGGCGATGCCCTTGCGAGTGGTGTTGGGGTCGTATACCTCTTCGCGATAGATCAGTAAAATGACGTCAGCGTCCTGCTCAAGCGCCCCGCTTTCGCGAAGATCCGACATCACCGGTTTTTTCTCCACGCGTTGCTCGACGCCGCGATTGAGCTGCGACAACGCGATGACCGGGATTTTCAACTCCTTGGCCAGGGCCTTCAGGGAGCGCGAGATCTCCGAGATCTCGGTGGCGCGATTCTCCTTGGTACCCGCAACCTGCATCAGCTGTAGATAATCCACGACGATCAAATCGAGCCCGCGCTCGCGCTTCAGGCGCCGCGCCCGCGCGCGCACCTCGGTGGGCGTCAGCGATGGCGTTTCATCGACGAATATCTTCGCATTTCCCAGCTGCGTCATCGCGGAGTCGATGCGGGGCCAATCGTCCTCGTGCAATCGCCCCGAGCGCAGATGGCTTTGATTGATCCGTCCCAAGGACGAAATCATGCGCAAGGTCAGCGATTCGGCCGACATTTCCATGCTGAAGATTGCCGCGGATTTATTGGAACCTAGCGCGGCATTTTCGGCGATGTTGACCGCCAGCGTGGTCTTGCCCATGGAGGGGCGGCCGGCGACGATGATCAAATCGCCGGGCTGCAGGCCGGACGTGATTTCATCGAGCTGCTTGAAGCCGGTCGAAATGCCGGTCATCTTGCCGTCGGAGTGATACAGCTCATCGATCCGATTGACGACGTCCGGCAGTATGTTCTTGACGGCCCGAAAGCCGACTCTGCCGCGCGAGCCGCGCTCGGCAATCTCGAACACCGCGCGTTCGGCATCGTCGACGATCTCTCGTGCTTCGCGCCCTTGCGGTTCGAGCGCACTGCCGACGATGAGATTTCCCGCGCTAATGAGCTGGCGCAGCACGGATCGCTCGCGCACGATATCGGCGTAGGCGCGAATATTGGCGGTGGTCGGCGTGTCGCGTGCCAGGGATCCCAGATAGGACAGGCCGCCGACTTGATCGAGTAGCCCCTGGCTTTCGAGGTGCCCTGATAAGGTGACGGCATCGCAGGGTTGATTGCGCTCAATCAGACCGGCGACGGCCTCGAATACGAGACGGTGATCGTTGCGGTAGAAATCCTCCGCGATGACCCGGTCGGCGACCTGGTCCCAGGCGGCCGAGTCGAGCATCAAACCGCCGAGCACCGACTGCTCGGCCTCGATGGAATGCGGCGGCAGGCGCAGCTCCTCGCCGGCCCCAAAAGAACGAATGCTGACGCGATCGGCCATGCGCAACCCCAGGGGGACGCGATTGCCGGCCGCTACTCTTCAGCGACGATTGTGACCGTCAAGGTCACATTGACGTCGGTGTGCAAGTGCAACTGAACTTGATGCTCGCCGGCGGAGCGGATCGGTCCGGTCGGCATGCGCACTTCGCTGCGGCTGATCGGTTGTCCAGCCAGCACCGCGGCCTCGGCGATATCGGCCGTGCCGATGGATCCGAACAGCTTGCCTTCGGCACCCGCCTTCGCTTTGAGCTCCAGTTTGAAGCCTTCGAACTTGGCGGCGCGAGCTAGCGCCGCGGCGTGCTCGTGGCCGGCCTTCGCTTCCAGCTCGTGGCGCTGCGCCTCGAACTTGGCAATGTTGGCTTCCGTCGCCAGAGTGGCCTTACCGGTTGGCACCAAAAAATTCCGCGCGTAGCCCGATTTCACTTTGACTCGATCGCCGATTTGACCGAGGTTCGCGACCTTCTGCAACAATATGATATCCATGTGCTGGTTCGCCGGATTAATGCTGATCGGTATATGGCAGCAGCGCCAGAAAACGCGCGCGCCTGATAGCGAGCTGCAGTTGGCGCTGGTAGTGCGCGCGGGTGCCCGTGATGCGGCTGGGAACGATCTTGCCGGTCTCGGTAATATAGCTCTTGAGCGTGGTCAGATCTTTGTAGTCGATTTGCTTGACGTCATCGGCAGTGAATCGGCAAAATTTCTTGCGACGAAAAAAACGTGCCATGTTGCTCTCCTTTACCGCACGCCCATCGGCATGTCGTCATCCTCGCCTTCGTCGCCGAAATCATCGTGGCGGCGGGCGTTCTCGTCGGGCGCGCGCGCCATCGGCGAAGCCTCGGTAACCGCCTCGTCCATTTTGACGACCAAGCTGCGCAGCACTGCATCGCTGAAGCGGAAGGAGCCCGTAAGCTCGCCCAGGGTCTTTTGATCGCACTCGATGTTCAGCAGCAGGTAGTGCGCCTTGTGCACCTTGGCAATCGGAAATGTCAGCTGGCGCCGGCCCCAATCCTCGAAGCGATGCACAGAACCGCCGCCGGCGCTGATCATGCCGCGGTAGCGATCCACCATCGCCGGAACTTGTTCGCTCTGATCCGGATGGACCAGAAGCACGATTTCATAATGCCGCATTGTAGGCTCCCTTCGGTTTTAGCCTCCCGTTGCGAGCGGTGAGGCAAGGAGTGAGGCCGGTCAGCCGGCGAAAAAGAGCGCGAAGGATACGCGCTGGGGGCTGTGGAGGTCAAATTTTCGCGACGGGCTTCCCGGATTGCCGGGCGCACGCGGCCCATACTGTGGACCCACTGTCCAACCACGGGTCAGAGAATGCGCGGGCTAATGCTCAGTATCGGTCTGGTGCTGGTGTTCTTGCTGGCGGCGGACGCCCTGCGATCGATGCGATCGCGATTGCCGAAGAAGCTGCCGGTGGTGGCAAAGCCGCTATTGACCCGGGCCGAACAAGTGTTCTACGGGCGCCTGGTGCGCGCCTTTCCGGGACATGTCGTGCTGGCGCAGGTCGCCTTGTCGCAGCTACTGGCGGTCGATCGGGCGCAGGCGGCCGGCAAGTCGCAAGCCATCCGGAATCGGTATCAGCAGCTGGTCGCGGACTTCGTGATCTGTGCGCCGGATTTCTCGGTCATCGCCGTGGTCGAGCTCGATGATCATTCGCACCGCCGCGACGTGCAACGAGAAAGGGATCAGCGCAAGGACGAATTTCTGCAGGCCGCGGGACTGAAAGTGATCCGAGTGCCGGTGTCAGATATGCCGAATGAGGCAGCGCTCAAAGCCCTGGTGGCCGTTGTGCCGGCCTCCTCGTCGACGTCGCAACTGATGCGGCGCGCCTCCTAAGCGGCCGTTCATAGCAGCACCTGGTGGCTGCGTATGCGATCGATTGCCGGCTTTGAAACTTGAGCCCGCCCGGCAAACTCCGGCCACGCCGCCACGGCATCCTTCACTTGCGCTAGCAGTCTGGGCGCGGTTCCGATCTGGAAACGATCCGCCAGGGTCAGCAAGTCCCCGCGCCCGATGTCATTGAACTTGCCGTTCACCGATATTAGATGCTGATAGGTCCACTCTCCCGTTGGGTTGAATGCGTAGATCAGGTCGTAGGCCGGAGCCAGAATCCAATCCGTCCGCCCATGTAGGACGAAGGAAATATTCTTGCTGTGGTCGTCGCAATTCGAGGCCATTACGTTGAACGCGATGCGGCGGAAGGCCTGATCGAACGCCGCCGTTCCCATCCCCAGTTGGCGCATCGAACCTAGGAATTGACTGTAATCGTGGACTCCCTTGGCCTTGTAGTCGAGCTGCGCCATGCCGCAAAGCGTCTGCGTGTGCAATTTGCGGTTGCCGTCGCGATCGAACCGTTTGGTCATGAAATGCGCGCGGCCACCTTCCTCGAGCAGCCGGCAGGCCGACATCTCGATTCCCGCCTGAATGGCCATCAAGTGATACGCGTATTCTATTCGCCCATAGCCATGCGACTCGCCGAGCTCGTTGTCCTTGCCGATGCCATCGAACTTCAGCAGCCAGTGCTCAAAGCCCGGATCAACGTCGAACTGGCCGGCGCGAATCTCTTTCGTGTGCGGATTCCAGGCGATCGCCGCCTTCGCTCGCGCGCCGCCGGCGGAAGTGCCCACTGAAAGAATCTGCTTCAGCGCAGCCGAGGTATGCGGATCATTGTCGAACTCGCCGNNCCGCGCACCGCCCGCCGCGCGCTGTCCACCAGCTCGGAAAGCACGATGGCGCTTGCGCGCGCCGGTCTTGGGCCGCGCGCCGGCCGAAATTCGAGCGCACCCATGCTGCGCTTCCCCATGTACGCCAATCGATCGAGCGCCGTGATGTCGCCGGGCGCGACACCTTGATTGGCCATCCAGGCATTGATCAAGTTGTTGCCGAAGTCATCGGGCAGCGAGTCGGCGAGCATTGCCGGCAGGCGCTTGTAGGTCAGGTCGGACAAATCGGGAAAGATAAACGGCAGCCGGGCTTGGGCAAGCGGCATGGTCAGCGGTGCCAGCTCAATCCCGGCCTCGATGAATGCCGGAGCATATTCGAACGCGTAATAGCCAAGCCGCGGATCGAGGGCCACGGCGCCCACAAGGCGGTCCCATGCCCTGACCTCGACGATATCGATCGGCTTATACATGCGGCCGCGCCCTGCGGCGGGCACGCCGGGGTTCACGGCTTCCCTTCTTCAGCATCTGCATCGGACTGATGGACACGGCCGGCGCCAACGCTTCCAGCCAATCGGTCCGCTCCAGGGCGCGCAGCAGCTTGATGAGGGAATTGACGCGCGCTCCCTTGCCGGATTCCAGATGCTTGACGGCGTTCAAGGAGATGCCCGCGCGATTGGCGAGGGACTGCTGGTCGAGGTTCTTGAGCAGACGCAGCTCGCGCAGGCGCGATCCCAGCAGTTCTTCAAGCTCGGCACTGGTTCCAGAGATATCCATTTATAGCCCTAATATAGCCTATATAAGGTGGTATCTTATACTATAGACTCATTTAAGGCTATAATTACTTCTATAATAATAGCCTTTATAAAGGCTGTAATCCCTATAATCGTAATTAAAAGCCCCTATCAAGGCTATCAATAATCAAATCTGACGCTGGCGGCGCGCTTCGAACAAGGCGACCCCTGCGGCCACGGAAACGTTGAGGGATTCGACCTGGCCTGCCATTGGAATTCGCACTAGAAAGTCGCAGCGCTCTCGCGTCAAGCGGCGCATGCCGCTGCCCTCCGCGCCCAGCACTAATGCGAGCGGACGCTTCAGATCCGCGGCATACAGGGTCTTGTCCGCCTGTCCATCGGTTCCCACCACCCAGATGCCCCGTTCCTTGAACAGGTCCACGGTGCGCGCGAGGTTGGTCACGCGGGCGACCGGAACGAATTCGGCCGCTCCCGCCGCAACTTTGCGCACCACGGCGTCCACGCCGGCCGCTCGGTCCTTCGGGATCACGACGGCATGAACTCCGGCGGCCTCGGCCGTGCGCAGGCAGGCTCCTAAGTTATGCGGGTCGGTGACGCCATCCAGCACCAGCAGCAAGGGATCCTCGGTCAGTCGGCCAAGCGCTGCGGTAAGATCACGCTCGTCCCAGGTTTTAAGCGGCCGAACGGCCGCCACCACCCCTTGATGGACCACATCGCCCACCAGCTTGGCGAGCGCCTCCACGCCAACCGACTGCACATTGACTCCCGCCGCCCGCGCGCGCTCCTGCAAGATGCGCACTTTAAGATCATGGCGCGGCTGCGCGATCCACATTTCCAACAGGCGCTCCGGCGCGCGCTCGATCACCGCGCCGATGGCATGCAGGCCATAGACAAAATGCCGCTTTGAATCAGCCACGCCCGCCGCGTCCGCCGCGTGCGCCGCGTGCGCCGCGTTGCCCGCCGCCGTGGCGCGGAGCACGCACCGTGCCGTGATTGACGGCCGCGTCCGCATCGAGCAAGTCGAAGTCTATCTGGCGCTGCGTCAGATCGACCCGGCTCAGGCGCACCCGGACCGCATCACCCATCTGCCAACGCCGTCCCGTGCGGCGGCCTACCAAGCCCATCCCTCCCTGCTCGAGCTCCCAATAGTCGCCGGGGATGGCCGAGATATGCACCAGCCCATCGATGGGCATCTCCTTCAGCTGCACGAATAAGCCGAACTCCAGCGCACTGGTAATCACTGCATCGAAACTCTCGCCGACGCGAGGTTGCAGGTACAAGCACTTCAGGTAGCCCATGACATCGCGCGCCGCCTCGTCGGCGCGCCGCTCCCGCTGCGAGCTTTCCGCGCCGAGCGTCTGCAATTCCGCCGGACTGTAGCGATACCCGGACTCTGAATTGGGCAGCACCGCGGCCTTTATCGCCCGATGCACCAGCAAGTCGGGGTAGCGGCGTATCGGCGAGGTAAAATGCGCATACTCCTCGAGCGCAAGGCCGAAGTGGCCGATATTCGTCTGCTGATAGACGGCCTGCGCCAGCGAACGAATCACCAGTCCCTCGAGCAAAATACCGTCGGGCCTCGCGACCAGCCGCTCCACCAATTGGCGAAACTCGCGCGGGGTCGGCTTCTCGGAAAATGCCGCGCCCACTTGCAGCGCATTCAAGACCTTCTGCAATTCGGTCACCCGCTTCTCTTCGGGCTGGCCGTGAACCCGGTACAGGCTTCCTGCCTTCGCGAGACGCAATGCGACCGCCGCTTCGACGTTGGCGGCGATCATGCATTCCTCGATCAATCGATGCGCATCGTTGCGCGTCACCGCAAAAAATCCTTCGATGGTGCCGTTGCCGCCGATGCGCGCCTTTATCTCGCCGCCGCGAAAATCCAGCGCGCCGCGCGCGTCACGCGCGCTCTTCAGCGCGCCGTACACGGCATACAGCGTTTGCAGCGACGCGCGTACCTCCGGCGAAAGCCCGTTGCTCGACCCTGCCTGTGGGTTCTCCAAGTAGCTCCATGCCTGATCGTACGTGAGCCTCGCGTGCGAGCGAATCACCGCCTCATAAAACCGGGTGCGCGCCAGCTTGCCGGTCTTGCTGACGCGAATGTCGCAGACAAAGGCCAGCCGATCCACTTGCGGCATCAGGGAGCACAAGTGATTGGATAAATGTTCCGGCAACATCGGCAGCACGCGATCCGGAAAATAAACCGACGTGGCTCTCGCACGAGCTTCAACATCGAGCGCGCTGCCGACGCGTACGTAGTGGCTCACATCGGCGATGGCGACTACCAGGCGCCAGCCGCCGCCGTGCAGCGCTTCGGCATAAACCGCGTCATCGAAGTCCTTGGCGTCTTCGCCGTCGATGGTCACCAGCGGCAGATCGCGCAGGTCCTCGCGGCCGGCACGATCCGCCGCGAGCACATCGGGCGCAAAGCGGTTCGCGGCTTGAACAACCTCGGGCGGGAACGCCTGCGGCAAATCATGACGGAGAATCGCAAAGCGGGCGGCTAGGTCGGAGGGCCGCAAGTCATCGAGCACTTCGATGATGCGGCCATGCGCCGGCATCTCGCCCTGGGGCCGCTTGGTGATTTGGACTACCACGTTAGCGCCGTCCTCGGCGCCGTGCCGATCGCGCAACGCAACCTCAACGGCATACCAATGGCCTGGATCCTCCGGCTCGACGCGGCCCCGACCGTGGCCGTCGTGCCATATGCCGCCGATGCGCGGCGGCGAATCTCCGGTTCGCCGAATCAGGCGCGCGATCCGCCGTCCACGTTCGTTCATGCCGACGGCAAGCACTTCGACCCGATCGTTGTGCATCAACGTCGCCGTGTCGGCCCGCGCCAGCACTAAAGGCGCCGAGCCATCCTCCGGCATGATCAGGACTTCGCCATTGGACCGGCCCCGCGCCCGCCCGGCCACGCGTTCGCCCTCGCCGGCGGTGGCGAAGCCGCTGGGGCCTTCGATTGCCTGGCCGTCGCGCACCATTGCCGCCAGGCGCTTTTCCAACGCTTCGCGCTGGGTCTTGGTGTTCAACCCAAGGCGCTTGGCGAGCCGCGCCGCGGTCAGCGGTTCCGGCGCCTCCGCCAAGTGCTTGAGCAACAGCTCGCGGCTCGCGATGGGATCTGCGTAGCGCGATTTCTCGCGTTCGACATTCGGATCTTCGATACGCCAATCGGCCGGTGCGGCCGGGGCGGCGCGCTTGGTCTTGGTTCGTCGCGAGCCGGTGGGACCACGGCGGGTCATGAAGGATTATTGCCGGTAACGGTCGGGGGCATTGATTGAAAGGCCTAGAAGGGGTGAATGGACAGCAGTATTACAGAGCTGAAGAGATGATTCGTGTCTTTCGTCGTCGGTCATGGGTTCCTCAACGGACAATCACCATCCGACGGCTTGGCCGTCTTTTCTGAAATCCGATCCTGCGCGGTAGTAGCCGCCGATTCCTTGATCGGGGACCTGAGCATCCGAACTGCGCGACTCCGGTCTAGGCACAAACATGATTGACTGTACGCCGCCGACGTCCGCACCGTTTATTGAAATCACTCTGTGGCCCATGGCAGCGAGCTTTGCGCCCAGAAGATCGTAAAGGGGCGCCTCAAGACTCAAGGTATTCGGAATCTGGCTATGCCGAAAGCGCGCCATGTCCGCCGCGGCCTGCACGTTGGCTCCAAGGTCGAGAACGTTCACCAGCAACTGTGCGTGACCTTGAGCTTGCATATCGCCGCCCATCAGAGTCACGGTCATCAGGGGCTTGCCGTCACGCATCACGAATCCTGCGGAGAGCGTATTGAAAGGCCTTTTGTGGGGTGCGATTGCATTTGGGCTGCGCGGATCAAGGGTGAACAGGGTGCCGCGGTTATGCAGCACAAAGCCGTAGCCCGGCACCGTGATCCCTGAACCAAACTCGGCAAAATTACTATTCACCCAGGACACCATGTTGCCTTCGCTGTCGGCTGTCGACAGCACGATAGTGTCGCCGGGTATTTGGAATTCGCCCGGCGGCCCGGGAATCGATGCGCGCCGCGGATCGACTCTGCCGCATAGCGATGCGGCATAGGTCTGCGATAACAGTCTGCCGAGCGGCACCGTCACGAAGTCGGGATCGGCGTTGTATCGATAAAGATCGGCATACGCGAGCTTTTTCGCCTCGACCAACAGGTGCCAGTACTCAGGATTCGCCGGACCGAGCGTTGCGAGCGTCTCGCCGGGCGCCCATCGCGGCATGCAGGTCTGCAGAATATTGAGCATTTCAACGGCTGCCCATGCTTGCGAAGGCGGCGGCAGCTCGATGATCTCATTTCCGTGATAGGTGATTCGGGCGGCCTCGACCCACTCTCCGTGGTAAGCGGCAAGATCCTCGAGCGTCATGGTTCCGCCGAGCGCCTTGGACTTAGCGACGATGGCCGCGGCGATCTCGCCCTTATAAAACGCATCGGCCCCCTGCATCTGCAGGAGACGAAAGGTCCGCGCAAGCTCGGCGTTCTTGAATATCTGCCCGGGCTTTGGCGGCCGGCCGTTCAAGTACCAGGTCCTAATTGAATCAGGGTCCGGCGCGGTACAACATCCCTGCAGCGGCAGCGCGTTGGGCATGCGCCAATCGTGGGCAATGCGTTCGGAGACCGGAAAGCCATCTTGGGCATAGCGAGCCGCAGGTTCGAGCACCTCCTTGAAAGTAAATCTACCGAAACGTTTGAGTACGGCTTGCCAACCCCAAACCGCGCCGGGAACAGTCACCGGCAAGATCCCGTTCTCCGGCATCCCCGACATCGGGCCCCAATTGTGGGGATTCCAGCGATAGCCCAGTTTGTTGAAGCGCTCGACGGTCGCGCCCGTAGGCGCCGTGCCGCTCGCGTTCAATATGTAGACTTTTTTCTCCTTGGCAACATAAATGACGGCAAAGAGGTCGGAGGCCACGCCTACCATCATCGGTTCCACCACACTCAGCACCGCGGCGGTTGCGACAGCGGCATCAATCGCGTTCCCGCCTCGCATCAGGACTTGCAGCCCGGCTTGCGCCGCGAGCGGCTGACTCGTAACCACCATCCCGTGCTGCGCCATCACTTCGGAGCGGCTTTGCGCCGGCCAACCCTCGGCACGAGCGCCGCGAACGGCGCTGCAAAATGCGGGCTGCGGCACCGACCCGCATTGAGCGTCCTGAGGCGCCATCTGCGCGCAAGCGTTGCCGCCGGCCAATATCATCCCCAACATCAAGACCGCAGCGTTCATTCCGCAACTGTGCATCGGCAGTCTCCTAATCCATGCCATCATTTTTCCCGACTATATCAGGAAGAATTGGCCACTCGCTCAGTTGCATCGATGAGGCGCGAACGCCGCTAATGACGCCGCCAACGCCGTGAGGTTATGCTGCGCGGACCGTCATGCGAAGCGAAAAGATTAGTCGGGCATTCTCAACCGATCGGTATGCGGAGAGAACTGGGTAATGCCGGGCCGCTCCTGCGCTCCGATATGGTTGATGGGCCTGACGAATGCGGTCTTCGGCATGTACGGAGGCATCGTCGCAATATCCGTGCCGCAACTGTTGAGCGCGCGGCATGTTCCGGAGACGACGATCGCTTCCATGTCGGCGGTGATTATCTCGCCGGGTTTCTGGACCTTCCTGGTCAGTCCGGTGCTGGACGTGCGATTCAGCCGGCGCTGGTACTCGGTGTCGACGGCGACGGCGGGCGCTGTGCTGCTGGTGCTTGCGCTGCTCAACTTGAATCACCTCGTCTTGGTCGAAGCACTGCTGGTCGCAGGGTTCTTCTGTGCGAACCTTTACCAGAGCGCGCTGGGAGGGTGGCTGTCGAGCATCATTGCGACCGAGGATGAAAACAGACTCAGCGTCTGGGTGACAATCGGCAACATTGGCGCCGGCGGCGCCATGGCGGTGGTCACGGGTGAACTGGTGCGAAACCTATCGCCGGCAATGGCCGCGCTATTACTGGGTACGCTGGTATTGCTCCCGATCGCAGTTTTTCCCTGGATGCCTGCGCCTGGGCCGGATCGGCGCTTGGCGCGAGAGAGCTTTTCGCGATTTTTCGGCGAGGTGGTGAGCCTGCTGATGCGCCGAGAGGTGCTGATAGCGATCTTGCTATTCGTGGCGCCGGCGGCAACGTTCTCGCTGACGAATTTTCTCGGCGGCTTGGGCGGTGATTTTCATGCGTCGACCCACTTCGTCGGACTGGTCGGCGGCGGTGGCGTGCTGCTCGGCGGGATTGCGGGGTGCCTCCTCTTCCCGTTGATTGACCGCCTCCTGCCGCTACGATTGCTGTACCTCGCAATCGGCGCCGTCGGGTCGATTTTTACGCTCGCATTGATCCTGCTGCCGCACACGCCCACGGTGTATGCGGTAGCATTTATCGGCGAGAACGTCCTGCAGGCGCTCGCCATTACCGCCTCGATCGCGATCGCGTTCGAAACGATCGGCCGCAGCAACCCTCTCGCTGCCACCACCTTCTGCCTGATGATATCGGCGTTCAACGTCCCGATCACTTACATGCTGCTCGTCGATGGCGCGGGGTATGACCAGCGTGGACTGACGGGCAGCTTTGCCGCCGACGGGGGCTTGAGTCTCGCTGCGAGCCTGCTGCTCGGCGCATTCCTGATCTGGCTCGCGCGGCGCAAAACCATGCACGCAGAGCGCCTCGCAAGAGATTGCTAACCCATGCGGGCCGGCTTCGGACCGCCGGTTGCCCAATCGAGCAACTGCGCGACATGCACCACGGGCACAGCGCTGGCCCTTCCGATCTGCACCATGCAGCCGATATTTCCCGTCGCGATCACATCGGGCTCGAGGTCATCGAGAGCCGCGGCCTTGCGGGCACCCAGTCGCTCCGCAATGTCAGGCTGCAGAATGTTGTAGACGCCGGCGGAACCGCAGCAAATATGCGCCTCGGCAGGCGTTCGAACCTCGAAACCGGCGCCGGCGAGCAGGCGCGCCGGGACGTCGCGCAACCGCTGCCCATGCTGCGAGGAGCAGGGAGCGTGGTACGCGACAGTGATTGTCTTCGGCAGCCGAATCGGCGGCAATCCGACTCGATCCATGATCTCCGTGATATCGCAGGCGAGCGCCGATATGCGCGCCGCCTTGGCAGCGTATTGCGGGTCATCCCGCAGCAAGTAACCGTAGTCGCGAATGACCGTTCCGCATCCCGAGGCGGTGACCACGATGGCCTCGAGCGGCGCGGATTCGATTTCGCGCCACCACGCATCGACGCTGGCCCGCGCCATCATCAGCGCTTGAGCCTCGCGGCCCAGGTGATGCGGCAGAGCGCCGCAACAGCCGTCGCGCCCGGCCCGCACGACCTCGCATCCGGCACGTTGCAACAGCCGCACGGCGGCCGCTTGAATCGCCGGATCGAGCACGGGCTCGACACAGCCGCGCGCGAGACCCACGCGAATTCCCCTCGCCGGCTCCCGCACGCCGGCGGTCGGCGGCTCTTCGGATCCCAAGACCGCATCGCTCAAACGCAGCATCGTTGCCGTCGCGCGCAAAGCCGGGATACGTTCGAACAGTCCCGCCAAAGGACGCGCCAACGAGGCCAACGACAGTGCCATGCGGAGCCGCCCTCGATGGGGCAATATCCCTGCCAGCACGGCACGCAATAGCCGCTCGCGCAACGGCCGACGATAGTGTTCCTCGACGTACGCTCGACCTTTGTCGATGATGCGTCGATAACTCACGCCCGAGGGGCAGGCCGTCTCGCAGGCTAGGCACGACAGGCAGCGATCCAAGTGCTTGACCACCTGCGGCGACGGCATCGCGGCCTTCTCCAACATCTCCTTGACGAGATAGATGCGGCCGCGCGGGCTATCGAGTTCGTTGCCGAGCAACACATAGGTCGGACAGGTGGATGTGCATATTCCACAGTGCACGCAGGCGCGTATCGCGCCGGCCGCGGCCGCCATGGCCGGATTCGCGAGTTGATCCGCGCTGAACTTGGTCTGCATTCTATAGACCCGCCCCGAGGTCAAGGCCCGGATTCAGTATGCCGAGCGGATCGAACCCCGCCTTGATGCTCGACTGCAGCCGCCGCATGCCTGGATCGCGCGCCGGTGCGCCGGATGAGGGCCGGCGCCGTTCCGGCGGCGCACGGATCAGCGCGGCGTTGCCGCCGTGAGCTCGCGCCAGGTCACAGATCACGCAACTGTCGGCATCGAGCCTATCCTCCGGCAGCGCCGCCCAGAGCAGCGCGCCCGCCCAATCGTAGACGCACTGCGCGCCCAGCGCGCCGAGGGCACTCGCCAGTTTCCAGCCGGCCGCGGGCGGCTGTGAAATCCGCCACAGGACATGCCCCGCGATCGGCAGCATATCGAGGGCGCCCAGGCGCTGCCAAAACGCGCGGCTTTCCTCCCCCTCGATGACTTCGATGGAGCAGATACTCTGGAAGTCGCGCGCCAATTCCAGGCAACGCGCATCCACCGACGGACCGAAGCCTTCGATGCGCAAACCGGTAATCGCGCCGGCCGGCAGATGCGCCGCGGCGGAAACTGCCACGCGCGATGCCATGGCGCTGGTCATGGCACGATTGGCGGCCTCATCGGCAGGGCCTCGGAGCAGCAGCGTCTTTTCGGTGCGAGGCCGCGGCAAGACCCGCATCGTGACCGAGGTAAGCACCGCGAGCGTGCCCCACGATCCGGCCATGAGCTTCGGCAAATCGAAGCCGGTCACGTTCTTGACCACTGCGCCGCCACCCTTGAACGCCTCGCCGCGCCCCGACACCGCAGCGAAGCCTAGGATGTGATCGCGTGCCGCGCCGGCCGATATTCTGCGCGAGCCCGAGACATTCGCCGCAACAATGCCGCCCAGCGTGGCGCGGCCCGGCGGCGCGCCGAACAGCGGTCCATGGTCGAATGGCTCGAATGCCAGCATCTGATTTCGCTCCGCGAGAGCGGTCTCAAGCTCGGCCAATGGAGTTCCGGCGAGCGCCGTCACGACCAATTCGTCCGCATCGTAGTCCAGAATGCCGGCGACGGCGGCCAGGTCGAGCAGCGCGGCCGGCGCGCGCGTCCACATCTCGCGCTTCGATCCACCACCACAGACTTCGAGCGGGCGCGAGTCGGACGCCGCCTCGGCGACGATGGTCTCGACCTCGCGGGGGGTTGCCGGCGTGTAGCATAGCGGTGGCGACATGGCTTAGAAGCGCGACATGGTTTAGAAGCGAGGTATATCCGCAAACGCCACCGCTCCCCGGTGAACGTGCATGCGCCCCAACTCCGCGCATCGATGCAAGGTGGGAAAGACTTTCCCTGGGTTGAGCAGCATGGCCGGATCGAACGCGCATTTCAGCCGTTCTTGGTGCGCCAAGTCGACGTCGTTGAACATCTCACCCATGAGGTCGCGCTTCTCGACACCCACACCGTGTTCGCCGGTCAACACTCCTCCCATCGCCACGCAGGTCCGTAAAATATCGGCACCAAACTCCTCCGCCCGCTCGAGTTGCCCCGGCTCGTTGGCATCGTAAAGTATCAGCGGGTGCAAATTGCCGTCGCCGGCGTGAAACACATTGGCAACCCGTAGTCCGTAGCGCCGCGACATCTGCGTCATGCGCGCCAACATTTCCGGCAGGCGGCGCCGTGGAATCGTGCCGTCGATGCAATAGTAATCCGGCGATATGCGTCCGATCGCCGGAAACGCCGCCTTGCGGCCGGCCCAAAATTGCAGGCGTTCGCCCTCATTCTCGGATGCGCGCGAAGTCGTGGCGCTGTTGCGCGCCGCGATGCCGGCGATCACGTCGATCAAGTGCCTGCACTCGGCCCGCGGTCCGTCGACTTCGATGATGAGCAACGCGGCGACGTCGCGCGGATAGCCGACGGCCAGAAAATCCTCCGCAGCGTGAATTGCCGGTTGGTCCATCATTTCCATTCCGGCGGGAATAATGCCGTGCGCAATGACCTCCGCCACGCACTTCGCCGCGGAATCCACGGTGGCGAACCCTAGAAGAATCGCCTGCGCCGACTCGGGCTTGGGCAACAGCTTCAGGATGACTTCGGTCACGATACCCAGCAGCCCTTCGGAGCCGATCACGACGCCGAGCAGATCATATCCGGGTGCATCGAGGAACTTGCCGCCGAGCCGCACGATCTCCCCGCTCATCAGCACCATGGTCAGTCCCAGAACATTGTGGGCCGTCATGCCGTACTTCAGACAATGCACGCCACCGGAATTCTCGGCCACGTTGCCGCCGATCGTGCAGGCAATTTGACTGGACGGGTCCGGCGCGTAATAGAACCCTCGCGCGGACACTGCCTGCGATACCGCGAGATTGGTCACGCCGGGCTGCACCACCGCGACGCGGTTGTCATAGTCGATCTCCAAGATGCGGCTCATTCGGCTCAGCCCCAGCAAGATGCCGTCCTGCAGGGGCAACGCGCCTCCGGACAGCGAAGTGCCGGCGCCCCGCGGAACGACCTTGACCTTATTGTCATTGCACCAGCGCAGAACGGCCGACACTTGCTCGGTGCGCTCGGGCAGCACCACCAGCAGCGGCACTTGACGGTAGGCCGTCAGCGCATCCGATTCGAACGGCAGCAATTCGTCGGCATGGTCGATGACGCCTTCACCCGGCACGATGCTGCACATCGCCGCAATGATTTGCGTGCGTCGCGCGAGCGTCTCTGCATCGGGTGCCGGCATCGTCAGGGGCATTGGTCTTAAGCTCTGGGTTCGCGCATCGGGATTGCGAGCATGGTACGGCGAGCACCTACAGTACGGCGAGCACCTTAATTGACAAGCCCCGAGTCTGTGCGTAGATTTCTGCGCCTCGCGGGACGGACCCATCTTGCCCAGGTGGCGGAACTGGTAGACGCGCTGGTTTCAGGTACCAGTGGAGCAATTCGTGGAGGTTCGAGTCCTCTCCTGGGCACCAATTAAATCAGATAGATACGATTGAATCGCAAAGTAATACTTTAACTACTTGGCGATCGCGTTCAGCGCCGCAGCGCGCGGCGTATGCCGCTCGAGGCATTCTGGTAGTCCTCGTCGGCAATGCGTACCAGGTCCCGACCTTGGTTCTTCGCTTGGTACAGAGCCGAATCCGCGCGCGCAATCAGATCGTCCAGCGATTTCACGTCATGTTCATACGTTGCGAGACCTGCGCTAAGGCTGACTTGCAAGCCGGCGCCCGATGCGGGCAAGGGAATCCCAAGGACCATCGATCGCAAGCGGTCCAGGCTCGCCAGCGCCAAATCCAGCGTCGCCTCGGGCATCACCAGCAGGAACTCTTCGCCGCCCCATCGCCCGAGAATATCCGACGCCCGCAAGGACTCGCGGCCTGCTCTGGCGAACTCTTGTAGAACTTGGTCTCCGGCGGCGTGGCCGCAGCGGTCGTTGATGTTCTTGAAATGATCCATGTCGATGATGGCAATCGTCAGCGGCGTCTGCGTCTCGCGCGCGCAAGCCAGCGCCGCGATCGCCAGCTCGGCGGTGCGTCGGCGGTTCGGCAGCCCGGTCAGGNNGAGCCGCAGGAGCTGCTGCCGGTAGCGAAGATTGGCGACCAGAAAATACATCAGCAGCGCAATCACTACGATGCCTGAAACCACCACGATCGCGTTCCATCGCAACTGCTGTGCCTGACGCTGCGAGCGCTCCTGCGACAAGGCAAGTTCGCGTTGCAACGAGGCATTGCGTTCGATCTCTCGATCCGTCTCGAACCGTGCGCGAAGCGTGCCGGCCTGCCGGGTGCGCTCGGCAGCGTTCGCCGCCTCATAGCGCGTCACGTACTCGTCCAGATCCATGTAGGCATCGCGGAAATTCTGCAGAGCGGCGTTGGTGCGCGCGCGCCATTCGAATAAAGGCGCGACATCGCGCGGTGGCATGTCGGCACCTCCCTGATCGAGCGCGCCGTTCAACCTGACCAAGGCCTTGTCGGGGTGGCCCTGCCCCAGATCGATGCGCGCCAGGAGCACTTCGGATTCCTTCATCTCATCCGTGGAGTGGGCGGCGGCAAATGCTCGCCACGCCCTTTCGCACACCCTGTTGGCCCTTGCCAGCGCCCCGAGCTCGATCTGGGCCTCGCAGGTGCGCAGATCCGCAAATGCGATTCCTTGCTCATCGTCGACCTGCACGCTCAAGTGACGCGCCTGCGTGAACTCTTCGATCGCAGCGGAATACTGACCCATCATTTTCAAAATCTGCCCGCGCATGAATCTCGACACGGACAGGCTTAACGTCGCGTCCTGCGAGAGGTCCCAGTCGATTACCTCCTGGTTCAGCGCCAGCGCCTGCACGTAGTCGCCCATGCCGCGCATGACGATGGAAAGGATTTCCGCCGATGCGATGCGCGCCTCGGTCATCGAGGGTGAGGTGCTGGCGCGATACGCCTGCGTCAGGCTGACGATCGCTAGATCCGCCCGGTCCTGCCGGTATTCCACGAGGCCGCGGATCGTCAGCAGGCAGGTGTCGGCGAGCGATCCGGGTGCTAGCAGGGTCCGCGCCGCGTCAATCGATGCAATCGCGGTCTTGAGGCCTGCCTCGTCATGGACGCTCTCGGCGTACGCCGACAACAGATCAAGATGAACCGGATCGGTCCCGCGGGTGGCCAGCTTCAGGCCCTTCGACGCCGCTTCACGCGCGGCGCCGTTCAGTTCGAGAATGTTATAACTCTGCGCCTCGACCGCATACAGTGCCGCGATGCGCTGCGAATCGGGTAGCGCCGCTCGCTGCAGCGTGTCCAGCCTGCTCTGGGCTTGCCGCAGGGCCTGGGTGGCGTTTTCTGCGACCAGCCCCTGCAGCTGGCGGATCTCGGGATCGGAGCTTCCAAGGCAACTGGCGTGCACCGGCGATAGGCTCGATACCGAGGCGAACAGCAGCGTGTGCCACACCAGGAATGCGGCGGTTCTCGAGGCGCATCGGCGCCTGTACCCGTGCTTGTACATAAGTACGTAAAAGTACTGGGTTGTCGAGCGGCAAACGACCCCGAATGTCACGGTTTCGGCGCCCGGCAAGAGTGTGACGCAATTCTCGGGTGGCGGAATCGGCCCGTATGAGCCTTTTTTTGGCCACCAGATCTGGAAACCTGGCCGTTACTGGGGCATAGTTCTAGGTAACTCCAAGAACTAGAAGCGCCTATGTCACTTTCCTTCCTTGACCGACAAAGTACGGTAGCGCCTCCGGGCTATAACCGCTTCATGGTGCCGCCCGCCGCGCTCGCGGTGCACCTCGCCATCGGCCAGGCCTATGCCTTTTCGACCTTCAACTTACCGCTGACCAAGCTGCTCGGCGTCAATCATTCGGCGCCGGGCGATTGGAAACTGACCGAAATAGGCTGGATCTTTTCCATCGCGATCGTGTTTCTGGGCGTTTCCGCCGCCGTATTCGGGCGCTGGGTCGAAAATGTCGGACCGCGCAAGGCCATGTTCGCGGCGGCGCTGTGCTTCGGCGGCGGCTTCCTGGTGTCAGCCTTCGGCATTCATTGGCACCAGCTCTGGGTGCTGTACCTCGGCTATGGGGTGCTGGGAGGCTGCGGACTCGGCATCGGCTACATCTCGCCGGTGTCTACCTTGATCAAATGGTTTCCCGATCGGCCGGGCATGGCGACCGGCATGGCTATCATGGGTTTCGGCGGAGGCGCGCTCATCGCGGCGCCGCTGTCGGTGTCGCTGATGCAACACTTCAGGACCGCCGCATCGAACGGCGTGCTGGAGACCTTCGTCACCATGGGCGTCATCTACTTCATGTTCATGATGATCGGGGTCTACGCCGTGCGCGTGCCGGCGCCGGATTGGAAGCCGGAAGGCTGGGTTCCGCCGGAAAAGCCGGAGCAGCTGGTCACCAAGGCCAATGTCGAGGTCAACGTGGCCTCGCGCACCCCGCAATTCTGGCTGCTATGGATGGTGCTGTGCATGAATGTGACCGCGGGAATCGGCGTGCTGGGCCAGGCATCGCCGATGATTCAGGAGATTTTCACCGGGCGCGTCACGCCCAAGGCCGCCGCGGGATTCGTCGGGCTGATGAGCCTTTTCAACATGGCCGGGCGATTTCTCTGGGCGTCGGCTTCCGACTATATGGGCCGGCGCAATACCTACATGGTGTTCTTTCTGCTCGGCATCCTGCTCTATTCGACCGTGCCGACGCTCGGACATTTGGGCTCGGTCAGCCTGTTCGTCGCTGCTTTCCTCATCATCATTTCCATGTATGGCGGCGGATTCGCCACCGTCCCCGCGTACTTGCGCGACGTCTTCGGCACCATGCATGTCGGCGCCATTCACGGCCGGCTGTTGACTGCATGGTCGGCGGCCGGCATTTTCGGCCCGGTGTTGGTGAATTACATTCGCCAGTACCAGATCGAGCATGGAGTGCCCAAGGCGCAGTCCTACTCGATCACCATGTACATCATGTGCGGACTGTTGGTGGTAGGTTTTCTGTGCAATCTCGCCATGCGGCCGGTCAATGAGCGCTACCATTACCGCGGGCCGCCGTCCGCGAAATAGCCGCACCGGGGATCATGAATCATGAAAGGACGAATGATAGTTTTGTGGATCGCCGTCGGCATTCCGCTGCTGTGGGGCGTGCTGAGTACTCTGCAGAACGCCATGAATTTGTTCCGGTAGGCCGCGGCGCCATGTACGCCAGCGCACAGAGGCGTCAAGGGTTTCGGCGTACACGGGTAGGAACATCCAACCGGAGAGCGCTATGAGCATGAATTTCAGCATCGGCCCGCTAGTCGCGCTAATCGCCGGCGTATTGATTCTCGTCGTGCCGCGGCTGTTGAATTACATCGTCGCCATCTACCTGATCATCATCGGGCTACTCGGCCTATTCGGGGGCACCGGCGGCTCGCTCCACTTCAGGTAGGCTCTCAGGCCGGTCAAGACCGAGGGCGGACGATCGGACGAATGAGCGTGACGCGCAACGCGCGCACTTTGGGGTGCTGTCTAAGTGTTCCAATATCTTGGCCCGGTTCGAATGCGCCGCCGCGCCGCAGACAGCGGCGAGCTCGAAATCTACTACGTTCTGTCGACGTGGAATCCCTATGTCGTGGTCCTGATGACCTCTCGTCTGCAAATCGCCATGTGAACCATCAGAGTATGTCGCCCAGCAATTTTCCGTTCGGACTGCCCAATCCAGTACACGCGTCCCAGCCGGCGGTGGCATCGTAGTCGCCATTGGTGCCTTGAGTGATGTCGCGCAGCGCCTGCGGGTTCTTGTAGAGCGTTGGATTGAGATATCCCGCACTCTTCGCTGTCGCCTGATTGACGCGCGCGATCAGCGCGGCCCATAGCGGCGCCACCGCGCTGGTGCCGCCGATCACCGTATCGGTGCCGTCGATGCGCACATCGTAGCCTGTCTCAGGATCGGCATCGCCCGCGACATCCGGCACGCCGCGCTTTGCCAAGGGGATGGACTTGCCCTGACTGTTGCTCGCGCTTAGGCCAGCCTGCCAACTCGGCGCGGCAAAGAAACTGCTGACACCGCCGCCGCTCGCTCCGCCGGAGGCGCCATCGTTCCAAACAACCTCGCTCGCAATCGCGGTCTTGCTGGCTTGCAGGCTGGTGCCGCCGCAAGCAAGGGCGTAGGGGCTGGAGGCGGGGAAATCCACGTGGTCGCCGCTGCTCTCGCCATCGCTGGAACCATTGTCTCCCGAGGCGATGCACACGGTAATGCCCATGGTGGCCGCGGCTTGAAACGCCTCGTCCATGGCGGTCATTGCCTGGGAGGTCCATGTCGATTCCGCGCCGCCCCAGCTGATCGAAATGACGGAAGGTCGGTTGTTCGTGTCGTGAATCGCGGTCGTGATCGCATCGAGAAAGCCGGCATCGGTGTTGGGAGCGAAGTAAGCCACAATCGTGGTCTGGGGCGCGATCGCGCCGACCATTTCGATATCGAGCATGACCTCCCCGTCGGGTCCATTCGCATCGCCGGTCGGGCTATTGCTGCCGCCGTCCACGGACACCGCCGTCACCGTGGGCGACCCGACACCCAAACCCGCGAAGTAGGTGGAGAGATCCGCGGGGCGAAATCCGCCCCCCAGTTCGATGAGAGCCACGCACTCACCCTGCCCTGTTCCCGCGGGAAATCCATATAGCGCCGCAACTTGCGTCGGCTCGTAAGACACCGGCGCCGCCGCGCCGGGGCGGCGCTTGGCCGTGCCGGTCGGCCGCACTCGAAAGTGCGTCCTTGCCTGGGGTCGATCATCGAGTCCGAGCACCGCTTCGACGATTCCATCAAGCTCAGCCGGCAGCTGGATCGCTCCTATCCGGCCGCGATACCCACCGCCGGCATGCGCCATGCGGTGCAATTGTACGGCGAACGCCGCGCTGAACTGCGCGACGGTGCCGGAGAGAACCACTGTGCGGCGCGCTGCGTGCTGTTCGACCACCGCAAGTCCCTGCGCCGCTGCAAAAGCCCGCACCGCCTCAAGATCGCTTGCGCCGGCAGAGTATCGTTTAGCGAATTCCTCCCGGCTGAGATAATCGCCGCTGCGAGTCGCGGACCCAAGCGCGGCCACTCTTTTCTGCAAGTCCTGCAGCGAGCCCCGCCGCACGATGACGCTCACTTGCATTCGCTGCGACGGATCGGCAGGGGCGAGCTGGCGTGCGCCGGGCAGAACGGCGCGTTCGCTCCCCCTGAGGGTAACTGTGTCCATGGCGCTTTCCTCCAGTGACGTTCAATAACGTGACCTTGCCGCCGCCGTTTCGTTCGACTCGAGACCTTAACTGAAGGGGTTCTGACGCATGATGGTTTGGTCCCGATCCGGACCCGTGGAGATTATCGTGATCGGCACGCCCACCAAGGACTGCAGCCGCTCAAGGTAGCTGCGGGCATTGGCCGGCAACTCCTCGTAGCGCGTGATGCCGACGCTGCTCTGCTTCCAGCCCGGCAGCTCCTCGTAAACCGCCAGACACTCTCCAAAGTTTTCGGATAACAGCGGCGGTGTGGTCGTGACCTTGCCGTCGATCTTGTACCCCACGCAGACGCGGATCGTGTCCAACCCATCGAGGACATCGAGTTTCGTGACGCACAATGCGGAGCAGCTGCTGTGAATGATGGAGCGCCGCAGGGCGACCGCATCGAACCAACCGCAGCGCCGGCGCCGGCCGGTCACCGACCCGAACTCATGGCCCACGCGCGACAAGTGCTCGCCGAATTCATCGAAAAGCTCGGTCGGAAACGGGCCCGCACCGACGCGGGTCGCATAGGCCTTCACGATGCCGAGCCCCTCGTTCAATCGCCGCGGACCCAAACCGGTGCCCGCCGCCGCGCCGCCCGCCGTCGTCGTCGAGGAAGTCACATACGGATACGTGCCGAGATCCACGTCCAGCATGGCGCCCTGGGCACCCTCAAACAGGACATGACACCCGTCGATGCTCAGCTGTTCGAGAATGCCGGTCACATCCGCGACCAGCGGCTTGAGGCGCTCGCCCAGTTCCAGATTCGACTCCAGCACTTGCTGAAAATCGACCGGTGCGGCTTGAAAGTAGCGCTGCAGAATGAAGTTATGGTAGTCCAGTATCTCGCCCAGCTTGGCGGCAAAGCGTTCGCGATGGAATAGGTCCGAGACCCTTAGCGCGCGCCGCGCGACCTTGTCCTCGTAGGCAGGACCGATGCCGCGGCCCGTCGTGCCGATGGCTTTCGCGCCTTGCGACTTTTCTCGCGCGCGGTCAAGCGCGACATGCGAAGACAGAATCAGGGGACAGGCCGGACTTACGCGCAGCCGCTCGAACACCGGCACGCCCTGCGCGATCAGCATTTCGGCCTCTTTGAACAGCGCCTCCAGCGACAACACCACTCCGTTGCCGATCAGACACTGCACATGCGCGTGCAATATTCCGGACGGTATCAACGAAAGAATGGTTTTCTTGCCGCCAATGACCAAGGTGTGACCCGCGTTGTGGCCCCCTTGAAACCGCACGACGGCCTGAGCCCAATCGGTGAGCAGGTCGACGACCTTGCCCTTGCCCTCGTCGCCCCACTGCAAGCCGATTACGACCAGGTTCTTACCCATTGCGCGCCATCCACAGCAATGCCAGTCCCGCCACCATGCTGATCAATCCGCCCCAACGCAACTGCGCGGCTTCGGTCTGCGCCAGCTTTGCCATCAGCCTCTGCGCCGCCGCCGGGTTTAGAAAAGGCAGTATGCCCTCCAAAATCAGATACAGCGCGAAGGCGCCGCCCACATAGCGCCCCAACTCCGCCCAGCCGATCTGCGTCGTCATGCGTCGCGAGGCTAGCGCTGCGGCAGCGCTTGCGACTTGTTGAAATACTTGAAGTAGGCGCTGTCCGGCGCGATCACCAGAACATCGCCTTGGGTCCCGATGGACTCACGGTACGACTGCATGCTGCGGTAGAAGCTATAGAACTCCGCGTTCTGCGAATACGACTTGGCGTAAACCTCGCTCGCCGAGGCATCGCCCTGGCCGCGGATCTGTGCGGCCTGGCGTGCCGCATCTGCGATGATTTCCGTCTGCTGCTTATTGGCCTCGGCCCGGGTCTTCTCGGAGGTCTCGATACCTTCGGCGCGCAATTTGGCGGCCTGAGCCTTGAACGTCGCGCGCATCCGGTCGTATACCGAATCTCGGACCTGCTGCGGCAAGTCGATCTTGGTGATGCGTACATCGACGAGCTCGACGCCCAATTGCTTCGCGGCGGGGCGGGCGTTTTTCATCATGGCGTCGGTGAACTCCGCGCGCTCGGCGGTAATCACCTGCTGCAAGGTTCGCTGCGTAACGACGGTCTTGATGCTGTCCTTGATGGTCTCGCCGAGGCGTGCGTTGGCCACATCTTCCGTGCCGCCGGTCGATTCGTAGTAGCGGCGCAAATTGCTGATTCGCCACTTGACGTAGAAATCGACATTCAGCTGCTCCTGCTCGCGAGTCAAAAAACGCTCCGCCGGATAGAGCTGCGTAATGATGCGTTTGTCGAACCGGCTGACCTCGTTCACCAGGGGAATTCTAAAGTGCAGCCCCGGCTGGAAGTTCGCATCCACGATTTCGCCGCCGGTGGACTTGATCGCCAATTGGCCCTCGGAGACCGTAAACACGCTGGCCCGGATCACCAGAATCAACGCGACCAGTGCCAGCAAGCCGTACAAAATCCTGTTTTGCATCACCGAACCCCCCGTGCGCGGGCGGGATCTTCGGCCGGGGGGGCTTGCACCTCGGGCACACCCGCAGGAGCGACGGTGAGTGTGTCGTTGGGCATGCTAATCGCCTGCGGCGGCGGCGTGACCAATTTATCGAGCGGCAAGTACATCATGTTGTTGGCATTCTTGGTATCGACGATGACCTTGCGTGAATTCTTGTACACATTTCCCATCGTATCGAGATACATGCGCTCGCGCGTCACGGCCGGGGCATGCTCGTACTGCGCGAGCACTTCATTAAAGCGGGCGGTTTCGCCCTGTGCCAGGGCGAGTACTTGCAGTTGATAAGCCTCCGCGTCCTGTATCCGCTTGGCCGCTTCGCCGCGCGCTCGCGGCAACACATCGTTGCGGTACAGTTCTGCCTCCTGCTGGTAGCGCTGGCGGTCCTTGTCCGCCTTGATCGCGTCGCGCTGCGCGTCCTGGACGGCCTCAGGAACGTTCACGTCCGTCAGGTTGACGCTCAGGATGTGAATTCCCATGTCGTAGTTGTCAAGAGTCTTCTGTAAAAGAATCTTTGCGTGATCGGTGATCGAAGGATCGAATGCCAGGGCCTTGTCGAGCGAGGCCTGGCCCACCGCCTCGCGCATGGCGCTCTCGCTGACCTGAGTCAACGTCTCGTCCACATCGCGTACTTTGAACAGCAGCTTGAGCGGGTCCGGCTGGGTGTATTGAACTGCAGACTTCACCTCGACTAAATTCGTATCGGCGGTGAGCATGCTGGCATCGTCGGTGACGCTGTACTGCCGCGATACGTTGACGATGATCTTTGTTTCGATCGGCCAGGGTAGGTGCCAGTTATACCCTGGTCCCGTGGTTTGGACGTATTTGCCGAACCGCAGAATGACCGCGCGCTCCTGCGCATCGACGCGGTAGACGCCGCTGCAGATCCAAATCGCGCCGATCAATACCAGAATGCTGCCGAAACCCTTGCCGAAGCTTGGGGTACCCGGGCCGCCGCCGCCCGCTGCGCCGCCGCCGCGCCCGAATAGCGCGGCTAACCGGCGCTGAAAATTGCGCAGCACATCGTCCAAATCGTTTTGCGATTGCTGCGGCCGATTCCAGGGGTTGCGTTTCTCGCCGCCAGGTTCGTTCCAAGCCATGCGTAATGCCTAATATTTAAGTTACAAACAGTTATGCCACGCGCTGTGCGCGGCTTGCCGGAGCATTATCCACCAGGTTGACGCCCCGGATACCCAGCAATTTGCTGATCTCGGTCAAATCGAGCTCGACCTCCAGGTCCCAGCTGCCATCGTCGCATTGGCGCTCGGCGCGCACCGCGTTACGCTGGAACAGATCGGACCTGACCGCGGCAGCCAGCAATTCAACGTGCAGAGTGCGGCGCACCTGGTTCGGTCTCACGGCTCGCGCTATCGCGTCGCGCAAGTCGTCCAAACCTGCGCCGGTCGCGGCAGAGGCCCAGGCTTGCGCCGGCAATCCGCTCGCGCCGTAAAGCACCCGCGGCTTTTCAGCGACCAAATCGATTTTATTGAACACGGGTAGCTCGGGTACCTCGCCTGCGCCGATATCACGCAGCACCTCGCGAACCTGCTCGATCCGTTCGTCTCTGTGAGGGTCGCCGGCGTCGATCACATGCAGCAGCAGATCCGCGTCGCGAGCTTCCTGAAGCGTCGAGCGAAATGCGGCGATGAGCTCATGCGGCAACGCGCGCACGAAGCCGACGGTGTCGGCCAGGACGACTTCGCCGACGCCGGCCAATTTCACCCGTCTGACCGTCGGATCCAATGTCGCGAACAGCTGGTCGGCAACGTACGTCGTCGACCCCGTCAAAGCGTTGAACAGAGTCGACTTCCCAGCATTGGTATAGCCCACCAGCGCCACCGTCGGCACCGGAATCTCGCGCCTGACATGCCGTCCGGTGTCTCGCTGCCGACCGAGTTTCACCAGCCGCGCTTGCAGAGTGCGAATGCGTTTGGCAATCAAGCGGCGGTCGGTTTCCAATTGCGTTTCGCCGGGGCCGCGCAGTCCAATGCCGCCCTTCTGCCGCTCGAGGTGGGTCCAGCCGCGCACCAAGCGCGTCGCTAAGTGCGAGAGCTGTGCGAGTTCTACTTGCAATTTACCCTCGAAACTCCGGGCGCGCTGAGCAAAAATATCTAAAATCAAGCCGTTACGATCCAATACTCGACGACCCGTAAGTTTCTCCAAATTCCGCTCTTGGCTGGGACTCAACGTCTGATCGACGAGCACTATCTCCGCGTCATGCGTCTCAGCGCAGGCTCGAATCTCCTCGGCCTTGCCGGAGCCGACGAAGTACTTCGGGTCCGGCCGCGCACGCGAAGCCAGCACGAGGCCCACGCCCACAGTGCCCGCCGACGCGGCCAGCGCCTTGAATTCAGCCGTATCGTTTGGATCCACAGGGTGCCCGATGCCCACGCCGACCAATACAGCGCGCTCGCCACCCCGTGGGCGATCAAACAACTGCAGAACGCCGCCCCATCACTCGACCATCCTCATTCGACAATGGCCGGTTCCGTCACTTCGCCATCCTCACCGGTCGGCAACCGCACATTACGCGCGGGCACGATAGTGGAAATAGCATGCTTATAGACCATCTGACTCACGCTGTTTCTGAGCAAGACGACGAACTGGTCGAAAGAATCGATCTGTCCTTGCAGTTTTATGCCGTTCACAAGATAAATTGAGACGGGCACGCGTTCTTTGCGCAGGGCATTCAAAAATGGGTCCTGCAGAGACTGGCCACGGGCCATGGGAAAGCTCCTTATTTTTAGTGCAATATATTGCCGTGTCACTTCCCTGCGGCAACAGGCAGATACCGATGGAATGCTAGCACAGCCAACCATAGCGGCGAAAAAACTATTCCCGCTGCGTCATCCGCGCTTGGACCGCATCGAAGACCACCTGCGAAACCTCAGGACGCATGGAATCGAACCACAATGCGTTCTGTCTGCGGCGCAGCCAGGTCAGCTGCCGCTTGGCTAGTTGCCGCGTTGCCGCAATCGCGTGTTCCGCAGCCTCGTCAAGCGCGCACTGTCCCGCTACATGCCGCCACATCTGACGATATCCGACCGCGCGCATCGAAGGATGTTCCGCGCTTAAGTCGCTTCTTTTATAGAGCGCCCTGACCTCCTCCAGAAACCCCGCGGCCAACATTGCCTTGAAGCGCAATCCGATTGCCGCGTGCAGCACGCTGCGCTCGAGCGGCGCTAGGGCAAGCTCGATTATTCTCACGTCGGCAAATGCCGACACCCGCTTTTGTTGCAATCGCGTGATGGTCTCGCCCGTCAGCCGATACACCTCCAGTGCACGCTGGATTCGCTGAGGGTCGTTGACGTGGATGCGCGCGGCCGCCGCNNGAGCTCGCGATGCACCGCGGCCCAGCCCGCGCTTTCGGCCCGTGCGTCGATCTCGGCCCGCACCCGCAGATCTGCTGTGGGCAATTTGGCAATGCCGGCGGTCAACGCGTGGTAGTACAACATGGTGCCGCCGACCAACAAGGGCTGGCGGCCCCGGCGCCAGATGTCCTGCATTGCGCGCGCCGCGTCGCGCGTGAACTCGCCGGCCGAGTAGGCCATCGC